>CANJMO010000018.1 GCA_947475845.1 Caulobacteraceae bacterium | reverse complement strand
GAGACCCTGGACATCATCGACCGCGCCTCGATCATCCATGGCGGTGAAGTGCTGTTCGAGGGCTCTCCCGACGAGATCCTGGCCGATCCGGAAGTGCGCCGGGTCTACCTGGGCGACCGCTTCGGCTGATCGGGACAACAGGCCGCAGCCTGAGGCGGCGCCTGCCCCTGCAAATTCCCTGCCAGTTTAGGTTCTCTTCAGAATTGCCCCCAGACTCGGACCTCGTTAAGGGATTCAGAAAGGGGTGGCGGCGCCATGGCGCTCTCAGCGCGATTGGAGCTTAGGCAGGGCCAGGGTCTGGTCATCACGCCGCAACTGCAGCAGGCGATCAAGCTGCTGCAGCTGTCCAATATCGAGCTGGACGCCTTCGTCGAGGGCGAGCTCGAGAAGAATCCCCTGCTCCAGCGCGACGAGCGCGACGATGAGCCGGGCGAGGCCGGCGCTCAGACCGAAGCCGCCGACCTTAGCCTTGAGGCCGCCGCCGCGGCCGATATCGACGCGCCTCACGACGATCTCTATGGCGACACCTCTCCCGGCGCCCGCGACGGCGGCGAAGGCGGCGAGGAGCGTCCGGTTACCGGCGCCGACGCCGGCGGAACCATCGACTGGTCGCGCACCGGCGCGTCGGGCGGTTTCGAGCTGACCGGCGAGATGGAGCAAGGCATCGCCAAGCCAAAAACCCTTGCCGAATATCTCGAAGATCAGGCCGCCCTTGCCGGATTGGACCCCGTCGACCGCGTGGTCGCCTCCACCCTGATCGACGCGGTCGATGAAGGAGGCTACCTGCGCGCGGACCTGGCCGAAGTCGCCGAGCGTCTCGGCTGCGATCCGGGCCGCGTCCTGGGCGTGCTCGAGACCCTGCAAGGCTTCGAGCCGGTCGGCATCTTCGCCCGCGACGTGCGCGAGTGCCTGACCCTGCAGCTGAAGGACAAGAACCGCTTCGATCCGGTGATCGCAGCCTTGCTCGATAACCTGGACCTCCTGGCCCGGCGCGACATGGCGGCCCTGAAGCGCGCCTGCGGCGTCGACGACGAAGACCTCAAGGACATGATCGCGGAACTGCGCGGCCTGACCCCGCGTCCGGGCGCGGCCTTCGGCGCGGAGCCGGCTGCGCCGATCACCCCCGACGTCTATGTGCGCGAGGGCGGCGGCGGCCTGTGGCGGGTCGAACTCAATACCGACACCCTGCCGCGCCTGCTGATCGACCACAGCTATCACGCCGTCGTTTCCGGCTCGGCGCGCACCGATCAGGAGAAGGTGTTCGTCTCCGAATGCATGGCTTCGGCCGGCTGGCTGATCCGCAGCCTCGACCAGCGAGCCAAGACCATTCTCAAGGTCGCCTCGGAGATCGTTCGCCAGCAGGACGGCTTCCTGGCCTTTGGCGTCGAGCACCTGCGTCCGCTCAACCTGCGCACCGTGGGCGACGCCATCGGCATGCACGAAAGCACCGTCAGCCGGGTCACCTCCAACAAATACCTGGCCACCCCGCGCGGTGTGTTCGAGCTGAAGTTCTTCTTCACCTCGTCGATCGCCTCCTCCGAAGGCGGCGACGCCCATTCGGCCGAAAGCGTGCGCCACAAGA
The DNA here is from genome assembly GCA_947475845.1 of Caulobacteraceae bacterium. Lineage (GTDB taxonomy): Bacteria > Pseudomonadota > Alphaproteobacteria > Caulobacterales > Caulobacteraceae > BOG-938. The sequence continues at coordinate 37,729 of CANJMO010000018.1, read as the reverse complement.
TCAAGCAGCTGATCGATCAGGAACGCGAAGCAGCCGGTGTGCTGTCGGACGACAGCATCGTCGATATTCTCAAGGAATCGGGGGTCGACATCGCCCGGCGCACCGTCGCCAAGTATCGCGAGGCCCTGCGTATTCCTTCGTCGGTGGAGCGGCGGCGGATTCTTAAAGAGGCGTGCTGAGAAACCGAAAGGTTCGAGCACTTTTCCTTTACCGCCGAGCGCGTTGCAGCGCTTGACTCGCCCGCCCGGGAGGGTCTGCAATCACTCCCATGCAAGTCCAGATTTCAGGCAAACACGTGGATGTCGGCGACGCGTTACGCTCGCGCATCTCGGATGAACTACAGTCGAGCATCGGCAAATATTTCGAGCGCGGCGGAGATGCGGATGTGGTGGTCGGCAAGGCCGGGCACAGCTTCCAGGTCGACTGTTCGGTCAGGCTGGCTTCAGGCCACAGGCTGGAAAGCAGCGGAGCAGGCGGCGACGCCCACACCGCCTTCGGTTAGGCCCTGAACAAGGTCGAAGCGCGCATCCGCCGCTACAAGCGGCGGCTGAAGAACCACCACCATCCGTCCGGCAAGATCGCCGAGACCGCCAACATCATGGTGCTGCGTGCGCCGGACGAAGCCGACGAGATTGACAGCTGGGACGACCACCTGGACGGCGCCGACGCCAGCCACGAACCGCCCAAGGGCATGGTCATCGCCGAAACCCAGGCGCTGCTGAAAACCATGATCGTGTCGATGGCCGTGATGGACCTGGACTTGACCGAATCTCAGGCAATCGTGTTTAGAAACGCCGCTCACGGAGGCTTGTCCGTGGTCTACCGCCGCACCGACGGCAATATCGGGTGGATCGATCCGGAACGGACTAAATCTCCGATTCAGGCAGGGAGCGTCTAGCGCACAAAGGCGTTTTCCCCGGTTGTGTATAAGGCCTTGGGAGCAGTGGTCGCGTGGACCTAGGTGAATTGCTAGACCCCGGCGCGATCAGCGCCCGCCTGAACGCATCCTCCAAGCGCCAGGCTCTGTCCATTGTGGCGGACATCGCTGCGCGCCAGCTGGACATCAAGCCGGCCGAAATCCTCGCCAAACTGATGCAGCGTGAGCGCCTGGGCTCGACCGGCGTCGGCCATGGCGTGGCGCTGCCCCATGCCCGACTAAAGGGGCTCGACCGCATGCATGGGGTATTCGTGCGCCTGAAATCGCCGATCGAGTTCCAGTCGGTGGACGACCAGCCCGTGGACCTGATTTTCGCCCTGCTGGCGCCGCTGGACCATCCGGCCGAACATCTGCGCACCCTGGCCAAGGTTTCGCGCGTCATGCGCCAGACAGACCTGCGCCAGCAGCTGCGCAAGGCTCATGGAATCGACGCCATCCGAGCCCTCATGGTGCAGGATCGACGCGGCGCCGCCGCCTGATCCGATTTTGTCGGCTGTCCTGACAATTTTTTGAACAGGCATGCGTGCACAAAAACCGGGCGCCGGCCCAGGTGCGAACACTGCGGCTTTTGGGTTCTATGCTGTGGCGCGCCCGCACCGACTTGCGGGTCTTACAAGCTCAATTTGACCATGAATCAGATTATGAAGTGTTCGTTTCAGTAGAATATTGGTGAATTTTGGGTCCGGGCAGATCAATCCGGGACTACCCTCATCTTAGCGTGACAGTTATTGTCGCGTGTCCTGCGGTAAAGCTTCCTCATGAAGAAATCAGAGACTGACGGGGCGCCGGATCATCTGGCCGAGCGAGCCACGTTGACCCGAAAGATTCACACAAATGTTCGCGCTAAAAGGAGGCCTTAACCTTTTTCGGCTTTTCTTGCGGGCGAAAACCGGGTTTTGTGTCCTCATCGCGGGGGCGGGGGAGCTATCCCAAGCATGTTGAAACGGGCCAAAGCCCTGCTGAGTTCCATGGCCGTCGCGACGGTCCTGGCGCTGTCGTCTGGCAGCGTGGCCCATGCCGACTCCTATTGGCAGTGCGTGACCTTTGCTCGCATGTTCTCCGGCATTCAGATTTTCGGTGACGCCTGGACCTGGTGGAATCAGGCCACCGGCAAATACACCACCGGCGAAACGCCGCAGTCCGGCTCGGTGTTGGTGTTCAAGCGCAATGGCGCCATGCACGACGGCCACGTGGCCGTGGTCAGCCGCGTGCTGACCGATCGCATCATCCAGGTGACTCACGCCAACTGGTCGATCATCCAGGGCAACCACGGCAAGGTCGAACAGGACGTCACCGTGGTCGACGTCTCGCCCAAAGGCGACTGGAGCCAGGTCAAGGTTTGGTACGACCCGATCCGCGATCTGGGCAACACGGTCTATCCGACCTACGGCTTCATCTATCAGACGGCCCAGAACACGGCCAAGCTGGCGTCCAACAGCATGACCCAGGCCGCCGTCGGCCAGATGGCCGCCGCCGCTCAGTCGCCGACTTCGGTCGGCCAGGGCCTGGCCAACGCCGCCGCCATCTCCACCGACCGCATCGCGGCCCTGCTGCAGTCCCTCGCCGACCGCTAAGGCCAGGAGCGGCGCGCGTGCAGACCCGCTGGTTCGCCGTTCCCGCCGCGTTGATCGCCGCCTATGGCGCCGGCCTCTATTACGAAGCCTACTGGGCCCCGGCGGGCTGCTGCGGCCTGACCTGGCCTAACCCCGACCCGATCCAGGCGGAGCGCCTGCTGGCCCGCGCCGATGCGGAATAGTACGCTGCGTCGTCAAGCAAGCGGCGGACCTCGCGCTCGATGACCTCAGGATCGGTGCCCACGAGGGACACGACTCCGGTCGCAAGGGCCTCCGGTCGTTCGGTGACGTCGCGCATCACCAGCACGGGCTTGCCCAAGGCCGGCCCCTCCTCCTGGATACCGCCGGAGTCCGTGAGAATCACATGGGCCCGCTTCATGAGGGCGACCATCTGGGCATAGTCGACGGGCGCGATCAGATCGACATTGTCCATGCCGCCCAGTTTCTGCATCACCACTTCGCGCACCTGCGGATTGAGATGGACTGGATAGATCACCTGCACGTCGGGGCGCGCGGCGATACGCCGGATGCCCTCGCAGATGCGGTCGAATCCGCCGCCGAAGCTTTCGCGCCGGTGGCCGGTGACCAGCACCAGCCGGCGGCCATCCAAGAGACTGACCGGCAGGTTGTCCAACACCGAAGCGTCGATCCGTGCGGCCACGTAAAGCAGGGCGTCGATGCCGGTATTTCCGGTCACCACGATGGTGCGCGGCCGGGGCGATTCTCGCCTCAGGTTATCGGCAGCCTCTTCAGTCGGGGCGAACAGGAACTCGGCTACGGCGTCTATGGAGGTGCGGTTGTATTCCTCGGGCCAGGGGCGCGCGATGTCATGGGAACGCAGGCCTGCCTCCACATGACCTACGGGAACCTGGGCGTAAAGGCCGCCAGCGCCGCCGCCATGGCTGTCGTGGTGTCGCCGTGAACCAGCACCATCGCCGGACGCAGATCATCGATCAGCGCCTGAGTCCGGGTCAGCACCCGCGTGGTGATGTCGGTCAGGGTCTGGCCCGGCGACATCAGCTCAAGATCCAGATCGGGCTGCTCGCCAAACGCAGTGAAAACCTGATCGAGCATTTCCCGGTGTTGGCCGGTGACCGCGACCACCATTTCCAGGCCGGCCTGAGCGCGCAAGGCCTTGACGACCGGAAGCATTTTTACAGCCTCCGGGCGCGTGCCGAACACCAGGAGGATTGGCCCAACCATATGAGAGATATGCCCCAACTCGAGGGTACCGTTACTACGTCAGCCAAGGGAGGCCAAGTTCGCCACGGCGGCTTTCTGCGCCGGGACAACTTCGCGGTTAGCCCCTACTCCGCCACAGCCCGCACATCATAGGCCGCGAACGTGGCCATGTTCAGGATCTGGCTGACGCTGGCCGACAGCGGGCAGATCTGGACCGGCTTGGACAGGCCCAGCACCACCGGGCCCAGCACCGTGGCCCCGCCGATAGCCTGGACCAGCTTGGTGGAGATAGAGGCTGAGTGGAAACCAGGCATGACCAGGATGTTGGCGGGCCCGGTCAGGCGCATGAACGGATAGTTCTCGCGGCTGGCCGGATCGAGCGCCAGCTCTGCCGACATGTCGCCCTCGTATTCGAAGTCGATGTCGTCGCGGGCGTCGAGCCGCTCAACGGCCTCACGCACCTTGCGGGCGCGGTCGCCGTCGGGATTGCCGAAGGAGGAATAGGACAGGAAGGCCACGCGCGGGGTGTGGCCCAGGCGGCGCACGGCATTGGCCGTCTCCACCGCGATCTCCATCAGGTCCTTGCCGTCCGGTAGTTCCGAAACATTGGTATCGGCAACGAACAGGGTGCGGCCCTTGGCCAGCAGCAGCGACATGCCCAGCACGCGCCCGCCCGGAGTCGGGTCGATGGCGCGCAGCACTTCGCGCAGGACCTGGTCGAACGAGCGGGTCACCCCGGTGACCATGCCGTCGGCGCCGCCGGTAGCGAGCATGCAGGCGGCGAAGGAGTTTCGGTCCTGGTTGATCAGGCGCTGGACGTCGCGGCGCAGGAAGCCGTTACGCTGCAGGCGCTCGTACAGATAGTCGACATAGGTCGCCGCCTTGTGCGTCTTCCTGGCGTTGACGATCTCGATCTTGGCTTCGTCGGGGTCGATGCCGGCGGCGCGCATATTGGCCAGAACCAACTCCTCGCGGCCGCACAGGATCGATTTGCCGAGCCCTTGCGTCTGGAAGGCGTAGGCGGCGCGGATCACCGCGGTCTCCTCGCCCTCGGCGAACACGATGCGCTTGCCGCCGTGGTTGTGCACGGTGCCGGAAATCTTCTGCAGGAAGCCCGCGGTCGGATCGAGGCGCTCGGCCAGCGATACGCGGTAGGCGTCCATGTCCAGGATCGGCTTGCGCGCGACCCCGGTATCCATCGCCGCCTGGGCGATGAACGGCGGCACATACCAGATCAGGCGCGGGTCGAACGGCGAGGGGATGATGTATTCGGGGCCGAACTTCAGCTTGCGCCCCTGATAGGCGGCGGCGACCTCATCCGGAACGTCTTCCCGGGCCAGGTGCGCCAGGGCCTGGGCCGCGGCGATCTTCATCTCGTGGTTCACGCGCCGGGCGCGCACGTCCAGGGCGCCGCGGAAGATGTAGGGGAAGCCCAGGACGTTGTTGACCTGATTGGGATAGTCCGAGCGCCCCGTGGCGATGATCGCGTCCTGGCGCACTTCAAGCACCTCTTCCGGGGTGATCTCCGGATCGGGATTGGCCATGGCAAAGATGATCGGATTTGGGGCCATCGAGGCGACCATGGCCTTGGTGATCGCGCCCTTGACCGACAGGCCGACCACCACGTCGGCGCCGACCATGGCTTCGGCCAGGGTGCGCTTGTCGGTTTCCACCGCCAGGGTCGATTTCCATTGGTTCATGTCGTTGGGCCGGCCGCGGTAGATCACCCCGACATTGTCCACCGCCACGGTGTTTTCGGTGCGCACCCCCATGGTCTTCATCAGTTCCATGGACGCCATGCCCGCCGCGCCCGCGCCGCACAGGACCAGCTTGATGTCCTCCAGCTTGCGGCCGGTGATGCGGCAGGCGTTGATCAGGCCGGCGGCGCAGATGATCGCGGTGCCGTGCTGATCGTCGTGCATCACCGGGATGTCGAGCAGCTCCTGCAGCTCGGTCTCGATCCGGAAGCACTCGGGGCTCTTGATGTCCTCCAGATTGATGCCGCCGAAGGTGTCGCCGATATTCTTGATCACCGTGATGATCTCGTCCGGGTCAGTGGCCCTCACCTCGATATCGATCGAGTCCACGTCGGCGAAGCGCTTGAACAGCACGCACTTGCCCTCCATCACGGGCTTGGAGGCCAGTGACCCCAAGTTGCCCATGCCCAGGATCGCGGTGCCGTTGGAGATCACCGCCACCAGGTTGCCCTTCGAGGTGTAGTCGTAGGCGGTCTCGGGATCCTCGTAGATCGCCCGCACCGGCACGGCCACGCCCGGCGAGTAGGCCAGCGACAGATCGCGCTGGGTCGCCATCGGTTTGGTCGCCACCACGGCGATCTTGCCGGGGGTCGGGTACTTGTGGAACGCCAGCGCTTCTTCGTCGGTGAACGCGCGCTTGTCGGAGTCTTCCATGGTTTCTTTTTTTCGGCTGGCGAGGGTACGCGGCCAAACTAACGAGGCCCGGCGGCCGTCACAACCGTCCTTGGGACCGATCACCGCACATTAGGCCAAGCTTGTTGGCGAGTTGACCCGGCTCGCCCGGCGGGGGATAGCCAGGAACCAGCTTTCTAGGAGAGGCGGATCATGTCCGCGCAAGACATAAGGATCGGTATCGCGGGCGCGAGCGGCCGCATGGGCGCGGCGGTCGCCGCCGCCGTGGAGGACCGCGCGGGCCTGTTCCTGTCGGCCCTGTTCGACCAGCCCGGCAGCGAGGGTCAAATGGTCGGCGGGCGGGCGCTGACCACCCAAGACGCGGCGCTCTCGGCCAGCGACGTGATCATCGACTTCACCATCGGCTCGGCGTCGGCCGCCCTGGCCCGCCTGTGCGCCGATCGCGGCGGACCGGCCCTGGTGATCGGCTCGACCGGCTTTTCCGAAGCCGACGATGCGGCCACCGTGGCCGCCGGCGCTCGCGTGGCCATGGTCAAATCCGGCAACTACTCCCTGGGGGTGAACGTCCTGCTCGGCCTGGTGGCCCAGGCGGCGCGGGCCTTGCCGACCTATGATGTGGAGGTGTTCGAAGCCCACCACGCGCGCAAGGTCGATGCGCCGTCCGGCACCGCCCTGATGCTCGGCCGCGCGGCGGCCCACGGGCGCGGCGTGTCGCTGAAGGATGTCGAGGTTCGCGCCCGCGACGGCCTGACCGGACCGCGCACCCCCGGCGAGATCGGATTTTCGGTGCTGCGCGCCGGCGGCATCGTCGGCGAACACAGCGTGATCCTGGCCGCCGAGGACGAGATCGTCACCCTGTCGCACTCGGCCCGCGACCGCAGCCTGTTCGCCCGCGGCGCGGTGGAAGCCGCCGCCTGGCTCGCCGGCAAGCCACCCGGGCTCTACGACATGCAGGATGTCCTGGGGATGAAGCGCTAGGCCGCCTGGGCCGCCTGCGGCCAGGGCGAGGCTGCCGGTTCGACCGGCTCGCGCCGCGCACCCTCGACTTGGTAGCCGCGCGGCGTCTCGAAATAGGCGTATCCAAAGTCGTGCTTCAGATGCCGATCGAGGATCGCGCCTAGCTTGGCTAGGTCGGCGGGCGAGAAGCGCGTGTCGCCCGCGCCGTCCAGGCCGACGCTGCGGGTGGTGCGATTGAGCAGACGCAGGCCGAGCCGGTCTTCCAGGGTGCGGATCGACTGGCTGACGCTGGAGGTCGACAGACCCAGGCGCGTGGCCGCCTTGACGAAGCTGCCCCGCTCCGCGACCGCCGCGAAGACCTTCAGTTTCTCGAAATCGGAGGTACGCAACTGACCCTGCTCCCCAGCCGGCGCGCGAGCCTAGACCCGCGACTTCTCGGCGATGTTGCAGCGTCGATCAGGGATGACAAGAACCGAAGGGTCAGCCGCGCCCGGTGGAGCCGAATCCGCCCGTTCCGCGGGCAGTCTCGTCCAGGCTGTCGACTTCGAGCCAGGTCGCCGATGCAACCGGCGCGATGACCATCTGGGCGATGCGGTCGCCGCGGCGGATGACGAAATCCTCGGCGCCGAGGTTGATCAGGATCACCTGCACCTCGCCGCGATAGTCACTGTCGATCGTACCCGGCGTGTTGAGGCAGGTGATCCCGGCCTTGGCCGCCAGTCCCGACCGCGGCCGGATCTGCGCCTCGAACCCTGGAGGCACGGCGATGCACAGCCCCGTCGGCGCGCGGTCCCGGGCGCCGGGCCGGATGGTCATGGGCGCGTCCTCCGGGATGGCGGCGCGCAGGTCCATGCCGGCGGCGCCGGGGGTCTCATAGGCCGGCAGGGGTAGGCCCTCGGCGTGCGGCAGGCGGCGGATCGCGATCTGAGGCTTCATGCCCATGATCTGGCCGGATTCGGCGGCCTTGTCAGGCCAGGGCGGCCCATGAAGGGACGGCGCCTGTCGAATTCATTTGGCCATGTCGCCGGCTCGTCAATCAGCCTATGGCTGAGAGGCGCTCCTGAGCATGTGCCGCGACTGCCGCGGTCGATCATTTTCCGGCGAGCGCCGCCAGGATTTGCGCTTTGAACATCACCGACAAGCAGCTGTGCGCCCTGCATAACCTGGCCGACAAAGAGGCGGGCGCGGCCGTCGACTTCATCAACATCGCCGACGCTCGCGCCTTGACCGAGCTGGGCCTGGCCCAGCGCACGCCCGGCGGATGGCAGATCACGAGCCTGGGCGCGGCGCTGATCAAGAACCCCCTGCCGTCCAAGCCCTAGCCCGCCTGAGTCGCAGTCCGCGCCTAGGTCAGCGCCACGGCCATGCGCTCGGCGAGCTGGTCGGCGATTTCGGCTTTTGAAGCGGTCGGCCAGGTTTCCGCGCCCTCGGCGGTGACGAACAGGACCGCATTGGTGTCGCCGCCCATGGTCCCCGGCTGGGTCACATCATTGGCCACGATCCAGTCGCAGCCCTTGCGCAGGCGCTTGGCGCGGGCGTGCTCCTCGACATCGTTGGTCTCGGCGGCGAAACCGACCACCAGGGGTGGGCGCTGCGGTCCGCGCTGGCACAGTGCCGCCAGGATGTCGGGGTTCTCCACCAGGGCCAGGGCCGCGGGTGCGCCGCCCTTCTTGATCTTGCGCTCGCCGATGACGGCGGGCCGCCAGTCGGCCACCGCGGCCACGCACACCGCCGCCTCGACCGGCAGGGTCGCACGGCAGGCCGCCAGCATCTGCTCGGCCGTCTCGACCTGCACCCGCCGCACCCCGGGCGGGGCGTCCAGGGCCGTCGGTCCGGAGATCAGAACCACCTCGGCGCCCAGGCGCTCGAGCGCGGCGGCCACCGCATAGCCCTGCTTGCCGCTGGAGCGGTTGGTCATTACCCGGACCGGGTCGATCGGTTCGATGGTCGGGCCCGCGGTGACCAGCACCCGCTTGCCCTTCAGCGGCCGCGCAGCCGGCCCGGTCAGTGCCGCGCGGATCGCCTCGAAGATCGCCTCGGGCTCGGCCATCCGCCCCGGCCCGAACTCGCCGCAGGCCATGGCGCCGTCATCCGGCCCGGCCAGGGTCACGCCGCGCGCCTTCAGCGTCGCCAGATTGGCCTGGGTGGCGGAATGCAGCCACATGCGCACGTTCATGGCCGGAGCCATCAGGATGGCGGTGTCGGTGGCCAGTAGGGTGGTGGAGGCCAGGTCGTCGGCCAGACCCAGGGCCGCCTTGGCCATCAGGTCGGCGGTGGCCGGCGCCATAACGATCAGGTCGGCCGAGCGCGACAGTTCGATATGGCCCATCTCGGCTTCGTCGGTCAGGGAAAACAGATCGCCGTAGACCTTGTCCTCGGCCAAGGCGCCCAGCGACAAAGGCGTGACGAACTTCTCGCCCGCGCGGGTCAGGATCGGGCGGACCAGCACCCCAGCCTTGCGCAGCAGCCGCACCAGCTCCAGCGCCTTGTAGGCGGCGATGCCGCCGCCGACGATCAACAGGACCCGCTTGCCTTGGATCGGCATGTCCGCACCCCTTTTCAGGGCCGATCTCATAGCGGCTTTGAAGCCCTCTAGACAAACGCCGAACAATGTTCTTAATTTGTTCCTGGCCGTCGGGTCCGGTCGCTAAAACATCGGCTCTAGCTGGGAGAACCCCAATGAGAACACGTGTCTGGGCCCTGACGCCCCTTTGCTTCGGGCCGTCTCGGCGCTCGCTTTCATGTCCCTGTCCGCCTGCGACGGCGCGCCATCGGCGATCCCGTCGCGAGACCACAGCGCTTCGGCCGGCGTCGACCGGCGCCTAGCCGACGCCGCGTCGCAGGACGCCGAAACGCGTTCCGAGGCGCGCTTTTCCACCGCCTCCACGAGCGAGCGCGGCGCGATCCGCGCCGCGGCGGCGGAAACGCCGCTGTTCCACGGCAAGCCGATCTGGGCCGCCAACAAGAACCACACCGGCCAGGAAAACGCCGACTACCACTTCAAGCGCGACGCCGAGGTGTTCGGCGCCGCCACCGAGGACGAGTTCCTGACCAAGGTGCACGCCTTCATCGACAATCCGCCGGCCGGCGTGCTGACCCTGACCCGCTCCAACGGCGACAGGCTGATGTACGACCCCAAGGGCAATGTCTTCGCCGTGGCCGACAAGGACGGCGCCCCGCGCACCCTGTTCAAGCCGCGCGACGGAAAGGCCTATTGGGCGCAGCAGGAGGAAGCCGAGAAGACCGGCGGCGATTTCTGTTCCACCCCCCGCTCGGCCCGCAAATCGGCGGCCGACGACAACGGATAGGGCGATGACGCGGTGAGGGCCGCGGCGCTATGGTCCCGTGGGCGGTCCGCCGCTTCGCATAAGGGACTTCATGGCGCCGCGCCCAATCCTCCCCTCGGGACACCGCATCGAGGTCGTCGACTGCTTCCGGGCGCTGGCCATCGCGCCGGTGATCGCCTTCCACTATTCCCTGACCTATGTGCCAGCCGCGCCGGGCCGACCGACCCTGTTCGCACCCAACGACGGCCCGGCCTCCCTCGGCTGGCTGGGGGTCGAGCTGTTCTTCATGATCTCCGGCTTCGTCATCTTCATGACGCTGCACAATTGCCGGTCGATCAAGGAGTTCGCCCTTCGCCGGGCGCTGCGCCTCTATCCGCCGTTGATCTTGTGCGCTCTGATCACCTTCACCCTGGCGCCGCGCATCGATCCCGGCTGGCCCCCGATCAGCCTTGGGTCTGTATTCGCCAGCCTGCTGCTGATCCCGCCGCTCGGTCACACCCTGTGGGTCGACCAGGCCTATTGGTCGCTGCAGGTGGAGGCGGTGTTCTATGTCTGGATCGGGGTGCTGTTCTTCACCGCCCGCGACCGCTTCCTGATCGCCTGGCTGGCGTTGATGACGGTTTCCACCGCAGTTACGGCGGCTTGGCCCGCCAGCCCCGCCGTGCTGGCCCTGGGCTCACCCTATCTGCCGTTCTTCTCCTTCGGCATGGCCGGCTATCTGCGCTTCTCGCAGGGCCGCCTGACGCGCACGGCGGCGATCCTGCTGGCGGCCAGCGCCTTGTCCTACGTCATCCTCTGGCGGTCACGCTCGCCCGGCGTGCATCTGGCCATCGCCGCCATGGTCCTGCTGTTCGAGGCGTTCCTGCGCGGCTGGCTCGGATGGCTGGCGGTCCAGCCGCTGACCTGGCTCGGCCGCATCTCCTACCCCCTCTACCTTCTGCATGACGTGATCGGCCTGAGCCTGCTGGCCGGGCTCGGCCTGGCCCGGATTCTATCCCTGGCCGTGGCGGTGCTGGTGGTGACCGGCTTGGCCGCCGCCGTCCATCAGTGGCTGGAGCGTCCTCTGCACCACGCCGCCAAGGGTTGGGTGCAACGACTGGTCCCGGGCTAGCGCGCCAGCAAGGCGGCGATCAGGAAAGCGCCGCCGGCCACCGCCGAGCCGATGGCGAACCACAGCATCCGCACGTTCGCGCCCTGGGTCTCGATCACCACCGCCGGCGGAGCGACCGGCGCCTTGGCGTGACGCGCCAGGCCTTCGAAGATGTCCAGAGCGTCCTGCATCAGCCGCTGCAGGCGCGCGGCCGGCGCCAGTTCGCGGGTGATCCAGCGCCGCACCACCGGCTCGGCCGCGGCCCAGATGTCGTGGTTGGGATCGATCCGCCGGGCCACGCCTTCGACGGTGACCATGGTCTTCTGCAGCAAAACCAGTTCGGGGCGCAGGCGCATGTCGAACAGGGCGGTGATCTCGAATAGCTGGCCGAGGATGCGGCCCATCGAGACCTCGCCGGCGTTGTGGCCGAAGATCGGCTCGCCGACCGCGCGGATCGCCTGGGCGAAGGCGTCCACCGAATGGTGTTCGGGCACATAGCCGGCCTGGAAGTGAACCAGGGCCACGCGGCGATAGTCGCGCTCCAAAAAGCCCCACAGGATTTCGGCCAGGTATTTGCGCTCGGCCGGGCCAAGGCGCCCGATGATGCCGTAATCCACCGCCATCAGCCCGGCGTCCGGCGCCACGAACAGGTTTCCCTCGTGCAGGTCGGCGTGGAACACCCCGTGGTCCAGCGCCTGGGCCAGGAAGGCGCGGATCAGATTGGTGGCCAGGTCCGGCCGCTGCATGCCCGGCTGTTCAAGGGCGAGCGGGTCGGACAACGCCATGCCCTCGGCCCAGGCCAGAGTCAGGACCCGCTTGCCGACGCCTTCCCAGATCACCTTGGGCGCGCGCATATAGGGATCGCGAGCCATCACCTCGCCGAGCTCGGAGGCCCCCGCCGCTTCCAGCCGCAGGTCGAGCTCCAGCTCCAGCGAGCGCGCCACGGTGGCCACCAGGGCGCGCGGCTCCAGGCGGCTGGCCTCCGGCCCCATGCGCTCGGCCCAGCGCGCGGCCAGGGTCATGGCGCGGATATCGGCGCGAATGCGGTGTTCGACACCGGGGCGCAGAATCTTCACCGCGACCTTGCGCCCGTCCAGCAGGCGGGCCGAATGGGCCTGGGCCAGGGAGGCGGCGCCCACCGGCGGGCCGAAGTCGCTGAACATGTCGCTGATCGGCTTGCCAAACGTCTTGGCCACCTCGGCCAGGGCGACCTCCATCGGGAACGGCGCCAGCTGGTCCTTGAGCCGGGCCAGATCGTCGGCGAACTGCTGGCCGAAGATATCGGCGCGGGTCGACAGCAGCTGCCCAAGCTTGATCGCCGCCGGACCCAGCCGCTCCAACACGATCGCCAGGCGCTCGCCCGGCCGCCCGCGCCGGGCTTGCGGGCCCGCGAACAGGCGAAGGGTCCGCGCCAGCATGCGCGCTGCGGGCGGCAGATAGGGGTCGAGCGCGCGCGGCAGCACGGCGTCGGCCCGCACCAGCACCCAGAAGGCGCCCATCAGCCGGAAGAAGGGGGCAAGATCGCTCATCGGCAGGCTTAGACCGCCCAGCCCTGGTGCAGGGCCGCGACCCCTGCCGTGAAATTGGTGTAGCCGACCCGGCCGAAGCCGGCCTGGCGCATCATCGACGCCAGATCCTCCTGCACCGGAAACCGCCGGATGCTCTCCACCAGATACTGGTAGGAGGCGCGGTCCTGGGCCACCCATTGGCCGATGGCGGGGATCACGTTGAAGCTGTAGGCGTCGTAGGCCTTCTGCAGCGGCTCGGTGACCGGGCGCGAGAACTCCAGGCACAGGAAGCGGCCGCCGGGTTTCAGCACCCGCCGCGCCTCGTTGAGGGCGCCCTGGATATCGGTGACGTTCCTCAGGCCGAAGGAGATGACATAGGCGTCGGCCTGGCCGTCCTTCAGGGGCAGACGCTGAGCGTCGCCCACGGCCCAGGCCACTTCCGGCTCGCCGCCGCGCTTGATGCCGGCGGCGACCATCTCGGCGTTGTAGTCGACCACGATCACCCGGGCGTCGTCCCCGCCCCGGCGCAGCTGCGCCTTGCGCGCCATGCGCGAGAAGCGGTTGGCCATGTCGCCGGTGCCTCCGGCGCAGTCGATGATGGTTTCGCCCGGCTGCGGATTGAGCCGCGCGGCGACCATGTCCTTCCAGATACGGTGCACGCCCACGGACATCAGGTCGTTCATCAGGTCGTAGCGGCGCGCCACCCGGTCGAACACGCCGCGCACCATCCCCGGCTTGCTCGCCGCGTCCACATTCTGAAAGCCGAAGGTGGCCGAACTGTCGCCCATCGTCTGATCCTTGGAGACTAGATCGGATGTCTTTGGCGCAAATGGCGGCCGTGCGCTATGTCCAAAGCCATGCGCGAGCGTCCCCATGCCTGAATTGCCCGAGGTCGAAACCGTCCGCCGCGGGCTGCAGCCGGTGCTTGAGCACGGCCGGATCGCCCATGTCCTGGCCCGCCGCCCGGACCTGCGTTTCCCTCTGCCCGACGATTTCAAAGCCCGCCTGGAGGGCGCGATCATCGACAGGCTGGAGCGGCGGGCCAAGTACCTGCTGGCGCGGCTGGACACCGGCGAGACCCTGGTGATGCACTTAGGGATGACCGGCCGCTTCGACATCGAGGGCGCCGAAGGCCGGTCGAGCGCGCCCGGCCTGTTCGCCCACGAGCCGCCCAAGGACGCCAAGCACGCCCATGTGGTGTTCGACATGCAAGGCGGCGCCCGCATCACCTATTCGGACCCGCGCCGGTTCGGCTTCATGGGCCTGGTTCCGACCGATCACCTGGCCGAGCATCCCTGGTTCAAGGGCATGGGGCCCGAGCCGCTGGGACCGGAGTTCAACGCCGCCATGCTGGCCGGCGCCCTGCACGGCCGCAGCCAGGCGATCAAGACCCTGTTGCTGGACCAGCGCATCGTCGCGGGACTGGGCAATATCTATGTCTGCGAAGCCCTGCATCGCGCCCACATCTCGCCGATGAAGGCCGGCGGCAAGGTGACCAAGGCCAAGCTGGCCAGCCTCGTCGACACCATCCGCGTGGTGCTGGAGGAAGCGATCGAGGCCGGCGGCTCGACCCTGCGGGACTTCGCGGCCACCGACGGCGCGCTCGGCTATTTCCAGCATCGCTTCCAGGCCTATGGCCGCGAGGACGAGCCCTGCCTGACCCCCGCCTGCCGCGGGGTGATCAAACGCAAGGTCCAGGGCGGCCGCTCCACCTTCTATTGCCCGGTCTGCCAGAAGTGAGGCGCCTGCTCTTCATCCTGGCCCTGCTGTGGGCCTCCCCCGCCCTGGCCAAGCCGCCGGTGTGGATAGCCCATGGCCCCAAGGACGGCGCGACTGTGGTCCTGTTCGGCTCCGTGCACATCCTGCCCGGCCGGCTCGACTGGGAGCCTGAAGTGCTCAAGGACGCCCTGAAGGACGCCGACGAGCTGTGGTTCGAGGTTCCGCTGGACGACGCCGACCGCCTGGAGAGCAGCCGCATGGTCCTGGCGCGCGGCATGCTGCCCGAGGGCCAGAGCCTGTCGGCCCTGCTGCCCGACGACGCCGCGCGGGCCAAGCTCGCCGCTGTCGCCGCCAATCTCAATATCCCCGCCGCCCAACTGGATCGGCTGCGGCCCTGGCTGGCCGAACTGACCCTGGCCCAGGCCGCCTACGCCAAGGACGGCGCCACCGCCGATCAGGGCGTCGAGCGCCGGCTGGCCGAGGCCGCGCCCCAGGCTCAACGGCGCGCCTTCGAAACCGCCGGCCAGCAGATCCGGATGTTCGCCGACGCCCCCCTGCCGGTACAGGTGGCCTCTCTGATGGATTCCGTGCGCGAGATTCGGGACGATCCCGGCATATACCGCCGCCTGATGCGGGCCTGGATGGACGGCGATCTCAAGGCGATCGACAGGGAGGGGGTGCAGCCTCTGCTGAAGACCAGCCCGGTCCTGTTCCGCATCCTGCTGACCGAGCGCAACGCCGCCTGGCGCCAGACTCTGCTGGAGCGCCTGAAGGGCAAAGGCAAGGTCGTGGTGGTTGTCGGCGTCGGCCACCTGATCGGCCCCGGCGGCGTGCCGCAACTGCTGCGCAACAGCGGGGTTCGCGTCGATGGGCCAAGGCCCTAGAGTAGTGGGATTATGGGGGCTGCGATGACCTACGAGACACTGATCGTCGAGCCGCAGGACGGCTTCCTGGTGATCCGGCTGAACCGGCCCCAGGCGCTCAATGCGCTCAACACCGGCATGATGACCGAATTGGCCGCCGCGCTCGACGCCGCCGAGGCCGATCCGGCGGTGCGCTGCGTGGTCCTGACCGGGTCGGAAAAGGCCTTCGCCGCCGGCGCCGACATCAAGGAGATGGCGGGCAAGACCTATCCCGAAACCTTCCTGTCGGACTTCATCACCGGCGTCCACGACCGCGCGGGCCGCTTCCGCAAGCCTCTGATCGGGGCGGTGGCAGGCTATGCGCTGGGCGGCGGCTGCGAGCTGGCGATGATGTGCGACATCCTCATCGCCGCCGACACCGCCAAGTTCGGCCAACCCGAGATCACCCTGGGCATCATTCCCGGCATCGGCGGCAGCCAGCGGCTGACCCGCGCGGTGGGCAAGGCCAAGGCCATGGACATGATCCTGACCGGCCGCCTGATCGACGCCGCCGAGGCCGAGCGTATCGGCCTGGTCAGCCGGGTGGTCCCCGCCGCCGACCTGATGGCCGAGGCGATGGCCGCCGCCGTCAAGATCGCCGCACTGTCGCCGGTCGCCGTGACCATGGCCAAGGAAGTGGTGGAGGCCGCCTTCGAGACCACCCTGACCCAGGGCGTGAAGCTGGAGCGGCGCCTGTTCCAGTCGCTGTTCGCCAGCCAGGACCAGAAGGAGGGCATGGCCGCCTTCCTGGAAAAACGCAAACCGGCGTTCAAGGCCCGCTAGACCGGCGATCAGGCGAATTGATTTGCCGGCGGTACGCTACTAGCGTTGCCGGGCGGGCTCTTGGGGCCACGCCCACAAAAATCAAAGATAGGGAGTTCGCATGACACACCCTCGCCTGGCCGCCCTCACGTCCGTGGCCCTCTTCGCCCTCGCCTCCCCCGCCTTCGCCCAGGCGCCGGCCAAGCCCGTCGAGGCTCCCAAGCCCGCCGCCGCTCCGGCGGCCCCGGCCCCCACCCGTCCCGGTCTGTTCTGGCGCGAAGGCTGGAAGCAGAACGACGCCAAGGGCACCGAGCAGCCGATCAGCGCCATCAACGTCGGCAACCCTGACCTGGAGGTGAAGATCTACGGTCCCGACCCCGGCCTGCAGGGCCCCAAGTCGGACATGAAGAGCTTCGGCGGAGACACCAACGAGAACAATCCGCCCCACCTCTTCTCGGGCGAGTGCAAGACGGCCTGCGGCTTCGCCTTGCGCAACAAGAAGGCCTACGCCGACCTGTCGGCCCCGCTGTCGCGGATCCGCCTCAACACCAAGATGAGCGGCCTGCACAAGGTCTATCCGATCATCAAACTGGCCAATGGCGACTGGTACGTCGGCGACCAGCCGCAGGGCCCGTCGATCCGCGACTACATCGTCAGCGAATTCTCGGTGGCCGACGTGCACTGGATCAAGATCGATCCCAACACCCTGCTGACCAAGGGCAATCCGGTGGACAAGCTGGACCTGACCAAGGTCGACGAGATCGGCTTCATGGACCCCGCCCCGGCCTCGGGCCACGGCGCCGGCGGCTGGTTCGATGTCGGCTTCGTCGAGGTCTATTCCAAGTCCACGCCGCGCTAGGGGAGCGGGAGGCGCGGCGGGTCCGCACCGATAGGCGACAGGCGCGTTGACTGCGCGGCCGCCTTTCAGTATATCCGCGCCTCCTGAATTCCCGCACCGGCGAGCTGTCGTCCGGCGCATCCGCTCGTATCAAGGTCCCAAGACCCATGGCTAATACGCCCGGCGCCAAAAAGGCGATCCGCAAGATCGCCCGCCGCACCGAAGTGAACAAGAACCGCCGCTCGCGCGTGCGCACCTTCATCCGCAAGTTCGAAGAAGCCCTGACCGGCGGCGACAAGGCCGCCGCCAACAGCGCCTTCGTCGAGGCTCAGTCGGAACTGATGCGCGCCGTCGGCAAGGGCGTCGTCCACAAGAACACCGGCTCGCGCAAGGTCGCCCGGCTGCACGCTCAGATGAAGCGCGCCACCCTGGCCTAGCCCGTTTGGCCTGGGGCGGTTTTGCCGCAGGCTCGTACGGCGCCGCACACAAGAATTAAGGCCGATCGGGGGCTCCCCGGTCGGCTTTTTTGTTGTTTTCCGGTCGATCGCTGCGATGGTGATCACAAGTTTTATGGCGCCCGCAAATTGTCGCGGGGCGCTCACGTTTTCTCACGGCTCAGCTTCGCCTGACAGACGAATTACGCCCTCATCCGGCGGCAATCCCTTGAAAAACAACGGCCCCGCCGACTAGGGCTCCGCTTGCTTGAAGACCCTTGCCAGTGGCGGTTTTTTCGGCGCCCGTCCTCCGTGGACAGCCGCCAAAATCCGGATTTCCGAGGCCATTTAGGGCCCTGGGAGAGTCAACAGGAATATCTGCCAAATCCGTTAAGAATCCCCGTTGACGGTACCCCGCCTGTGGCTACTGTTTGGGGAGTAAACGCCCTTCCATCTTATCACGGATGAACAAAAGGCGGCGACGAGTCCATTTATGGAAGCGGCGCATAAGAACTTTCGTCTATTGAGGAATTTCGACCGAGCCGCGGGGGCCAGGTTGTGATTTGGGGTCGAGGTCGGGCAAAAAATGACGGCGTCTGGACTAGCGGGGACGATGATGGCTGTTCCCCCCGGAGCGGTATGGACCAAGGCCTGTGTCGCGCTCAGAAACGAGCTCGGCGAAGGCGCTTTTGGCTCGTGGGTGGCTCAGGCCGCCCTGCGTGAAGTCGACGGCGGCGCCCTGGTGCTTGTGACTCAGACCGGGATCGCGCGCGATTGGATCCGCCGCAACGCCTGGCGCCGTATCTCCGAACTGTGGGCGCAGCACGATCCGCAGGGCCGCCTGCTGGAGCTGAAGTCCCGCTTCGAGCTGGATTCCGAAGCCGCGGCGGCGCCCGCGCCGGCTCAGGTTTCCGCAAAGCCCGCCGCCCCGCCCGTGGGGGGGCAGACCGCCGCCCCAGTGATCCATTCCGATTCCACCCGCGCCGCGCGCCCTTCGGGGCTGCAGGACCGCTTCACCCTGGACAGCTTCGTCACCGGCCCGTCCAACGAGTTCGCCTTCGCCGTGGCCCGCCGCGTCGCCTCCTGGGCCGACGGCCACTTCAATCCGGTGCTGTTCCACGGCCCCTACGGCTTCGGCAAAACCCACCTCTTGAACGCCGTGGCCGCCGAGGCCACCCGCGCCGCGCCCGACAAAAAGGTCGTCTACCTGACCGCCGAGCGCTTCTTGTCGACCTTCGTGCGCGCCCTGATGGACAAGCAGACCGCCGCCTTCAAGGACGAGCTGCGCACCGCCGACCTGTTGCTGATCGACGACGTCCACTTCATCGGCGGCAAGCAATCCAGCCAGGAAGAGCTGTTCCACACCCTGATGGCCCTGATGGCGGAGGGCCGCCGCGTGGTCCTGACCGCCGACCGGCCGCCCTCGGCCCTGACCGAGGTCGACGCCCGCCTGCGCTCGCACCTGTCCGCTGGCCTGGTCTGCGGCATCGAGCCGGCCGACCGTTCGCTGCGCCTGGGCATCCTGGAGCGCAAGCTGCAACTGCTCGCCCGCCAGCACGACTTCCGCCGCACCGCCACCGCGCGTCCGGAGGTCCTTGAATTCCTCGCCGACCGCTTCACCGATAGCGTGCGCGAATTGGAAGGGGCCCTGAACACCCTGGTCGCCCGTCTGTCAGAGGGGGTCTGCACACTGACCCTGGACGAAGCCCAGGCGATCCTGCGCCCGCACCTGCGCGGCGGCGAGAAGCGGGTCACCGTCGACGATATCCAGAAGGCCACCGCCGAACACTTCGGCCTGAAGCAGGCCGACCTGATCTCCGAGCGCCGCAACCGCGCCATCGCCCGGCCGCGTCAGGCGGCCATGTGGCTGGCCAAGCAGTTGACCACGCGCTCCCTGCCCGACATCGGCCGCCGTTTCGGCGGGCGCGACCACACCACCGTGCTGCACGCCGTGCGCCGGATCGAGGAACTGAAGGCCGCCGATCCGCAGCTGACCCGCGATCTGGAGACCCTGACCCGCAAGCTGCGCGGCTAGGGCAAAAGTCACACACCTTTTTGCCGGGAGGGGATCTTGGCTCAAGGGCGGGCGTCGGTCGCGGGAACGCGGTCGGTGCCCGTTTCCTTTTAAACGGCCCTTTCCGACCGTGGAATTTGGGCTAATCTCGAAAACCCGCCGCTGGGGGCTAGTCAGTGTTAGCGGCGACGCAGGACCGGACAACAAGATGAAATTCACTATCGAGCGCGCCGCGCTGATCAAGGCGCTGGGCCACGTTCAAAGCGTCGTCGAGCGGCGCAACACCATTCCGATCCTGTCCAATGTCCTGCTGTCGGCCGAGCGCGGGGGCGTGTCGTTCTCGGCTACCGACCTCGACATGGAGATCGTCGACTTCGCCGACGCCAATGTCGACACCCCTGGCCAGATCACCGCGCCCGCCCACACCCTTTATGAGATCGTGCGCAAGCTGCCCGAGGGCGCCGAGGTCGAGCTGCGCTACGCCGGCGACGACCCGCGCCTGCAGATCTCGGCCGGGCGCTCAAAGTTCAATCTGCCGGTGCTGCCCGCGGGCGATTTCCCGGTGATGTCCTCGGACGGCCTGTCGGCCCGCATCACGCTGGATACCAACGACCTGATCCGCCTGATCGACAAAACCCGCTTCGCCATCTCGACGGAAGAGACGCGCTACTACCTCAATGGCCTTTACCTGCACACGGTGGGTGAAGGCGCCTCGGCCCAGCTGCGCGCCGTGGCCACCGATGGCCACCGTCTGGCCCTGGCCGAGATGATCGCGCCGGAAGGCACGACTGGCGTGCCCGGCGTTATCGTGCCGCGCAAGACCATCCAGGAGGCCCGCCGCCTGCTCGACGACGCCGGCGAGACCGTCGAGCTGCAGGTGTCCGCCTCCAAGGTGCGGCTGCAGTTCGGCCGCGCCTCGCTGACCTCCAAGGTGATCGACGGCTCGTTCCCCGACTACATGCGGGTGATCCCGCGCGACAACGACAAGAGCCTGACGGTGAACATCAGCGTGTTCGCAGCCGCCGTGGACCGGGTCGCCACCATCTCGGCCGAGAAGTCGCGGTCGGTGAAAATGGCCATCGAGCCGGGCAAGATCGTGCTGACCGTGCGCAATATGGAAGCCGGCCAGGCCGTCGAAGAGCTGGAGTGCGAATACGACCGCGACAGCTTCGAGATCGGCTTCAACGCCCGCTACCTGCTGGACGTCGCCGGCCAGATCCAGGGCGAGGCCGCCGAGTTCCGCTTCGCCGATCCGGCCAGTCCAACCCTGGTGCTGGATGCGTCCGATCCGGGCGTGCAATATGTGCTGATGCCGCTGCGGGTCTAAAGCCGCTCATCCTCGCGAAGGCGGGGACCAGCCGATTTCAGCGAAGATATCCGGCTCGTCCTGACCCAGGGCGGGCGCCCGGGTGCGGATGCTCCCCGGCGTTTCCGACAGGCGGGGGAACGGCGCGTGCATTGGGATCGGCCCGCAGTCCTCGTCGACCTCCACCAGCACCCCGCGATCGATCACATGCGGGTCCTCGCCGAAGTCAGCCGCTCCGTAGACCGGGGCCACGGTCACTTGCGCCTTCTCCAGGTAGTCCATGGTCTCGGCCAGGGTTGAGCCGCCGATGAACCCGCCGATGACCGCGTCCACCTCATCGACGTTGTCCAGCCGGTCGGCATTGGTGCGGAAGCGCGGATCGTCGATCATATCCGGACGGCCGATGGCCGCGAACAGACGCTCGGCCATGGCTTGGGTTGACGCCGACAGCGCCAGCCAATGGCCATCCTTGGTCTGGTAGACGTTGCGCGGGGCGGTGATGCTGACCCGGTTGCCGATCCGCGAGGGGCTGCGCCCGGTCAGCCGGTGAATGGCCGCGTCCGGGCCGAGGGCGGCGTGCAGCGGCTCCAACAGCGAGACATCCACCACTTGGCCCTTGCCGCCGGACTGTTCGGCGGCGCGCAAGGCGACAACGGCGGCGAAGGCTCCGGAAATCCCCGCGATCATGTCCGCCAGGGCCATGTTGGGCAGGGCCGGGGGCTTGTCGGCGAAACCGTTCTTGTCGGCGAAACCGCTCATCGCCTCGATCAGAGATCCAAACCCGGGCCTCAGGGCATAGGGGCCGGTCTGACCGAAGCCGCTGACGCGGACGATGATCAGTTTGGGATTGATCGCATGCAATTGCTCGGGCGACAGCTGCGCCCGCTCCATTGTCCCGGGCCGAAAGCCCTCGATCAGAATCTGGGCGGTGGGGATCACGGCCCGGATCAGGTTTTTGCCATCCTCGGTTCTCAAGTCGCATCTGACGCTGCGCTTATTGCGGCTGTAGACCTTCCACCAAACCGGGACGCCGTCCTCGACCCAGTGGCGCAGGGGGTCGCCGGCTGCCGGCTCCATCTTGATCACGTCGGCGCCGAAGTCGGCCAGCTGCAGGCTGAGCATATTGCCAGCCACCAGACGCGAGAGGTCGATGACGCGCACGCCCTGCAGCGGCAAAGGCCGATCGTCGGAAGCCATCGTCTCTCCTGGCCAGTCGGGCATCGCGTTCAGCGATTGAGGTAGTGATACACGATCAGCGCCAGGGTGACGGTAATGGCGCCGCCCAGCCGGGTGGCGATCTGGGCGAACGGCATCAGCTCAAGCCGCTTGGCTGCCGTCAGAATAGCCACATCGCCGGTGCCGCCGAGCCCGCTGTGGCAGATGTTCACCAGGGCGGTCTCGATCCGGTACATCGACATCACCCGGCCCATGGCGAAACCGACCCCGCCGAGGGTCAGGACCGTGGCCAAGATCGTCACCAGGCTGGCGGGGGACAGGGCCGCCATCATCTCCTCCCAGGGGGTCAGGACCGCGCCGATGGCGAACAGCAGGGGATAGGTCACCGCCACGGCGAAGAAGCGGTACATGCGGTGGGCGCCCAGCTCCAGCGACGGGGTCACGCCGTGCGCCACCTTCAAGGCCATCGCCAGGAACAGCATGGTCACCGGCGCCGGCAGACCGATGACCTTGTGCGCCAGCAGCCCCATCGCATAGAGGGTCACTCCCAGCATCACCGCCCCGGCGACGTCCTGCACGCTGGGCTGGGCCTGTTCGGCCTGGGCGCCCGGCGCGATCCCCGGCCCGTCCTGCAGCCGCCCGTTGCCGGACCAGTGCGGATGGCGCTGGCCAAGCAGGTCGAGCACCCCGGCGAAGACGATCGCGATCAGGTTGCCCAGAAGGATCGGCGGCAACACCTGGGCCAGCAGGGGTCCCTGCGGTTGGCCCAGAATCTGCGAATAGCCGAGCGTCAGGGGCAGGGCGCCTTCGCCCAACCCGCCCGACATGATCGGGATGACGATGAAGAACAGGGCCCGCTTCATCTCCAGGCCCATCAGCATGGCCACGCCCGTGCCCACCACCATGGCCGCCAGCGACCCGGCGACCAGGGGGATGAAGATCTTGATGAACCCCCGCATCAGCACCGTGCGGTCCATGCCCAGGATGCTGCCGACGACGATGCCGGTGATGTAGAGGTAGACGAAGGTCGAGGTCTTCCAGAACGTGGTCATCGTCTCCACCACATCCCTGGGGATGATCATGGCGTAGACCAGGTAGGCGGGCAGGAAGGTGGTCAGGATGACGCCGCCGCCGACCTTGTTGAACAGGGGGATGCGGCTGCCGATCTCGCCGAACACGCAGCCGCCGAGCCCCAGCAGGGCGATCATCACCGAGATTTCGCCCGGGATCGTCCCGCTGGCCCACAGGCCGAACAGGGTCGCGCCCAGGACGGCCGCCACCGGCAGCGGCGTGAAGCCGATCCTGAGGTCCATCAGCCGCCACCAGATCGGCGGCGCCGCTTGACGATTGCCGGAGTCCGTCACGTTCCGCCCTACCCCGTGTTTTCGCCGATAGTGGCGGATAAGGATCGCCCAGGGCAAATGCTGAATAGGCGCAAGCGCCAGTTCTCTTGCGTCCGCCGGCCCGCCTGCTAGGCAATCCCCTTGGCCCAGTCCCGCATCCTGACCCTCGCCCTGACCGACTTCCGCAGCTACGAGCGCGCGGACCTCGATACCCGTGGCGGGGTCGTCTATCTCCACGGGCCCAACGGCGCGGGCAAGACCAACCTGCTGGAGGCAGTGTCGTTCCTGGCCCCGGGGCGGGGCCTGCGCGGGGCCAGCGCCGCCGAGGTCGGACGCCGTCAGCCGGGCGAGGCCCAGGGCCGCGCCTGGGCGGTATCGGTTTCGGTGGAGGGCGCGGACGGCGCGTTGCGCATCGGCACGGGCACGGAAAGCGCGGCGGCCGCCCGCCGCATCGTGCGCATCGAGGGCGAACCGGCGCCGCCCGGACGGATGGGCGAGCACGTCCGGCCGATCTGGCTGACCCCGCAGCAGGACCGCCTGTTCATGGAGGCGGCCGGCGACCGCCGCCGCTTCTTCGACCGCCTGACCTTCGCCTCGGAGCCGGCCCACGCCGAGGCCGCCACCGCCTACGAGCGGGCCATGCGCGAGCGCCTGCGCCTGCTGACCACCGGCCCGGCCGACGCAGCCTGGCTGAGCGCGCTGGAGGTCCAGATGGGCCATTGGGGCGCGCAGATGGCCGCCGCCCGGGTGCGCACCCTGCAGGCTCTGCAGGCCGAGATCGACGCCCGCGCCGACCGCGCCTTCCCCCAGGCCGAACTGGCCCTGTCCGGCGAATGGGAAAAGCTCGCCGCCGAGGGCCTTGCGCCGGACGAAATCGAGGCCCGGCTGACCGCCGCCCTGGCCGCCGCGCGGCCCCGTGACGCCGGCGCCGAGCGCTCCCTGACCGGTCCGCACCGGGGCGATCTGGTGGTTCGCCACCGGGCCAAGGACCGCCCCGCCGGGGAATGCTCCACCGGCGAGCAGAAAGCCCTGATCCTCAACCTGGTTCTGGCCCAGGCGGCGCGACTTTCCCGTGCGGAATCCTCACCGAATCCTATATTGTTGCTCGACGAAGTCGCCGCCCACCTGGATCAGGTCCGCCGGGCGGCGCTCTTCGACGAAATCACGGCGCTGGGCCTGCAGGCTTTTCTGACAGGAACCGACGAGGCGCTGTTCACGGACCTGAAGGGACGGGCCCTGGGCGTCGGCGTGGACGGCGGCGCTCTCACCCTTTCAGACTGACCGTTTCGGACTGAGGACGAATGGCTGAAGATCAAGACGAACCCGAAGTGACCGGCCCCGAACTGACGGGTGACGAAGCCGCGGCTCAGGCGCAGGCCGACTACGGCGCGGAGTCCATCAAGGTGCTCAAGGGCCTGGATGCGGTGCGCAAGCGTCCCGGAATGTACATCGGCGACACCGACGACGGCTCGGGCCTGCACCACATGGTCTACGAGGTGGTCGACAACGCCATCGACGAGGCCCTGGCCGGCCACGCCAGCCTGGTCGAAGTGATCCTCAACGCCGACGGTTCGGCCACGGTCACCGACGACGGACGCGGCATTCCCACAGACATCCACGAAGGCGAGGGCGTCTCGGCGGCCGAGGTCATCATGACCCAGCTGCACGCCGGCGGTAAGTTCGACCAGAACTCCTACAAGGTCTCCGGCGGCCTGCACGGCGTCGGCGTCTCAGTGGTCAACGCCCTTTCCGACTGGCTGAAGCTGAAGATCTACCGCGGTGGTCTGGCCCACGAGATGTCGTTCGCCCGCGGCGACGCGGTGGTGCCCTTGTCGGTCACCGGCAAGGCCCCCCTGCGCAAGAACGGCGAGTTCCTGTCGGGCACCCAGGTCACCTTCCTGCCGTCCCTGACCACCTTCTCCAACGTGGTCGAGTTCGACCGCAAGACGCTCGAGCACCGCCTGCGCGAGCTGGCCTTCCTCAATTCCGGCGTGGTGATCCGCTTCTCCGACCTGCGCGGGGCCGAGCCCTACGAAGAGTTCATGTCCTACGAGGGGGGCGTGGAGGAATTCGTGCGCCACCTGGACAAGGCCAAGAGCCCGCTGATCAAGGCCCCGATCGTGGTCCGCGGCCGCCGCGACAAAGTCGAGGTCGACATGGCCATGTGGTGGAACGACAGCTACCACGAGACCATGCTGTGCTTCACCAACAACATCCCCCAGCGGGATGGAGGCACCCACCTGGCCGCCTTCCGCGGCGCCCTGACCCGCGTCATGTCCAACTACGTCGACTCATCGGGCGCCGGTAAGCGCGAGAAGCTCGGGGTGTCCGGCGAAGACGCCCGCGAAGGCCTGACCTGCGTGCTGTCGGTCAAGGTTCCCGACCCCAAGTTTTCCAGCCAGACCAAGGACAAGCTGGTCTCCTCCGAAGTGCGCCCGGCGGTCGAAGGCCTAGTCGCCGACGGCCTGGCCACCTGGTTCGAGGAGCACCCGGCCGAGGCCAAGCAGGTGGTGCAGAAGATCATCGAGGCCGCCGCCGCCCGCGAAGCGGCGCGCAAGGCCCGCGAACTGACCCGGCGCAAGTCGGCCCTGGATATCTCGTCCCTGCCCGGCAAGCTGGCCGACTGTCAGGAACGCGACCCGGCCAAGTCCGAACTGTTCATCGTCGAAGGCGACTCCGCCGGCGGCTCGGCCAAGCAGGCGCGCAACCGCGAGAACCAGGCGGTCCTGCCCCTGCGCGGCAAGATCCTCAACGTCGAGCGGGCCCGGTTCGACAAGATGCTGTCGTCCGAACAGGTCGGCACCCTGATCACGGCGCTCGGGGCCGGCATCGGCCGCGACGAGTTCAATATCGAGAAGCTGCGCTACCACAAGATCGTCATCATGACCGACGCCGACGTCGACGGCGCCCACATCCGAACCCTGCTGCTGACCTTCTTCTACCGGCAGATGCCGGAGGTGATCGACAAGGGCTTCCTCTATATCGCCCAGCCGCCGCTCTATAAGGCGGCCAAGGGCAAGTCCTCGCGCTACCTGAAGGACGACGTCGAGATGGACGCCTTCCTGATCGACGAGGGGGTCGACAGCGCCATGCTCGAGCTGGCGTCCGGCGAACAGCTCGCCGGGCAGGACCTGCGCGCCCTGGTGATGACCAGCCGCACCGCCCAGGCCCACATCCAGCGCCTGACCAGCCGCGCGCCCGCCTTCGCCGTGGAACAGGCGGCCATCGCCGGTCTGTTCGGCGATAAGCCCGACCCGACCGCCGCCGCCGCGCGCCTGGACCTCTATGCCGAGGAAGGCGATGGCCAGTGGTCGGCGGAGCCTGCCGTTTCCGGCCACGGCTACGTCTTCGCCCGCATCAAGCGCGGCGTGTCCGAACGGATCGTGCTGGACGACGTGCTGCTGCACGCCGCAGACGCCCGCCGCCTGGAAGAACGGGCCCCGGTCCTGGCCGAAACCTTCTCCAAGCCGGCGATCTTCCGCCGCAAGGACAAGAGCTCCACCGTGCGCGGCCCCCTCGACCTGATGCAGGTGGTGCTCGACGCCGGGCGCAAGGGCCTGTCGATCCAGCGCTACAAGGGCCTTGGCGAGATGAACCCCGAGCAGTTGTGGGAAACCACGCTCGACAAGGAAGCACGCACCCTGCTGCAGGTGCGGGTCAACCATGCCGACGACGCCGACGACATGTTCTCGCGCCTGATGGGCGACCTGGTGGAGCCGCGCCGCGAGTTCATCCAGGCCAATGCGCTCGACGCCGAGGTGGACGTCTAAGCGACCCGTTTGCCCGGCGGCCCTGGCAGGCTAAGCTTGCGCTATCCGAGCGTGGAGTGAGCCGATCAACAAGGGGCCGACCAGGGGTTTGGCGGATCTGGCGCTCGGGCCCCGGCGAGGCGGCCTGACCGACGTCTGGCGTCCGCGCACCAGCAAGGTCGCCCGCAACGAAGCGGCGGCGGGCCTGGCCATCTCCATGTCCTGGCACCTGATGGTGCTGGCCGTCCTAGCCCTGACCGCGCACCCCTTCGACCTGCCGCCGGAAACCCCGCCGGTGTTTGTCGAACTGTTGCCGCCGCTTGTCCCGCTGCCGGAGGTCAAACTGCGCCCGCGCATCGAGGAGGTCGAACCACAGCCGGCCGCTCAGCCGCCGCAACCGATCGCCACCACCACCGCAAAGGCCGAGCCGGTTCCGCCAGCCCCGTGGAGGTCGACCGCCGGCCTTCGCCTGTGCCGCCGCGCGCGGTCGACCGCCAACTACCCCAGGTCGCCGCACCCGCCGCGACCGCCGAGCCGGCCCCATCCGAGGCCGCGCCGATCGCGACGGCGCCGCCGACGTCCGCCGCCGAGCTGCAGGTGCTGACCAACCAGCAGGTGATCCAGGGGCCGGTGGAGATCAGGCCCCCGAGCCGGCCCTCGACCGCCGGACGCAATAGCGCCCCTGCCCTGCCGCCCGCCTCCATCGGCGAACTGGGCGGCGGCGCTCCGCCGGAAGGCGGTGGTGGCGGCGGTGGCGGTGGCGGCGGTGGCGGCGCGGTCCCGCTGCGCGGTCTCAACTCCACGTCGCAGACCGGGCGCATCATCGGCGGTTTCGACGCCAACGGCATCCGAGGCGGCCTGCGCATGGGCCTCGGCTGCGCCACGCCCGACACCTACAAACTCACCGCCGCCGAGCGGGCCGCCTGCCTCGACCGCCTCGGCGCCGAAGCCAAGGGCGCCCGGGCCATGGGCCTCAACATGGACGCGACCAAACAGGCCGAGTTCGAGCGCCTGGCCGCCTGCCGCGCCGCCTCGACCCAGCGCGGCGTCCCCGGCTCGACCACGCAGTCGGACACTACCGGCAGCATCGGCGGCCTGGGCGCGAACCCCCGCTTGCGCGACTGTCGCCCTCAAGACCGCTGATTGCGGCCCGGCGGCCAGGGCGCCAAGATCGCCGAACAGCAAAAGACAGGGCGGGAAGCCAGATGATGTTCAAGACCGGCCGCCTGCTCGGCCCCATCGCCGCCGGTCTGCTGCTCACGGTCGGCGCCGCCGCCTTCAACCCCGCCCCCGTCGCCCAGACCGTCCGCGCCGCCACGGCGCCCGCCGTCACTCCGGAAATCCGCAAGGCCCTCGCCCCGACAGGCACGCTGCGGGTGGGCGTTTACGACGGGGGCCCCAGCTCGATGGTCAAGCTGGCTAGTGGCGAGAAAGCCGGCGTTGCTTACGACCTCGGCCACGAGCTCGGCCGCCGCCTCGGCGTGCCCGTCGAGGTCGTGCAGTTCGAGCGCGTGGCCCAGGTGGTCGACGCCTTGAAGGCCGGGGCGGTCGACTTCAGCGTCACCAATTCCACACCCGCTCGCGCGGCGCTCGCCGACTACACTCCGCCGATCATCGACGTGGAGCTCGGCTATCTGGTCGTGCCCGGCTCCCCGGTGAAAACCATCGCCGATGTCGACAAGCCCGGCGTGCGCATCGGCGTGCTGGAGGGCTCCACCTCGCTCGGCGCCCTGACCGCGATCTACAAGAACGCCAAGGTCCTGACCGCGCCTTCGCTGGAGGCGGCCCGCACCATGCTGACCAGCCACGCAGCCGAGGCCTACGCCACCAACAAGTCCAACCTCAACGAGATGTCCGATCAGCTGCCCGGCTCGCACGTCCTGGACGGCAACTGGGGCTTCGAGCACATGGCCGTCGGCGTACCCAAGGGCCGCGACGCCGGCTTCGCCTACATCAAGGCCTTCGCGGCGGAGGCCAAGGCGTCGGGCGCGGTGGCGCGAGCCGCCCATCGCGCCGGCTTGCGCGGCGCGGTCGGGCTATAGCGGTCGCCCAAAATAGTTGGGAAGGTCCTGGTGGAGCCGAGCGGAATCGAACCGCTGACCTCCTCATTGCGAACGAGGCGCTCTACCAACTGAGCTACGGCCCCCAGGAGCCGCGCAGATAAGGTCCGGGGCCCCCGGGTGTCAAGGTAAGCCTGTCGCGCCGCGCCATGCGCCCTCACCCATCGCCTTTTAAGGCGAAGCTCGGTATCCATTTGCGGCGTTGCGCGCTTAGATCGTCAGGGCGCGTAACCGGGAGCACGGCGCAATGGGCAGTTTCCTTCAATATATCGTCTCGGCGCTGCTGCGGCTGGTGATCTGGGCCCTGGTGCTCAACGCCATCCTCAGCTGGCTGATCGCCTTCGACGTGATCAATCTGCGCAACCGCTTCGTCTATTCGTTCAGCCATTTCCTCGATGCGGTGACCCGGCCGATCCTGCGCCCGGTGCAGAAGGTGATCCCGCCGATGGGCGGCGTCGACATCTCGCCGATCATCGTCATCATCGTCCTGGTCGGCATCCAGCGCTTCATCCTGCCGCTGATCTTCGCCCCCGTGATCGCCGCTATCGGCTGATCCCGCGTCAGTAGGGCCGCACGCGCTGCCATTGCGCGGCCGTGCGGATGATCGTCTCCAGATCGGAGTGCTTGGCGCTCCAGCCGAACGCCGCCTTCAGCTTGGAGGCGTCCGCCACCAGGGACGGCGGATCGCCCCCCCGGCGCGGCCCGACGCTGTAGGGGACCTTCACCCCCAGCACGGCCTCTGCGGCGGCGATGATCTGCATCACCGTGGCGCCTTCGCCCGTGCCGACATTGAAGATCCCGCTGTCGCCCCCCGACATCAGCCGCCGGATCGCCAGCACATGGGCTTCGGCCAGGTCGGCGACGTGGATGTAGTCGCGGATCGGGGTTCCGTCGGGGGTGGGATAATCCCGGCCGAACACCGTGAGGGCCGGGCCCGTGCCCAGCGCGGCCTTGCACAAATTGGGGATCAGGTGGGTTTCCGGATCGTGGCTCTCGCCGACTTCGCCGTCCAGGTCCGCTCCGGCGGCGTTGAAGTAGCGCAGGGCGGTCCAGCGGAACGGATGCGCCTCGCCCAGCCAGCGCAACGCGCCCTCGAACGCCAGCTTGGAGGCGCCGTAGGGATTGATCGGGACGGTCGCGTGGTCCTCGGGGATCGGCGAGGTCGTGGGCGTTCCATAGGTCGCCGCGGTCGAGGAAAACACGAAGGCCTCGACTCCGGCCCCGATCAGGGCCGAGGCGAAGGCGTTCGCCGCCCCGACGTTGTTGCCATAGTACTTGGCCGGGTCGCGCACGCTCTCGCCTACCAGGCTGTAGGCGGCGAAATGCAGGGCCCCCTTGATCCCGTATTTGGCGACGGTCGCCTGAACCAGGTCGTGGTCGCGCAGGTCGCCCTGCACGAACGGACCGAACTTGACCGCCTGCTCGTGGCCGGTGGACAGGTTGTCGAGGGTCACCGGCAGGAAACCGGCCGCCTTCAGCGCCTTGCAGGTCTGCGAGCCGATATAACCGGCCCCGCCGGCCACCAGGATCGCGGTCTGATCGGTCATCACGGCTCTTCCACCTCATCGCGCGGACGAAGGGACCACAGCGCCCCGACCACGGCGCCCTTGACCACCGGCAGGAACACCAGGGTCAGCACCAGCAGCGCCGGCAGGGTCGTGCCGACCACCAAAGCCGTCGGCGCCTGCCATATCCAGCGCAGGAACAGCAGCGGCGCCACCACCAGATGGCCGACGATCAGGATCGTGAAATAGGGCGGGGCGTCGTCGGCCGGATAGCGGCTGTTCTCGTTCCCGCAGGCCGGGCAGTCCTGCACCTTCAGGTATTTGCGGTAGAGCTTGCCCTGGCTGCAGTTGGGGCAGTGGAACGCCATGCCGCGCCTCATCCCCAGCGCCATGGAGCGTTTCTCGACGGCGGGGTTAGCGGTGCTGACCATGATCCGATGCATATGGGCCGCGGTAAGCTGGCGTCAACCGAACCCGTGCATGATCGGCGGATGAACCTGCGCCCCACCCTTCTGGCCATGCTCGTCCTTTGCGCTCTCCCCGCCGCCGCTGCGGCCGAGGAGAAGAAGAAGGAGAACAAGGGCACCTACGTCACCATCGACACCCTGACCGCCACGGTGATCGCCGGCAACGGCCGCCGCGCGGTCATGACGGTGCAGTCCGGGGTCGATGTTCCCGACGAAGCCCTGCGCGAGCACGCCCAGCAGGTCACGCCGCGCCTGCGCGCCGCATATGTCCAGGTGCTGCAGACCTATGCCGGCGGCATGGCCTACGGCTCTCCGCCCGACGCCGACTATGTCGCCAGGCGTCTGCAGCAGGCCACCGATCAGGTCCTGGGCAAGCCCGGCGGCCGCCTGCTGATCGGCGGGATCATGATCAACTGAGCGATGGCAGTCGCTCATCCCCGCGGATGCGGGGATCCAACCATTAGCTCACAGCCTCGTCGATGGCCCTTGCCAGGGCCACGTCCCGTGCAGTGACGCCGCCCGCCTCATGTGTCGTCAGGACGATCTCGATCCTGTTGTAGACATTCGACCATTCCGGATGATGGTCCATGGCCTCCGCCACCGCGGCTATGCGGGTCATGAAGGCGAAGGCCTCGGCGAAATCCTTGAACTTGAGGCTGCGGGAGATGGCGTCGCGGCCCTGGACCGCCCACCACAGCGGCAGCTGAGCCAGCGCCGCCTCAGCCCCGATGCGTTGTGGTGTGGCCATTGGGCCCTTGTCCTCGCCCTTATATGCAGCTGATTGGCGGCGGGCCTTGGGGCGCGAGGCCAAATCTTGCTAAGCCAGAGCCTACAGCAGGCTCCAAAGGTTGTCCGGATGTGCGGCATTATCGGTATCGTGGGCAATTCGCCGGCCACGCCACGCCTGATCGAGAGCCTCAAGCGGCTGGAATACCGCGGCTACGATAGCGCCGGGGTCGCCGCCCAGGTCGACGGCGTGCTCGAGCGCCGCCGCGCGCCGGGCAAGCTAAAGGCCCTGGAAGAGGCGCTGGAGCACCAGCCGCTGCACGCCACCACCGGCATCGGCCACACCCGCTGGGCCACCCACGGCGCCCCCACCGAGCGCAACGCCCACCCCCACATCGCCGGGCGCGTGGCCATCGTCCACAACGGCATCATCGAGAACTTCGCCGACCTGAAGGCCGAACTGCAGGCCAAGGGCCGGGTCTTCTCCAGCGACACCGACACCGAGGTGGTCGCCCACCTGATCGACCAGAACCTGGTGGAGGGCGCAGCGCCGCTGGACGCCTTCAGCGCCGCCATCAAGCGCCTGTCGGGCGCCTACGCCCTGTGCGTCCTGATCGGCGGCGAAACCGAGATGATCTTCGCCACCCGCAACGGCCCGCCTCTGGTGGTCGGCTATGGCGACGGCGAGATGTTCATCGGCTCGGACGCCCTCGCGGTCGGTCCCTTCACCAACCGGGTGCTCTATCTGGAGGACGGCGACTACGCCGCCGTGGACCACAAGGGCGCGCGCATCTTCGACAGCTCGGGGTCCGAAGTCAGCCGCCCGATCAAGACCGTCGCCTCCTCCGCCGCCCTCATGGAAAAGGGCAACTATCGCCACTTCATGGAAAAGGAGATCCACGACCAGCCGGAGGGGGGCCAGCGCACCATCGCCGCCTATGTCGACCCGATCTCCGAGCGGACCACCGTGTCCGGCGACATCGACTGGGCCTCGCTCGAGCGGATTCAGATCGTCGCCTGCGGCACCTCCTACATCGCCGGCGTGATCGGCAAATACCTGATCGAACAGTACGCCGACCTGCCGGTGGACGTGGAGGTGGCCTCGGAGTTCCGCTACCGCGAGCCCTCGATCCGCCCCAGCGCCCTGGCCATCGCCATGTCCCAGTCCGGCGAGACCGCCGACACCTTGGCCGCCCTGCGCTACTGCCAGGCCAAGGGCATGAAGAGCGCGGTGATCGTCAACACCACCGAATCCACCATGGCCCGCGAAGTCGACGTGGTCTGGCCGATCCATTGCGGACCGGAGATCGGCGTCGCCTCGACCAAGGCCTTCACCGCTCAGGTCAGCGTGCTGACCGCCATCGCCATCGCAGCCGCCCGCGCCCGCGGCCGCATCGACGCGGCGGAAGAGCAGCGCATGGTCCGCATCCTCCTGGAAGCGCCGCGCCTGATCGCCGAGTCGATTCAGCTGGAAGAGGCGGTGCGCGGCATCGCCGTGGAGATCGCCAAGGCCCGCGACGTGCTCTACCTCGGCCGTGGCCCGATGTCGGCCCTGGCCCTTGAAGGCGCCCTGAAGCTCAAGGAAATCAGCTACATCCACGCCGAGGGATACGCCGCCGGCGAACTCAAGCACGGGCCCATCGCCCTGGTCGACGAGAAGACCCCGATCATCATCCTGGCGCCCTTCGACAGCTATTATGAGAAGTCGGCCTCAAACATGAGCGAGGTCATGGCCCGCGGCGGCCAGGTGGTGTTCATCACCGATCACGAAGGCGCCCGCCACGCCCCCGCGGGGGCGCGGGTGGTGATGACCGCCCCGTCCTGCGATCCGCTGATCGCGCCCCTGGTGATGTCGGCGCCGATCCAGCTGCTGGCCTATCATGTGGCCGTCCAGAAGGGGGCCGACGTCGACCAGCCCCGCAACCTGGCCAAGTCCGTGACGGTGGAATGATGCCCAAGACCGACCAAGCCGGAACCGCGACCGATCCCTGGCTGCTGAAGACCCCGCCGGGGACCTCCGACTTCACCATGCACCGGGCCGAGGTGAACGGCGCCGACATGCTGGTCTGCACCGTCGGCAAGACTGTGCTCCACTATGACTACCGCGCCCTGGCCGACCTGCACGCCATGCTCAAGGCTCATGGCGGCTGGATGGAGCTGGGCTCGGCCGACGAGCAGAAGGACGCCAAGCCGGACACGGTGGAGGCCTGGGGCCGTTCGCCGGACAACCCCGTCGGCGGCTGGTACGGCAAGAAGAAGGGCCTGCGCGGCCGCTTCGGCATGTACATCCCGCCCCTGATGGAGGCCCTTGGCCTGGCCGAAGTCGAGCACAACCCGCGCGGCAACCGCATGCGGGCGATCTGAAGCATCCCATGACCGACAACGGCCTCGGCCAGAAGCCCTTCGGGCCCCTGCGCTCCTACGGGCGCATCAAGTCGCGGCCGATCAAGGCGCGCCAGGCCGGGCTGATGGACAGCCTGCTGCCCAAGATCGCGCTCGACATGACCGGGCCGGTCGATCCCAGGACGATCAAGCCCGACGCGGCCGAGGTCTGGCTGGAGATCGGCTTCGGCGGCGGCGAGCACATGGCGGCGCAGGCGGGCAAGCGTCCCGACGTGCTGATCCTGGGCGCCGAGCCCTTCGTCAACGGCGTGGCCAGCGCCGTGCGCCATGTCGACGAACAGGCCCTGGCCAATGTCCGCATCCTGCACGGCGACGCCCGCGAGCTGATGCTGGCCCTGCCGGACGGCTGCCTCGATCGGGTGTTCATCCTGTTCCCCGACCCCTGGCCCAAGACCCGCCACCATAAGCGCCGCATCGTCCAGGCCGAGACGCTTGAGGTCCTGGCCCGCCTTTTGAAGCCCGGCGGCGGACTGCGCTTCGCGACAGACGTGGCCGGCTACGCCGATTGGGCGCTGGAGCAGGTCCTGGCCTGCGGCCTCTACCGCTGGCAGGCCGAGCGCGCCGACGACTGGCGCACGCCTCCCGTCGACCATGTCACCACCCGCTACGAGGAAAAGCGGCTGGGCGACTGCGAGCCGGTGTTTTTCGACTTTGTGCGTGCGTAGCGCGGCGCCCTGCTCCCAGGCTTTGTGGATGAAGTTTTAAGCCGCCCTCGCTAGAACGGAGCGGTCACCCGAGGGAAATACACCTTCACCTTCAATCCGATGGACGTGCTCAAGCAGGACGCGGCGACCTACGCCAAGGGCATGACCGCAGTGGTCGATCCCTTGGTCCTCAAGATCAACGCCGCGTTCGCCGGCGCCCCAGCCTCCTAAAGACCGTCCGATGAAAACCCCCGCGCGTCTGTTCGCCGTCGTTTTGACACTAGCGATTGGAGCGCCATTGGCCGTCTCGGTGGCCGAGAACAATTTCAACTTCGCAAACCAGCAAGTTCACCCGCTCTACGAAGGCCTTTTGCCGTCGGGGGTCACACCGAAGGCCGCCCCTCTGCCTGCGGATTTCAAGACCGCCAAGCTGGCTGTCGTCTCCTCGGCCAACTTCAATCGCTACGTGATGATCTGGAACAAGGCCAGCGGTCGCACCAAGGCGTTTTCCCTATTGGGCGGCATCGGTCTTGGCGAGGCGCTCGGTCCCGATAACGTCACCGCCAAGCTCCTGCCTCTCGTCACTCCGCATTTCTCCAGCGCGTTCGCCGCTTCCGATTTGGCAGACGCCCGAGACAAGGGCGCCGACTACATCCTGGTCGTTGATTACTGGTGCTCGGCAATCAATGGCGGTCAGCGCCTTAAAACCCGTGCGGGAGTCTATCTGCTGAACGCTCAGTTGGACGAGGTCCTGGCCCTGCACAACGAGAGCGAGGCCCCCATGAAAATCAGCCTCTTCGCGCCCTGGAACGTGCTAAAGGACCAGGAAGTGTCCTTCGCCAACGGCATGGCGGCGGTGGTCGATCCCCTTGCAGCCAAGATCAAAGCCGCGCTGGCCGGCGGCTAGAGCCCCGCGAAGGGGACTCGCAAATGCCTTTTGCGTCCGCTATATAGCTCCTACATCGATCGTATGCGCTGGATAGCGCCTTCGAGCGGCGGCCACCCGGCCCGCCGCTTTTTTGTTGGAATTTTGAGTTGCGCGGCAAGACCACCGAAGACCGCAGCCTGATTGACCTGCTCGACCCTGTGGCCGAGGCCGCCGGCTACGAGATCGTGCGCCTGCGCCTGATGGGCGGCCAGCGCCGCCGGCTGCAGATCATGGCCGAGCGTCCGGACGGCCACATGGACGTGGAAGACTGCACGCGCCTGTCCCGCGCCATTTCCGAGGTGATGGACGCCGCCGACCCGATCAAGGGCGAGTATCTGCTAGAGGTTTCCACCCCCGGCATCGACCGCCCCCTGACCCGGCTCAAGGATTTCGAGCTCTACGAGGGCTACGAGGTCCGCATGGAGCTCGACCGCATCGCCGAGAACCGCAAGCGCTTCCGCGGCCAGCTGGCCGGCGTCGAAGGCGAGAACGTCGGCATCAATCTGGAAGAAGAGCCGGACACCACCGTCTATGTGCCCTTCGCCTGGATCGTCGACGCCAAGCTGGCCCTGACCGATGAGCTTCTGAAACGCGGCGCCGACGAGCGCGCCGCCCGACTAGCTGCTGAATCTGAAATTTCGTCCGAAGACGAAGACGAGGAGTAGAGACCATGGCCACCGGCATTTCCGCCAACCGCCTCGAGCTGCTGCAGATCGCCGACGCGGTCGCCCGCGAAAAATCGATCGACAAGGAGATCGTCATCGCGGCGATCGAGGAAGCGATCACCAAGGCGGCCAAGGGCCGTTACGGCGCCGAGCACGACATCCGCGCCCTGATCGACACCAAGACCGGCGAGCTGACCCTCAAACGTTGCGTCACCGTCGTCGCCGCCGACCCGGTCGAGAACGAAGACACCGAGATCAGCCTGGCCGCGGCCAAGAAGCGCGATCCCGCCGCGGTCGTCGGCACGGTGTTCGAGGAGCTGCTGCCGCACTTTGAATTCGGCCGGGTGCAGACCCAGATGGCCCGCCAGGTGGTGACCCATAAGGTCCGCGAAGCCGAGCGCGAGCGTCAGTACGAAGAGTTCAAGGACCGCGTGGGCGAGATCGTCAACGGCACGGTCAAGCGCGTCGAATACGGCAACGTCATCGTCGATCTGGGCCGCGGCGAAGGCATCATGCGCCGCGATCAGTCGATCCCGCGCGAGAACTTCCAGATCGGCGACCGCATCCGCTCGTACATCTACGACGTGCGCACCGAGACCAAGGGCCCGCAGATCATGCTGTCGCGCGCCCACGGCGGCTTCATGGCCAAGCTATTCGCTCAGGAAGTGCCGGAAGTCTACGACGGCGTCATCGAGATCCGCGCCGTGGCCCGCGACCCCGGTTCGCGCGCCAAGATGGCGGTCGTCTCCAACGACAGCTCCATCGATCCGGTCGGCGCCTGCGTCGGCATGCGCGGCTCCCGCGTTCAGGCCGTGGTGGCCGAGCTGCAGGGCGAGAAGATCGACATTATCCAGTGGTCGCCCGACGAGCCGACCTTCATCGTCAACGGCCTGGCCCCCGCCGAAGTCACCAAGGTGGTGATGGACGAAGAGGAAGAGCGCGTCGAAGTGGTGGTGCCGGACGAGCAGCTGTCGCTGGCCATCGGCCGCCGCGGCCAGAACGTCCGCCTGGCCTCCCAGCTGACCGGCTGGCAGATCGACATCATGACCGAAAGCCAAGAGAGCGAGCGCCGTCAGCGCGAGTTCGCCGAGCGCACCGCCCTGTTCCAGGAAGCTCTGGACGTGGACGAGGTCATCGCCCAGCTGCTGGTCACCGAAGGCTTC
>CANJMO010000017.1 GCA_947475845.1 Caulobacteraceae bacterium | reverse complement strand
ACAAGGACCTGGAAATCGCCGCCTACGTGAAGAACCTGGCCAACGAACAGCACTGGCTTAACCAGCAGCAGGACGTCTCCACCTACTGGCTGAAAGGCCTCATCGAAACGCCACGCATCATCGGCATGCAGATGAACTACCGCTTCTAGTCCTGCGACTAGACGGCGACAGATCGGGGCGGACGCGCAAGCGTCCGCCCTTTTCTTTTGAGCGTGTGGTTAGAGCGCCGGAACCAGCTTGAGCGCAGCGGCCCAGAACTCGTCGAAGCGGTCGATCAGGACGTCGGCGTCCATGTCGCGCGGCGGGATGTCGGTGTAGCCGAAGCTGACCAGCACCACCGGCACGCCCGCGTTGCGCGCCGCCAGCACGTCGTTGATGCTGTCGCCGACCATCAGGGCGCGGGCGGGATCGCCGCCGGCCAGGGCGATGGTGTGCAGCAGGTGGCTGGCGTCGGGCTTTGGCCGAGGCGCCTGGTCGGCGCCGACGATCACCTTGAAGCGCTTTGTCAGGTCCAGCTTATCGAGCAACGCCAGGCTGAGGTCTGTGCGCTTGTTGGTGCACACCGCCAGGATCGCGCCCTCGGCTTGCAGAGCGTCGAGACAGTCGATCATGCCCTCGAACGGGCGGCTCTCGTCTGCGATACGGCCGAGGTAGAGCGATATGTAGCGCTCGAACAGGCGCGAAGCGCGCGCCTCGTCCAGCGGCTCGCCGGCCGCCGCGAAGCCGCGCTCGATCATCACCTTGGCCCCGCGTCCCACCAGCAGCGGCGCGGTCTCATAGGCCAGCGGGGGCAGCCCTTCTTCCCCCAGGAGGGTGTTGAGCGCGCCCATCAGGTCGGGCGCCGTGTCGACCAGGGTTCCGTCCAGATCGAAGGCGATGACGACGCCGGTGAAGCGGCCGTCGGACGGTGCATTGAACGAGGAATGGGTCACTGTGCGACTCCGGTCGAAAGCGTCCGCCGTTTCGGCTAAATCCGGATCGAGCGCAACGCCCGAGTCGACGCGCCGCCGATAATGGCGTCAGCTTGGCGCAACCGAATGAGGACCCGCATGACCCGACGCGCCGCCGTGATCCTCGCCGCCGGCCAGGGCACGCGCATGAAGTCGCCCACGCCCAAGGTGCTGCACAAGGTCGGCGGCCGCGCCATGCTCGACCGCGCCATCGACGCCGCCCAGGAACTCGGCTGCGAGCGCATCGTAGTCGTGGTCGGCGTGCACAGCCCCTCCGTCGGCGAGCACGTGAAGGCGCGGCTGGGCGAGGGCGCCATCGCCATCCAGGACCCGCCGCTGGGCACCGGCCATGCGGTTCTGGCGGCCCGGGACGCGCTTAAGGATTTCACTGGCGACGTGGTGGTTACCTACGCCGACTGCCCGCTGCTCAGCGCCGCCACCATAGAGCCCCTGTTTGACCTGCACGATACGGGGGCCGGAGTCGCCGTGCTCGGCTTCGAGGCCGCCGATCCGGGGGCCTACGGTCGCCTGATCCTGGGCGAGGACGGAGCCCTGTCGAAGATCGTCGAGGCCAAGGACGCCACCGACGCCGAGCGCGCGGTGACCGCCTGCAACTCCGGCGTCATCGCCGCAGACGCTGCGGTGCTGTTCGAGCTTCTGTCCCAGGTCGGCAACGCCAACGCCAAGGGCGAATACTACCTGACCGACGTGGTCGGCCTGGCTGTGGCCCGCGGCCTCGCCGCCAGCGCCACCTTCGCGCCGGAAGAGGCGGTGATGGGCGTCAACTCGCAAGCCGAGCTGGCCGCCGCCGAACTGGCCTTCCAGACCCATCGTCGCCAGGCTCTGCTGACCGACGGTGTCACCATGCCCGCGCCGCACACCGTGCACCTGTCCTGGGATACCCAGATCGCCGGCGGCGCGCTGGTCGAGCAGTACGTCGTGTTCGGCCCCGGTGTGACGATCGAGACCGGCGCCAGCATCCGCGCTTTCAGTCATCTGGAGCAGGCGATCGTGCGCCCCGGCGCCATCGTCGGGCCCTACGCCCGCCTGCGCCCCGGCGCCGACATCGGCGAGCGCGCCCACGTCGGCAACTTCGTCGAGGTCAAGAACGTGAAAGTCGGGGAGGGGGCCAAGCTCAACCACCTGACCTATGTCGGCGACGGGACCATCGGCGCTCGCGCCAACCTCGGCGCCGGTACCATCTTCTGCAATTACGACGGGTTCGACAAATTCGAGACCCACGTCGGCGCGGACGCCTTCATCGGCTCGGACACCGCCCTGGTCGCGCCGGTTCGCGTCGGCGACGGCGCCTTCACCGGCTCGGGGTCGGTGATCACCGAGGATGTGCCGGCGGGCGCCCTCGCCCTGGGTCGCGGCCGCCAGATTATCAAGGAAGGCTGGGCCGCCGACTTCCGCGCCGAGAAACTGAAAAACCGGAAGCCAAAATGAGCGACAATATCGAAAAGCAGAAGCTGATCGCCGGCGAGGCCGCCGCCCTGTTGGTGGAAAGCGGCATGACCGTGGGCCTGGGCACCGGCTCCACCGCCGTCTACTTCGTCAAGGCTCTGGCGGCGCGGGAGCTCAGTCTCAAGTGCGTGGCCACCTCCAAGGCGACCGCTGAATTGGCGACTTCATTGGGCCTCAAGGTCATCGATCTCGACAAGGCCGGGACCATTGACCTGACCGTCGACGGCGCCGACGAGATCGGCCCGGGCCTTGGCCTGATCAAGGGCGGCGGCGCTGCGCTGCTGCGCGAGAAGCTGGTGTGGGAAGCGTCCCTGCGCTGTGTGGTGATCGCGGACGCGGCCAAGTCTGTGAAGATGTTGGGCCGCTTCGCCCTGCCGATCGAGGTGGTCACCTTCGGCCACACCACCACCGCCGGCCGCATCAACGACGCTCTGGCCTGGTGCGGTATTGAGACCGAGGCCAAACTGCGGGTCAAGGACGGCTCGGCGGTCAAGACCGACGGCGGCAACTACATCTACGACGCCGCCTGCAAGAAGATCCCCGACCCGGAACTGCTGGCCGAGGCGCTCAAGAGCCTGACCGGCGTGGTCGAGCACGGCCTGTTCCTGGGCCTCGCCGACGAAGCCCTGATCGGCGCCGACGCGGGCGTGGAGCGGCGGACCAGCTAGGCCCGCCGCCCTAGACTACTTCTTCGACGGTGTGACGCCGGTCTTGCCGTCGGCGAGCGCGTTGCGATTATTGTCCTCGCAAGCGTACTCCTGCGTGTCCCAGTCGGCCTTGCGTTCATAGGTGCGGGTGACCGTCCAGGGCTTGGTGAAGGCCACCGGGTCTGTGACGGTGATCACGTCTTCCCAGATGTTTGGGGTCTTCAGGCGCATGCGTTCGTGCAACGTCATCTTGTCGCTGTGCGGCGCGCCGGTGCGGTCGAAGTTGGTGTCGCCGCGCAGGTACTTGGTGTCGACCACCAGGGTGTCGCCTTCCCAGTGACCGACCGAGTAGCCGTTGAAGGTGGGATCGGGCGAGTCGTCCCCTTCGGGCGGCATTTCGCGATTGATCCAGATGCGTCGGACGATGGTCTGGGTTTCCTTGATGATCGTCACCTGCTGCGGCGTGACGATGATCTCCTGGGCGCGCGGATTGGCCATGATGCGCGGCATGCCGCCGGGCAGGCAGGTGGCGGTCGGGTCGTTGTTGATGCCCGCCTTGGTGTTGGCGTAGATGGCCGCGTAGCGGGCTTCCCAGTCGGGCTTATAGGGCGGGTATTCGCGCTCGAGGTTGGGGTTCAGCCGGCCGCGGCTGTTGTCGAACATGTTGTTCTCGATGGGCTGGTAGGTGCTGTTCCAGTCGTCGTGCGGCACCAGGCCGGCGGGTTTGCCCCAGCCCGGCTCCTTGTGCAGCTTCACGGCGGCGGGCGCCTTCTTCGCCGTGGCAGACATGCCGGGAACGGCGGCGGCGGTCAGAGTGGACGCGGCCAACAGGGCCAGGATCAGGCGCATTTCGGTCTCCTCCTGTCTGCGCCGGATCGAACCCGGACTGCAGAGCAATCGTCTTATTGTTTCGGGCGCCCGATCTTCGCCGGGGGGCTCGCCTGTGATGACCTAGCAAATCAGTCCTGGCAAGACGGGCCGCGAAGATATGCGCACAACCTTGCGCACAATTGTGCGCACAGGCTGTCGACGGGTGTCTGATAATCGGTCCTGGACAACCCTTTGGTCGTCACGGCAAAGCTGCCGCGCAGGCAGGAGGCCCTCATGGCGAAACTCGACGGCAAGATCGCGCTCATCACCGGCGGCACCACCGGCATCGGCTTCGAGACGGCCCTGCTGTTCCAGCAAGAGGGCGCCACGGTGATCGTCACCGGCTCCAGCCAGAAATCGGTCGACGCCGCCAAGCCCGGCCTGCCGGGAATCGAGGTGGTGGTGTCCAACGCCGGCGACGTGGCCGCCACCAAGGCTCTGGTCGATCAGGTTCAGGCAAAGCACGGCCGCATCGACGTGCTGGTGATCAACGCCGGGGTCGCCGGCTTCAAGCCGGTCGCCGAGATCGACGAGGCCTTCTTCGACCGCCAGTTCGACATCAATGTGAAGGGGCCGTTCTTCCTCTTGAAGCACGCCACCCCGATCATGCCCGACGGCTCGGCCATCGTGCTGACCTCGTCGGTGGCCGGGGTCGCCGGCGGCCTTCCCGGCGGCACGGTCTACGGCGCCACCAAGGCGGCGCTGCGCAACTTCGGCCGCACCTTCGCCAAGGAGCTGATGGCCCGCGGCATCCGCGTAAACACCGTCAGCCCCGGCCCGGTGGGCACGCCCCTGCTCGACAAGGACTTCACCCCCGAACAGAAGGAAGCCTTCGTCACCGGCTCCAAGACCCGCATTCCCATGGGCCGCATGGGCGAGCCCGAGGAAGTGGCCAAGGCGATCCTGTACATGGCGGTGGACGCCACCTTCACCACCGCCGCCGAGCTGTTCGTCGATGGCGGCCTGGTTTCGCTCTGACGGGTTCGAAACAGCGCCGCACTTGGCTATAGAAGGCGGCTACCCCATCTAGGCACACGGCCACGCTTGGCCCAGCCGCCGCCGGAGCCGCCCCATGGCCGAGTACGACTACGACCTCTTCGTCATCGGCGCCGGTTCGGGCGGGGTGCGCGCCGCGCGGCTGGCGGCCTTGTCGGGCGCCCGGGTGGCCATCGCCGAGGAGGACCGCGTCGGCGGCACCTGCGTGATCCGCGGCTGCGTGCCCAAGAAGTTCATGGTCTACGCCTCGGAATTCTCGGCCATGTTCAAGGAGGCCGAGGGCTACGGCTGGTCGCCGATCACCAGCAAGTTCGACTGGAAAAAATTCCTCGACGCTAAGGATGTCGAGATCGGCCGCCTGTCGGGCATCTACGCCTCCAACCTGGCTAAAGCCGGCGCCGATCTGGTCCACGCCAAGGCGCGGCTGGTGGACGCCCACACCGTCGAATTGGTCGGCAAGGACAAGACCGTCACCGCCCAGACCATCCTGATCGCCACCGGCGGCTGGGTCTCGGTGCCTAAGGAGTTGGAAGGCATCGAGCACGCCATCACCTCCAATGAGGCCTTCCATCTGAAGGAACTGCCCAAGAGCATCATGGTGGTCGGCGGCGGCTACATCGCGGTGGAATTCGCCGGCATCTTCAACGGCCTCGGCGTCGACACCACCCTGGTCTATCGCGGCCCCAACATCCTGCGCGGCTTCGACGAGGACGTCCGCGGCCATGTCTCCGACGAGATCGAGAAGCGCGGCATCCGCCTGATGGTCGAGACCCAGCACGAGCGGATCGAGAAGACCGCCAAGGGCGTGGTCAACCACATGGACAATGGCGTGAAGTGCGGGACCGAGGTGGTCATGTTCGCCACCGGCCGTATCCCCTATGTCGAGGGCCTGGGCCTGGAGGCGGCGGGGGTGAAGCTCAACGACAAGGGCGCCGTCGCCGTCGACGAATTCTCGCGCACCAACGTGCCCAACATCTACGCCGTGGGCGACGTCACCGACCGCATCAACCTCACCCCCGTGGCCATCCGCGAGGCGGTCGCCTTCGTGCAGACGGTGTTCGGCAAGAAACCCACCAGCTTCGACCACGAGATGGTCGCCACCGCCGTCTTCTCCCAGCCGCCGGTCGGCTGCGTCGGCCTGACCGAGAGCGAAGCGCGCCACCAGCATAAGAAGGTCGACATCTACCTGGCCCGGTTCCGGCCGATGAAAGAGGTGTTCTACGGGGCCCAGGAGCGGGTGCTGATGAAGCTGGTGGTGGACGGCGAGACCGACGTCATCCTCGGTTGCCACATCGTCGGCCCCGAAGCGCCGGAGATGATCCAGATGGCCGCCATCGCCATCAAGATGGGCGTGACCAAGGCCCAGTGGGACAACACCTGCGCCCTGCATCCGACCATGGCCGAGGAGATCGTCACCATGCGCGAGAAGCACCAGCCGATGGGCTTGAGCATCGCGTGATTTTGCCAATAGCGCGGGCTTGAGTTACAAGCCGCGCCTCTTAACCGAGTGCCGAAAATGACCGAACGTTGGACGCCCGCGTCCTGGAGAGCCAAGCCCGCCAAGCACATCCCGTCCGATTACCCGGATGCGGACGCGCTCGGCCGTGTCGAAGACACCCTGCGCCAGATGCCGCCGTTGGTGTTCGCCGGCGAAGCGCGCCGTCTGAAGACGCTGCTGGGCGACGTGTCCGAGGGCAAGGCGTTCCTTCTGCAGGGCGGAGACTGCGCCGAGAGCTTCAAGGAGTTCTCCGCCAACAACATCCGCGACACCTTCCGCCTGATCCTGCAGATGGCGGTGGTGCTGACCTTCGCCGGCGGCAAGCCGGTGGTGAAGGTCGGCCGCATCGCCGGCCAGTTCGGCAAGCCGCGCTCCAGCCCGATCGAGACCCAGGGCGACGTCACCCTGCCGTCCTATCGCGGCGACAATATCAACGGCATGGAATTCGAGCCGGGCGTCCGCGCGCCCGATCCCGAGCGGCTGCTGCGCGCCTATAACCAGTCGGCCTCGACGCTGAACCTGCTGCGCGCCTTCGCCAGCGGCGGTTACGCCGACCTGAACAACATCCACAAGTGGACCCTCGGCTTCGTCGCCGACAGCCCGCTGGGCGCCCGCTACGCGGCCCTCTCGGACAAGATTTCCGAGACCCTGGCGTTCATGAACGCCATCGGCATCAACCCGAATTCCTATCCGGGCATGCATCAGGTGGAGTTCTTCACCAGCCACGAAGCCCTGCTGCTGGGCTACGAGGAGGCGATGACCCGCGTCGATTCCACCTCGGGCGACTGGTACGACACCTCCGCCCACC
Source organism: Caulobacteraceae bacterium (assembly GCA_947475845.1). GTDB lineage: Bacteria > Pseudomonadota > Alphaproteobacteria > Caulobacterales > Caulobacteraceae > BOG-938. Next base: position 36,377 of record CANJMO010000017.1, on the reverse strand, counting down.
TGCTGTGGATCGGCGAGCGCACCCGTCAGCTGGACCATGCCCACATCGAATACATGCGCGGGATCAAGAACCCGATCGGCATGAAGGTCGGCCCGACGCTGGAGCCGGACGAACTGATCCGTCTGATCGACGCGCTGAACCCGGCCAACGAAGCCGGCCGCCTGACGCTCTACGGCCGCTTCGGCTCGGACAAGGTCGCCGACCGCCTGCCGCGCCTGATGGCCGCCACCAAGCGCGAAGGCCGCGCCGTGGTCTGGGCCACCGATCCGATGCACGGCAACACCCTGACCGCGTCCAACGGCTACAAGACACGGCCGTTCGACCGCATCCTGTCGGAGGTGAAGACCTTCATCGACGTAGCCAAGGCCGAGGGCGTGCACCCAGGCGGCGTCCATTTCGAGATGACCGGCCAGAATGTCACCGAGTGCCTCGGCGGCGCCCGGGCCCTGACCGAGACGGACCTGCTGGACCGCTATCACACGCACTGCGACCCACGGCTCAACGCCGAACAGTCGCTGGAACTGGCCTTCCTGATCGCCGAGCGCCTGCGCGACGATAAGGCCCTGGAATTCAAAGCGGCGGTCTGACCTTCTCCTTGGTCAGGTCCGCCTGACCAAAAGTTGGAACGACCGATGTCTACCTCATCCACCAATCCCTGGCGCCGCGATCTGGCCGCCCTGCTGCGCCTGACCGGGCCGGTGGCGGCCGCGCGACTGGGCGTGATGGCCATGGGCCTGACCGACGCGGTTGTGGTCGGCCGCTATTCCGCCGAGCAGTTGGGCTTCCAGGCCTTGGGCTGGACTCTGCCCGCCGTGGTCCTGGTCGGCGCCATGGGGTTCCTGTCCGGCGTGCAGGTGATGACCGCGCGCTATCTCGGCGAGGGCCGTCCCGACCTGACCGGCGGCGTGCTGCGGCGCGGCCTCGGCTATGCCTTGGGCATGGGCCTGGTCATGGGCGCGTTGCTGATCGCTTTCGGGCCGATGCTGCTGAAGAGCTTCCACATGGCGCCGGGTCTGCCGGAGGGCGCGGCGCCGTCGCTGCGCATCTTCGCCCTGTCCTTGCCCGTTGCCCTGATCTCCGCCTGCTGCGGCCTCTATCTGGAGGCGATCGGCAAGGCCTCGGTCAGCATGGGCACCATGTGGATCGCCAACATCGTCAACCTGAGCCTCGACCTGCTGCTGGTGCCGGGCGCCCTGGGTTTCCCGGCCATGGGCTCGGCGGGCGCCGCCTGGGCGACCTTCGGCGGACGGCTGTTCCTGTCCGTCGTCCTGCTCGTCTACATCTTCCGCATGAAGCGGGCCCGCGAGCTGGGCCTGTATCAGCCGGCCCAGGACGGCTCCATCGCCGCGCGTGAGCAGCGCCGCGTCGGCTATGGCGCGGGCACGTCCCAGCTTGTCGAGGCCGCCGCCTTCTCCGGCATGAACGTGGTCGCCGGCTGGATCGGCGCCCTGACCGTGGCCGGCTGGACCGTGGTGCTCAACCTCTCAGCCGTCGTGTTCATGGCTCCGCTCGGCCTGTCGACGGCGACGGCGGTGCTGGTCGGCCACGCCTATGGCGCGCGCGATCCGCAAGGGGTCAAGCGCGCGGCCCTGCTCGGCTTCGCCGTGGCGGCCGTCTACGGGCTGCTGCTCGGGGTGATCGTCTATGTCCTGCGCGGCCCGATCGCGGCCGGCTACACCGCCGACCCGGTGCTGATCGCCGTGGCGTCGGCGGGACTGGCCCTGGCGGGACTGTTCTTCATGTTCGACGCGGTGCAGGTGGTGGCGGCCCAGGCCCTGCGCGCCCGCGCCGACGTTCTGGCCCCAGCGATCACCCATGTCGCCAGCTACGCCCTGGTGATGCTGCCCTTGGGCTGGTTCTTGGCGGTGCGCCTGCACGGCGGCCTCAGCGGCATCCTCGCCGCCGTGATCCTCGCCAGCGCCCTGTCGGCGGGCCTGCTGGTCAGCCGCTTCCTATGGCTTGACCGGAAGATCTAGAGCCACGCGGATGCCGTCGGCATAGGAGCGCTCGTCGGCCCCGCCGCCGGTGCGCGCCGCCGCGCGGATGTCGCCGGCGTAGTCTTCCCACGAGCCGCCGCGCAGCATGCGGCCCTCGCACTCCTTGCCCTCCCAGGCGCTGCCGTCCGCCGGGGCGTCGGTGTAGTCGTCGTGCCAGCAGTCCTGCACCCACTCGAAGACGTTGCCGTGCATGTCATAGAGACCAAAGCCGTTGGGCTTGAAGCTGCCGACCGGCGTGGTCTTGGCGCGCTTGACGCCCTTGGGGTTGAGATCGGTCTTGGAGCTGGCGTCGAAATTGGCCTGGGCGGCGCTCAGGAAAGGACCATAGGAGAAGGCGGTCTTCGATCCGGCGCGCGCGGCGTACTCCCACTCGGATTCGGACAGCATCCGGTAAGGCTTGCCGGTGCTCTTGGCCAGCCAGCCGACATAGGCGTGGGCGTCGTCCCAGTTCATGTAGATCACCGGGCGCTTGCCCCGGCCCCAGCCCTCGTCCGGCGGCAGCATCGGGGCGCAGCCGCCGCCCTTCATGCAGGCGCGCCATTCGTCGAAGGTGACCTCGAAGCGGCTGACGGCGAACGGCTTGGCGAAGGTCACCTTGTGCAGGTCCTCGGCCCCGCGGTTCTTCTCGCTGACCGGAGAGCCCATCATGAACGCGCCGGCGGGGATGGTGACCATCTGCGGACAGTCGCGGCAATCCTTGAACACGCCCTTGGGCAGGGGAGCGGGCTTGGCTTTCGTGGCCGCCATGGCGTGGGAGCCCAGAAGCAGTACAGCGGCGGCGGCGATCCAGCCGGCGGAAACGTTTATTCGCACCATAAGCTCCAAAGGCCTGAGGCCCCCCACGCCAACTCTACGAGTCGGCAGGCACATAACCCTCAGCATCAGACGTTGAGAATCCAGCCTTCTTCGCCCTGCACGGCCTCGACCACGGCCGCCTTGGCGTCCTTGGGCGTGGCGAACTCGGCGCCGAGCTTGCCCGCTTCGTCGAGCTTGGCGATTCGTTCGGCCAAGGCGCGCACCGGGGCCACGTCCTTGCTCTCACCCGGCTGGGCCGTAGCCGGCTGCAGGCCCAGCGACACTTCCGCCGCCAGCACATCGACGCCGTCCAGGTCCGCTTCAGCCACCGCTTTCCAGCCGGTCTCGAACGGCCACGCCTTGAAGGCGTCGCCCTTGGCCTTTTTCAGGCGCTTGACCATCGGGATGCCGAGGATCGCCTGGCCGCCGATCGAGCCTGAGTAATAGAGCTTCCAGATCGAGGCGGCCTTGACGGCCGCATCGGCGTAGCGGAACTCCGGCAAGTCGCCGGGGCCGTGGTCGTGCGGCCGCTTGGGTTGCAGGGTCGTCAGGGTGTCGCGGGGCGGGCAACCCCAGAACGGGAACGGGCCGCCGGTGGTGCGGCGGTTGATCTCGGAGGCGACGCCGAAGCGGTTGTTGGTGTTGTCGGCCTTGTCCTTGACCATCTTGTCGAGGAAGTCCCAGGTCCCGCTCCACGCCTCGCCTGGCAACTTGAGCCCCTCGGCCATGCCGCGCGGAAAGCCCAGCGGGAAGTCGAACCCGACGAACACCCGGTCGCCGTGCTTCTTGCGGTCGTCGAGGATCGCGGTCAGCCGCTTTTCGCCCTCCGCGCGGGTGGCCGGGGTGAAGCTCTCGAACGACAGGCGGAAGCGCACGTCGCGCTTGAGCACGCCGATGACGATGGGATCGGCGCCCTGACCGGCTTTCGCCGCGGCGCTCCAATCGACGATGACATAGGCGTTGAACAGGCGGGCCACTGGCGGCTCCTAAAAACAAGATCGCGATTTAGCCCATGCGAGGGCAAGGCGGGAAGCCCGCGCAACAAATCGCCACCAAACGTGATCGGCTGTAGCTTGCGTCTGCGACAGGCTGCGGACAATTTCCGCCCGATTTGCGTAAGGAAGCTGGACCGGTATGGACGGTGATCTGAAGGCGGGCGTGGTCGGCGCCGGGGTGTTCGGCGGCTATCACGCGGGCAAGTACGCGCAGCTCGACGGCGTGCGTCTGGTGGGCGTATTCGACGCGGACGCGGGCCGCGCCGCCTTCCTGGCCGATAAGCTTGGTGTCACCGCCTTCACCGACATCGACGCCTTCCTGGCTCAGGTCGACGTGGCGACCATCGCTTCGCCCGCCTCGACTCACGCCGAGGTGGCGCGCCAGGCGCTCAACTGGGGCCGCCACGTCTATGTCGAAAAGCCCGTCGCCCTGACCGTGCAGGACGGCCGCGCCCTGGCCAAGCTGGCCGCCGACAAAGGTCTGGTGCTGGCCGCCGGTCATCAGGAGCGTGCGATCTTCCGCGCCATCGGTCTGCTGGACGCCCCCGAGACGCCGATCCGCATCGAGGCGGTGCGACGCTCGTCCTACTATCCGGGCCGGGGCACCGACGTGTCCTGCATGCTCGACATGGGCATTCACGACCTCGACATGGCCATGGCCCTCAATCCGACCATGCCGTCATCGATCAAGGCCAAGGGCCGGATCGAGCACGGACCCAAGTTCGACGAGGTGTTCACCGAAATTGGCTTCGTCGACGGCATGGAGCTGACCGTCGACTGCTCGCGCCTGGACGAGGGGCGGGTGCGCACCATGCGCATCGTCTACCCCTCCGGCGAGGTCAGCATCGACTTCATTGCCAAGACCTTCAGCAACACCGCCGCCATCGCTCTCAACCCCGACTACGCCGAAACCGCCGACGGCAAGGACCCGCTGGGCGCGAGCGTGCAGGCGTTCCTGGATGCGGTGCGCGGCAAGGTCGCGCGGCCGCTGGCGACCGGCGACGAGGGGGTCGATGCGCTGGACCTGGCGTCGCGGGTCGAAGCGGCGGCCCTGCGCGGCTAGCTCCCAGTCCGCTCACCACGGCGGGAAGCACGGAACTAGTGGTTGTTCTCCTCGTCCTCGTCGTCGTCCCATGGCGGCGCGGAATCCTCCTCCTCGGGCAGGACCGCCACCAGCGGCGCCGGCTTGGTCAGGGTGCGCGCGGCCGGGCGGCGCAGGATCGACTCGATGCTGGCCAGCCAGCGGCGGCCCGACTGCACCGCGTCGGCGGGGGACGGGAACTCGTGGCCTCGGCCATGGCGCGCAGGCCACAGCTCGACCTCGAAGTCCGGATCGCGCGGATTGTCGAAGATCAGGCGCAGGGTAATCTTGTGCGCGCTCATCGGAATCTCATCGAGCAGCTTGCGCGGCTCCCCGCGATAGGAGCGGGCCAGGACCACGTGGTCGACCATCATCTCGGCCCCCATCAGCTGATCCATCTTGTAGACCAGCCCCCTACGCCCCCGGTCCCACAGCACCGCCAGCCGAGCGGCTTCGATATTGAAGGCCAGGGCGCGGCCGGCGGCGCGGTCCATCATCATCCCCTCGGGCGTGGCCTGCAGGGCCTGGCGCAGAAAGCGGATGATGCGGCGGTGCTGATCGAAGTAGCGCGCGGCCAAGCCTCCGGCGACGGTCAGGATGACCCCGGCGATGGCCAGCAGCAGGACGAGACGCAGGGCGTCGTTCATGAGAGCGAAGCTATGGCTATTCGGTCAAAAGGGGAAATTATGCCATTGAAGCGCGGATCGACCGATTCGACTGATCGTTGAATCGTGAACGTAAGTACCGCCGCAATTTAACTTATTGAGCACGGCTTGAATGTACGCGGACCCATGATACCTGGACGACTGTTCCGGTCTCGGTTGCAACGACAAGCGAAAGAAAACGCCCGTGTCGCCTAGGCCCCTGGATCTGCTGGTCGTCGACGACCATCGGCTGACCCGCGCGATCATCGGTGAGATTCTGTCTGCGATCGGCCGCCCGCGCATCCGCTTCGCCGAGGACGGCGCCGAGGCGATCGAGCAGATCCTGCTGTCGCCGCCCGATATCGCCGTGGTCGATTTCCACATGCCGTTCGACGGCATCGCCCTGCTCGATTTCATCCGCCGGGCGGCCAGGAGCCCGGATCCGTCCCTACCGGTGATCATCATGACCAGCATGACCGAACGCAGTCGGGTCGAGGCTTTCCGCGACGCGGGCGCCGACGAGATCATCGTCAAGCCGTTCACGGCCAAGACGGTGCTTTCGCGGATCGCCGCCGTGATCGACCGGCCTCGCGCCTTCATCCACAGCCGGCAGTTCGTCGGCCCCGATCGCCGTCGTTCGGTCGAGCCCTACGACGGGCCGTCCCGGCGCCAGACCGACAACCGCCTTTGGGTCGACCTCTGACCATGCCCGCCACAAGCCGCCGCCGGTTGTTCCACAGCATCGCCTCCTCGCCCGGCGGCACGGCGGGACGGCTGCTGGCTCCCCCCGCTTTGGAGAGAGCCCATGCGCGGATGCAGGCCCTGGCGCCTCAGGCTCGAGCCGAAATCCAGAAGGCCATCGCCGTCATTGCCGCCGAGGCGGAAGTCGAGCAATCCATAGACGCCGTGCTCAGCCTGGCTCACGACATCCACAGTCTCGCAGCCGGCTTCGGCTCGGCGGGGCCGGGCGTGGTGGCGGGAGAAATACGCAGCTACATCCTCAATCGGCCGCCGTCGCTGCAACCGGACTGGTCGCTTCTGCGCCTGCTGGCGGCGCTGCTGAGCCGCGCGTTCGACAGCCCGGATGAGGCGCCGGTCGACGTCGTGTCCGATCAGGCCAGGGCGCTGGTGTCCTGGGCCCTGGCCCGGGCGCCGATCGCCTAGAGCGCCAGTTCCACCATCACGGGGACGTGGTCCGACGGCTTTTCGCGGTCGCGAACGTCCTTGTGGATCTCGATGCCGCGCAGCAGGTCGGCGGCCTGCGGCGAGAGCAGGACGTGGTCGATGCGGATGCCGTGGTTCCGCTGCCAGGCGCCGGCCTGATAGTCCCAGAAGGTATAGCCGCCGGGTCGGCCATCCAGCTCCATGTAGGCGTCGGTCAGGCCGAGGTATTTCAGCGCGCGGAAAGCGGCGCGGCTCTGCGGCTGGAACAGGGCGTCGCCCAGCCAGCCCTCCGGCTTGTCGGCGTCCTCGGGCTCGGGGATGACATTGTAGTCGCCCATCAGGGCCAGGGGCTCCTCGAAGGCGAGCAGCGCCTGGGCGTGGCGGTGCAGGCGGTCCATCCACCTCAGCTTGTAGTCGAACTTCTCGGTCCCGATCGGATTGCCGTTGGGCAGGTAGATGCCGCCGACGCGGATCGGCTTCTGGGACAGGACCACGGCCTCCATGTAGCGCGCGTGGTCGTCGCCTTCGCCGTCAGGCAGGCCGCGGCGCACATCTTCCAGCGGATATTTCGAGAGCATGGCCACGCCGTTGTAGGTCTTCTGGCCGTGGACGACGACGTTGTAGCCCAGCGCCTCGAACGGCTCGGCCGGGAAGTTCTCGTCGACGCACTTGATCTCCTGCAGCACCGCGACGTCGGGCTGGGCCTCGCCGAACCAGTCGAGCACGTTGGCCAGGCGGGCGTTGATCGAATTGACGTTCCAGGTGGCGAGCTTCATGCCCCGGAAGCTAGAGGGCCCCGCGGCAGGCGTGAAGCCCTAACCGCCTAGGCCAGCGCGCCCGCAGCGAAGTGATAGACCAGCCCCGTCACCGCGCAGCCCAGCAGCACGGGGATCACGCCGACCTTGAAGCGGAACACGGCTAAGGCGGCCGCTAGGGTCAGCAGCAGCGATGCGGCGTCCAGCGACGACAGGACCGGCAGCTCCAGGTTCAGACCTAGCGTCCGCACCGGCGTCACCTGCCGGAACAGCACATGCAGGCCGAACCACACCGCCAGGTTCAGGATCACGCCCACCACCGCGGCCGTGATCGCGGCGAGGGCGGCGTTGAGCGCCTTGGCCCCACGCAGCGCCTCCACGAAAGGCGCGCCGAGGAAAATCCACAGGAAGCAGGGGGTGAAGGTGACCCAGGTCGTCAGGGTCCCGCCCAGCACCCCGGCCAGGATCGGCGGCAGGCCTCCTGGCGCACGGAAGGCGGCCATGAAGCCCACGAACTGGGTGACGATGATCAGCGGGCCGGGGGTCGTCTCGGCCATGCCCAGACCGTCGAGCATCTCGCCCGGCCGCAACCAGCCGTAGTGGGACACCGCTTCCTGGGCGACATAGGCGAGCACGGCGTAGGCCCCGCCGAAGGTGACCACTGCTATCCGGCTGAAGAAGCCGGCGATGTCGGAAAACACATTGTCCCAGCCCAAGGTCAGGCCGATCGCCAGCACCGGCCCCAGCCAAAGGACCAGGATCACCCCGCCGATGCGCAGCGCCCAGGCGAGATCGGGTTTGGCATGGGCGGGGCTTTGCGCCCCCAGCGCGCTGTCTTCGTCGGCCAACTCATTGGCCGCCGGCTTGCCATGTCCGCTCCCGGCCAAGAAGGCGCGGTTGCCCAGCTTGCCGCCGACAAAGCCGATCACGCCCGCCGCCACGATCACCAGCGGGAAAGGGACCTTGAACAGGAACAGCGCCAGGAACGACGCCGCGGCCATGGCGATCATCACCGGGTTCTTCAGCGAGCGCCTGCCGACCCGCATCACCGCTTCGAACACGATCACCAGCACCGCGGCTTTCAGGCCGAAGAACAGCGCCGCCACCGGCCCGACCTGGTCGAACACGGCGTAGACGATGCTGAGGCCCATCAGGCAGATGAAGCCGGGCAGCACGAACAGGGCGCCGGCGACCAGGCCCCCCGCCGTGCGGTGCATCAGCCAGCCGATATAGATGGCCAGCTGCTGCGCCTCGGGACCCGGCAGGAGCATGCAGTAGTTGAGGGCGTGCAGGAACCGGCGCTCGCCGATCCAGCGCTTCTCCTCCACCAGGATGCGATGCATCACCGCGATCTGACCGGCGGGCCCGCCGAAGCTGAGCGCCGCGATCCGCGCCCACACCCGGGTCGCTTCGCCGAAGGATATGCCATGGCCCGGCCCATCGGGCGCCGCAACAGGTCTGATCATCTTCGTCCCCACCGAGGAGATCGGCATAGCATCGCCAAACCCGATGGCCTTTTTAGGAATTATAGGGACGCTGGCAGATAAGGTCGGCCACCGCGGCTCGAGCTAACCGTCACCGGCTTGGGTGGATTTGAAATAGGCCAGCAGGTCGTCCAGCAGGGCGCCGCCCCGCGCGATCCGCGCCATGTCGTCGTCCGACCGGCGGCAGATGCCTTCCAGCATGCTTGCCAGACCCGCCGTCTCGTCCCGGCCAAACCGGGCGTCCTTCAGGTCGATGTCGTGGATGATCTCGCCGATGGCTCTCAAGCCCGCATCGTCCAGGCCCATGCGATCCAGCAGGACTTCGAAGCTGCACTTGTCCGCCTCGTGGGTGAACTCGGCTTCGAACATGTCGAACCGCAGCTCCCCGGGCGACGGTGTGTAGCCCTTGGGCGGGACGAATTTGAAAGCCGCTTCGGGATCGATGAAGGTCCGGATCAACCAGGCGCAGGCGATGCGGTCGACCTTGCCCCCCTGCCGGGTGACCCAGGTGCGGCCCCGGTAGTCGCCGTCCGCGGCGCGTTCGGCCGATGGGACTGGCGCGCCGCCCTTGAGATGAGCCTCCAGCCCGGCCAGCAGACTCTCCGCCGTGTCTCGTCCCGCGCCGCCGAAGAAGTCGATGGCGGCGATCTGGGTCAGGCGTTTGCGCAGGCGCGCGGTCTGGGCGGAGTCGCGGGACGACAGGTCCTGCGCCACCGCGCGTAGGTCGGCGATCAAGGCGTCATAGTCCGTCTGCCGCGCGGTTTCGAACAGGGTCTGCACGTCGGCGTCGGTCAGTCCGTCGATCAGGTGAGCCTCGCAGATCATGGCCTCGCCGCCGCCGGCGGCGATGTCGCGCACCAGCCATTGGAAGTCTTCCTGGCCCTCGTCGGTGGCCGGCAGGGCGTAGACCGAAGCCTTCACCGCCACCGCGCCCATGAGGCCGGGGCGCCCAGCGTGCATCCGCGGCGCGGCGGGGCGCAGCTTTAACCGCCGAATTTATTTCGCGATCCGCGGAACCTAAGCAACCCGGTTGCGTTCAGGTAACACGCCGAAGTCCATTCGGGCGGCGGCGGAGGCAATCCCCCCATGCATAGTTTCCGACCGGCGACGGCCTGATGGCGGTCGTCTTGATCGTAGAAGACGAGATGTTCATCCGCATGGCGGCCGAGTGGACCATCGGCGATCTTGGCTACGAGGTGCTGCTGGCGTGCGACCAAGCCGAAGCGCTCGACTACCTGAACACGTCGAAGACGATCGACGTCCTGTTCGTCGACATCCGCTTGGATAAGATCGAGTTCGGCGGATACAACGTGGCCGATCAAGCGCTCGCGCTGTGGCCGGAACTGCGGGTTCTGTACACCTCCGGTTCGACCCTGGACGCCAAGTGCAGGATCGGTTCGTGCGCGGCGGCCAGTTCATCCAGAAGCCCTACACGCCCGCGCAACTCGAAACTTCTGTGGCCACCCTGCTTAACTGATACGGTGCTTTTATCGCGCGTCTCTAACGCCCCCGATCGTCTGCCATTCGAATAGCGAGACGTCATCGCCAGCCCCAAAGACCCCACCGGTTCCGGCCCCACCGACGAGTCATCGGTCGCCGCGCGCCCCCTGCAGAGCGCGATCTTCAACAGCGCCAACTTTTCCAGCATCGCCACCGACGCCAAGGGCGTGATCCAGATTTTCAACGTCGGGGCCGAGCGCATGCTGGGCTATGCGGCGTCCGAGGTGATGAACACCATCACCCCGGCCGACATCTCCGACCCGCAGGAACTGATCGACCGCGCCCGAACCCTGAGCGGCGAGTTATCGACGCCGATCACGCCGGGGTTCAGCGCGGTCTAGACCGAGAAGCTGACGCCGCAGCCGCAGCTGGACTTGGCGTTAGGGTTGCGGATCTGGAACTGCGCCGCGGCCAGCTCGTCCACGAAGTCGATCACAGAGCCCTTGAGCAGGTCGAGCGAGACCGGATCGACCAGCGCCGTGGCGCCGTCGAGTTGCACTTTCAGATCGTCGGGCTCGGCCGCCTGGACCAGGTCGAACAGGTACTGGAAGCCCGAACACCCGCCGCCTTCCACCGCCACGCGCAGCATCACCTCGTGACCCTCGGCCTTGCTGAGGGCGTGCAGACGCATCGCAGCGGTGGGCGACAGGCTCACCAGAACCGGGGCGGCCTTCTTAGCGATGGTCAGGGTCTGGGTGGTCATGCGTGCAAGGTGGGATCTTAGGCGTTAAGGATGGATACCCTATATGAGGCCGATCAGGGCCGGGCGTAACCCCCGGTCTGGCGAAGCTTCCAGGTCAAAGGATTCCGGTTTGTCCGAAACCGCCTATCAGCCCCCCGTCCGGGCGCCCTACGCCGAGGACGCTTCGCGCTCGCGCGGCCGCCGCTGGCCGGAGGGCGACAGCGCCACGCGCACCCCCTTCGCCCGAGACCGCGACCGCATCATCCACGCCTCCGCCTTCCGCCGCCTGAAGGAAAAGACCCAGGTGTTCGTGGCGCACGAGGGCGACCACTTCCGCACCCGCCTGACCCATTCGCTGGAAGTGGCCCAGATCGCCCGCTCGATCGCCAAAGCCATGGGGCTGGACGACGACCTGGCCGAGACCATCGCCCTGGCCCACGACATCGGCCACCCGCCGTTCGGCCACGCCGGGGAGGACGAGCTGCAGGAGTGCATGCGCGACCTCGGCGGCTTCGACCACAACGTGCAGACCTTTCGCGTCATCACCACGCTGGAAAAGCGCTACCCCAACTTCGACGGCCTGAACCTGACCTGGGAAACGCTGGAGGGCGTGGTCAAGCACAACGGCCCGGTGACCTCCAAGCTCGGCAAGCCGTCCTGGCGGGCGATCGTTGATTACAACGCCGACTATGATCTGGGCCTGTCGACCTGGGCCTCGGCCGAAGCTCAGGTGGCCGCCCTGGCCGACGACATCGCCTACAACAACCACGACGTCGATGACGGGGTGCAGGCGGGTCTGTTGACCATGGACGAGCTGGCCGAGGTGCCGCTGATCGGTCCGATGATCAAGAAGGCGTCCGACGCCTACCCGGGGCTCGAGCCGCGCCTGCTGCGGCTGGAGGCCGTGCGCCAGATGATCGGGACCATGGTCCAGGACGTGATGACCGAGACCCGCCGCCGGGCTCAGGCCGAGGGCGTCTGCTCGGCCGACGAGGTGCGGGCGATGAACCGGGCCCTGGTGGCCTTCTCGCCGGACATGGCCGAGGACCTCGGCCAGCTATCGGCCTTCCTCTACGAGCGGATGTACCGCCACTTCCGCGTCAACCGCACCCGCAGCCAGGCGCGCCGGGTGCTGCGCGAGATGTTCGAACTGTTCCTCAAGGAGCCCGACGTGATGCCCCCCGCCTGCCACGCCCAGGTCGAGGCCGCATCGGGCAAGGAAGCCAAGGCCCAGATCGTCTGCGACTATATCGCCGGCATGACCGACCGCTTCGCCATCGAGGAACACAGGAAGTTGTTCCATCTCGACCTGTGGGGCTGAGCCGGACCGCTCCGCGCGCCCAAGCACGAGAAGTGGGGATATCCCCAATCGCTTTCCGACCCGGCTTCCGATTCGGCTAAAATAGGACCGAATCACCCGGCAAGCCCGCGTGCTTCGACTGCCGGGAGTCCAGTGCAATGAGCGACCATGACCGCGGCGCCTATACGCCGCAAAACGACGAACCGCTGTCGTTCGACGCGCGCCAGCAGCGCGGCGGGCGCCGGGCGTTCCCGACCACACTGATCATCAGCCTGGTGATCCTGATCGGTCTGGGCGTGGCGATCTTCATGTTCTACCGCTCCGGCGTGCGCGGCGCCGGCGAGGCCCCGACTCCGGTCGGCGCTCCGGTCGGCGACATCAAGGCGCCGGCCCCCGCCACCGCCGCCGCTTCCGACGCCTCGGCCGGGCTGCAGATCTACAAGACCGAAGGCGCGCCTTCCGCGCCCGCCGGCGCTCCGGTGTTCGCCGCCGGTCCCGAACAACCCGCGCCCCGTCCCGCGCCGACCACCCCGGTCGCGGTGGCCCAGGCCGCGCCTGTCACCGCTCAGCCTTCGGCCGTGGCCGCCAGCGGCGCCACCACCAAGGCCCCGCCGCAGCCCGCTGCGGCCCCAGTCGCCAACATGACCGCCGCTCCGGCGATGACGGCCAAGCCCGCTCCGGCGCCCGTCGTCGTGGCCGCCAAACCCCCGCCTGTGACGCCGCCCAAGCCGGTCGCCGTGGCGCAGGCCTCACCTCCGCCCGCCGCTGCTCCGGCTCCCGCCGCCAACCCCGCCCGGGGCTCCGCGGTGGTGCAGATCGGCGCCTATTCCTCTTCGGCCCTGGCCACCAAGGGTTGGAGCGACATCGCCGCCGCCTACGGCGCCGACATGGCCGGCAAGGGCAAGCTGGTGGAAGCGGTCGAGCGGGACGGCAAGACCCTCTATCGCGGGGCCATCTCCGGCTTCGCCTCGCGCGATACCGCCGTGGCCTTCTGCACCAAGCTCAAGGCCGACCACCACGACTGCATCGTCAGGTGAGCCATCTGGCGGCGATCTACGGTTGCGCGGGGCCCCAGCTTACGGACGCTGAGCGCGCGTTTTTCCGTGAGACCCGCCCGTGGGCCTTCATCCTGTTCGCCCGCAATATCGAAGGCGCCGACCAGACCCGCCGCCTGATTGACGACCTGCGCCGCGCGGCGGGAGACGACAACGCCATGGTCTTCGTCGACCAGGAGGGCGGGCGCGTTCAGCGCCTGAAGCCGCCCCTGGCCCGCCTGCGCCGTCCCGCCGAACTGTTCGGCGCCCTCTACGCCCGCGATCCGCAAGTCGCTGTCGAAGCCGTCACTCTGAACCACCAGCTGATCGCCCACGAGCTGCGCGCCCTGGGCTTCGACGCCGACTGCGCCCCCTGCATCGATCTGCGCCTGCCCGAAACCCACGCGGTGATCGGCGACCGGGCGTTTGGGCGTGAACCGTCCGAAGTGGCGGCCCTGGGCCGCGCTGCGATGGACGGGCTCCTGGCCGGCGGCGTCGCCCCGGTGATCAAGCACATCCCCGGCCACGGGCGGGCCATGGCCGACAGCCATCTGGAGCTGCCGGTGGTGGAGACCGCGCTCTCCACCCTCGAACAATCCGATTTCCAGCCGTTCCGCGCCCTGGCCGACGCACCCATGGCCATGACCGCCCACGTCGTGTTCACCGCGGTCGATCCGGACGCCTGCGTGACGCTTTCCAACCGCGCCATCGAGACGGTCGTGCGAGGGTTCATCGGTTTCGACGGATTGCTGATGAGCGACGACCTGTCCATGCACGCCCTGGGCGGCAGTTTCGAAGAGCGCACCCGGCTGTCGATCGCCGCCGGCTGCGACGTGGTCCTGCATTGCAATGGCGACATGGCCGAGATGCGTGCGATCGCCGAGGCCGCCCCCCAACTACACGGCCGCGCCGCCGAGCGCGCCGCCGACGCCCGCTCCGTGGCCCGCCGCGAACAGGCCTTCGATCCCGCCGCCGCCGAGGCCCGCCTGGAAGCGCTCGGCCTGAACGGGAGGCTGGCAGCGTGACCGACGCGTTCCAGACCGATTTCGGGTTCGAGGCCGCCGGCAACGCCGCCGAAGACGGCGAGGCCCTGATCATCGACGTCGACGGCTACGAAGGTCCGCTGCACGTCCTGCTGGCCCTCGCCCGCACCCAGAAGGTGGATCTGCGCCAGCTATCGATCCTTAAGCTGGCCGAGCAGTATCTGGCCTTCGTGCAGCAGGCCCGCCGCCTGCGCTTTTCCCTGGCCGCCGACTATCTGGTGATGGCCTCGTGGCTGGCCTATCTGAAATCGCGCCTGCTGCTGCCCAAGCCCGAGAAGAAGGGCGCCGACGAGGCTCCGGCCGAGGAGATCGCCGCGGCCCTGGCCTACCGCCTGGCAAAGCTCGACATGATCCGCCGCGCCGCCGAAGGCCTGCGCGACCGGCCGCAGCTGGGCCGCGACGTGTTCGTGCGCGGCGACCCCCAGGCCATCCGCATCGCCCCCTCCACCATCTTCGAAGGCGACCTCTACGGCCTGATGCGGGCCTACGCCGACCAGCGTAAGAGCCACGCCCAGCGCCACTATCGGCCCACCGTGCCGCAAGCCTATTCGCTGGAGGACGCCCGCACCCGCCTGCGCGGCATGCTGGATGAGATGAAGACCTGGCGGCCCCTGACCGGCGTCGCGCCTTCGCCTGAAGCGGGCAAGCTCACCGGACCGAGCCGGGCCTCCTACCTGGCCTCGACCCTCTCGGCCAGCTTGGAACTGGTCAAGGAGGGGACCATGGAAGCGCGCCAGCTGGAGCACTTCTCCGACCTCTATCTGCGCTCGCGCCTGCGCCTGGAGGCGGCCGAGTGAGCGAGGATACGGAGCGGGCCGTCGAGGCCCTGCTGTTCGCCGCCGCCGGCCCTCTGGGCCTCACCGACTTGCAACGCCGCCTGCCCGAAGACGCAGACGTGCCCGCCGCCATCGAGGCGCTCAAGGCGCGTTATGCGGGCAGGGGGGTCGAGCTGGCCGAAGTCGCCGGCCGCTGGCGCCTGCAGACCGCCCAGGACCTGTCTTGGCTGATGACCGAGGAGCGCGAGGAGCCGCGCCGCCTGTCCAAGGCCGCCCAGGAAATCCTGGCCATCACCGCCTATCACCAGCCGGTCACCCGCGCCGAGATGGAGCAGATCCGCGGCGTGCAGACCAGCCGCGGCTCGCTCGACGTCCTGCTCGAGCTGGGCCTGGTCAAGATGCGCGGCCGCCGCCGCTCGCCCGGCCGCCCGGTCACCTACGGCACCACCGACGCCTTCCTCGAACACTACGGCCTGGCCAACCTGTCGGACCTGCCGGGCATGGCCGAGATGAAGGCCGCCGGCCTGCTCGACCTCAACATGCCGGCGGATTTCTCGATCCCCGACCCCTCGCAACCGCACCTGGACGAAGACCCGCTGGAGGAGGGCGATGCGCCCGAGTTCCACCAGGACTACCTCGGCGAGGAGTAGCGTTGGCGCTTGCCATCGCATGCGCCTATATTAGGAAGAACAGGACGATATCGCTGGGGGCGCAGACGCGCGCGGCGAGCAGGAGTTGAACTCAGATGGGCGCTTTCGGACCAATTCACTGGATGATCCTGGCGGTCGTCGTGCTGCTGCTGTTTGGCGGCAAGGGCAAGATCACCGGCATCATGGGCGACACGGCCAAGGGCATCAAAGCCTTCAAGGACGGGCTCAAGGACGACGAGCACAAGTCCTCGGACGCCAAGACCGGAACCCTCCCGCGCACCGACGCGGAAAAGGAAGCCATCGCCCGCGAAGAAGCCAAGCACACCAGCTAGGCTTGGCCTGACTGCAACGCCTAGTCGGAGTTAAGGGCTGATGCTGCCCGATCTCAGCCCAGCCCACATCCTTATCGTTGTGGTGGTGGCCCTCATCGTGGTCGGGCCCAAGGACCTGCCGATGCTTCTGCGGAAGATCGGCCAGTTCATGGGCAAGATGCGCGGCATGGCCAACGAGTTTCGGGCCAGCTTCGACGAGATGGCGCGCCAGTCCGAACTGGACGAACTGCGCAAGGAAGTCGAAGCCATGCGCGCCGCCGCCAACAGCGCCGCGCCACGCCTGGAAGCCGAGCTCGGGCTCAATGACGAAGCCAGCAACATCGGCGCCGACTACATGGCTCAATGGCAGGCTGCGCAGGACGCCGCCGAGATGGTCAGCCCGACATACGGCGTGACCGAGCCGATCTCCTACGTCGAGCCCGCGCCTCTGAAGAAAGCGCGAGCATCCAAGCCCAAGCTGAAGGCGGCGGGCGCTCAAGCAGGCCGCAAGGCCGTCAGCGCAAACAAGAATCCGCCCGAGCCGGTCGCCAAGCCCAAGAAGGCAGCCGCCAAGGCCGCGCCCAAGCCGGTCAAAACCGTCGAAGCCGCCGCTAAGCCCCGCGCCAAGAAGGCCAAGCTCTCGTGAGCGTCGACGACAACGAGATCGAGTCCTCGCGGGCCCCGCTGATGGATCACCTGGTCGAGCTGCGTCAGCGGCTGATCTGGTCGATCGCCGCCCTGATCGTCGGCTTCCTGATCAGCTTCATGTTCGCCCAGCAGCTCTACGTCTTCCTGACCCATCCCTTCCAGGTGGCCAACGGCCTGCTGGCCGAGCAGAAGGCGACCGGCGTCAAGCACGGCCCCTTCGACATGATCCTGACCATGATCGGGGTCATGCCCATGCCGCACATCGCGCCGATCAAGATGGTGTTCACCTCGCCGCTCGAGTTCTTCTTCACCAAGGTCAAGGTGGCGGGCATCGCCGGCCTGGTGCTGGCCTTCCCGGTGATCGGCTACCAGCTCTACCGCTTCGTCGCGCCGGGCCTGTACAAGAAGGAACGCAACGCCTTCCTGCCCTTCCTGCTGGCCTCGCCGGTCATGTTCCTGCTGGGCGCGGCCCTGGTCTATTATGTGATGCTGCCCTTCGTGCTGCTGTTCTCGCTGAACCAGCAAATCATCGGCGACGCCAACATCTCGGTCGAGCTGCTGCCCCGGGTGGACGACTATCTGAAGCTGAGCACCGGCCTGCTGCTGGCGTTCGGCATCTGCTTCCAGCTGCCGGTGGTGCTGGCCCTGCTGGGACTGGCCGGGATCGTTTCGTCGGAAACCCTGCGCGCCGGCCGCCGCTACGCCATCCTCGGCGTCAGCGTCGTGGCCGCCATCGTCACCCCGCCCGACCCGATCAGCATGATCAGCCTCGCGGTGCCCCTGTGCCTGCTCTACGAGGCCTCGATCTGGTGCGTGAAGCTGATCGAACTGCGCAAGACCAAGGAAGAGGCCGCCGAAGCGGTCTAGCGCTTGGCGCCCCCGCCAACGCGCCTTAAACACCACGGCTTCTCCTACGCTCGAGCTGCCGCCGCCATGCACGACATCCGCGCCATCCGCGACAACCCCGAGGCCTACGACCAGGGCTGGGCGAAGCGCGGCCTGCCAGTGCAGACCCCGGCGATCCTCGACCTCGACCGCAAGCTGCGCGAGGCGCAGACCGCGCTGCAGGTGGCTCAAGGCCGCCGCAACGAAGCCTCCAAGCTGATCGGCGCCGCCAAGGCCAAGAAGGACGAAGCCGAAGCCCAGCGCCTGATGGCCGAGGTCGAAACCCTCAAGGGCGTGCTCACCGACCAGGGCGAAGCGGAAGCCCGCCTGACTGACGAGTTGAAGGCCGTTCTGGCCGCCATCTCCAACATCCCCGCCGCCGACGTCCCGCAGGGCGCCGACGAGCACGGCAATGTCGAACAGCGCCGCTGGGGTCAGGCCCGCGCCATCGAAGGGCCGAAGGATCACGTCGCGCTCGGCGAAGCCCTCGGCCTGATGGATTTCGAAGCCGCCGCCCGCACCTCCGGCGCCCGGTTCGTGTTCCTGAAGGGCGATCTGGCCCGGCTGGAACGGGCGCTGGGCGCCTTCATGCTCGACATCCAGACCCGCGAGCACGGCTATCTGGAAGTTTCGCCGCCGCTTCTGGTGCGCGACGAGGCGGCGTTCGGCACCGGCCAGTTGCCCAAGTTCGCGGAAGACCTGTTCCAGACCACCGACGGCCGCTGGCTGATCCCCACCGCCGAGGTCTCGCTGACCAACATGGTCCTCGGCCAGATTCTCGACGAGCCGGAACTGCCCCTGCGCCTCACCGCCCTGACCCCCAGCTTCCGCTCCGAGGCCGGCGCCTCGGGCCGCGACACGCGGGGGATGATCCGCCAGCATCAGTTCTACAAGGTCGAGCTGGTCTCGATCACCACGTCCGACCAGTCCGACGCTGAGCATGAGCGCATGACCCAGTGCGCCGAAACCGTGCTCCAGCGCCTGGAGCTGCCCTACCGCACCATGTTGCTGTGCACCGGCGACATGGGCTTCACCGCGCGCAAGACCTACGACCTCGAGGTGTGGATGCCGAGCCAGGGCGTCTATCGCGAGATATCTTCCTGCTCCAACTGCGGCGACTTCCAGGCCCGCCGCATGGACGCCCGTTTCCGCAAGCCCGGCGAGAAGGGCACGCAATATCTGCACACCCTCAACGGCTCCGGCCTCGCCGTCGGCCGCACCCTGGTGGCGGTGCTGGAGAACTATCAGGACGAGGGCGGCCGCATCGCCATCCCGCCGGCCCTGCAGCCTTACATGAACGGCCAGACCCACATCGGCCCCGCAGCCTGATGCGGATCCTGATCACCAACGACGACGGCATCCACGCGGAAGGCCTGGCGGCGCTGGAGCGGATCGCCGCGACCCTGTCGGACGACGTTTGGGTGGTGGCGCCGGAGATCGAGCAGTCCGGCGCCAGCCGCGCCATCACCCTGGGCACGCCCCTGCGGGTGCGCCGGCTGGAGGCCAAGCGGTTCGCCGTGTTCGGCACCCCGACCGACTGCGTGCAGCTGGCGATCCAGGACCTGATCGAGGGCCCGGCGCCGGACCTGGTCCTCTCAGGCGTCAACCGCGGCCAGAATCTTGGCGAGGACGTCACCGTCTCCGGCACCGTCGCCGGCGCCATGCAGGGCATGGCCCTGGGCGTTCCGGGCATAGCGCTCAGCCAGGCCCTGGCGGTGTTCCACGACAGCGAGCAGGCGCTCTACCACACCGCCGAAACCTACGCTCCGGGCATCATCCGCCAGCTGCTCAAGGCCGGCTGGCCCAATGACGTGATCATCAACATCAACTTCCCGGACCTCGAGCCCGAGCAGGTGACGGCGGTCGAGGTCTGCGCCCAGGGCATTCGCGATGTGATCAACGGCCACGCCGAGCGGCGCACCGACCTGCGCGGCCGCGACTACTACTGGATGGGCTGGAAGGGGCTTGAGGACAATTCTCCGGAGGGGACCGATCTTTACGCCGTGCGCCACGGCCGCATTTCGGTTACCCCGCTTCACATAGACCTGACTCACCGCCCGACCCTGCATGCCCTCAAGGGCGTTCTGGGCGGAGCGCCTCCCAAGGTTTGACGGACCCGATGCCGGACGAACAGGACACAGCTGAAACGCGGCTCGCCCGGCTGGTCCTGGGCCTGCGCTCGCAGGGCGTGACCGACCCCAAGGTGCTGTCCGCCATCGAGAAGACGCCGCGCGATCTGTTCGTGCCGGAGCTGTTCCAGGAGCGCTCGTGGGAGGATTCGGCCCTGCCGATCGCCTGCGGCCAGACCATCAGCCAGCCGTTCATCGTCGGCCTGATGACCCAGGCCCTGAACCTGGACGCCCGCTCGCGGGTGCTCGAGATCGGCACCGGCTCCGGCTACCAGACCGCCGTGCTCTCTCGCCTCGCCCGATTCGTCTACACGGTGGAGCGCTACCGCACCCTGATGGCGGAGGCCGAAAGCCGGCTAAAGCAGCTCGATCTCACGAATGTGTTCATGCGCTTCGGCGACGGCGGCGACGGCTGGCCGGAACAGGCGC
The DNA here is from genome assembly GCA_947475845.1 of Caulobacteraceae bacterium. Lineage (GTDB taxonomy): Bacteria > Pseudomonadota > Alphaproteobacteria > Caulobacterales > Caulobacteraceae > BOG-938. The sequence goes on along the minus strand of CANJMO010000017.1, from coordinate 16,075 downwards.
CGTTCGACCGCATTTTGGTCACAGCGGCGGCGCCAGGTGAGCCCAAGGCGTTGCTTTCGCAACTGAAACCCAATGGCGTGCTGGTCGCGCCGGTGGGCAAGGGGCCGGTCCAACAGCTGCAGCGCTACGCGGCGGACGGCAAGGGGGGATTCAAGGTGGAGACCCTGTGCGAAGTGCGGTTCGTGCCCTTGCTCGACGGCGTGGCGCGAGAACTTTGAGGGTTGGCGCGGGGGGCTGCGGCCCCGAAACTCCCGCATGATTCCTGTATGCGATTCTTACGTCCCGGCTTTGGGGCGGCTCAGCGGAGCGGCGATGAGACGGTTCAAGACGGCTGCATCCCTGACGGTCCTGTGCGCGGCGATAGGCGCGGGTCTGGGCGGGTGCGCCATGGACCTGACGCCACGCCCGCAATATCCGGTTCCGCAAAGGCCGATCGAGCCTTCCGCCGCGCCCGTCGCCGCGCCGGCTCCGGCTCCGGCTCCGGCTCCGGCCGTTGTCGCCCCGCCGCCCCCGGACGACGGCGCGCCCAAGGCCGCACCCTCGACCCCCGTCCAGTCCCAATCCCTGCCGCCGCCGCCGGGCGCCAAGACCGCCCCGCCGCGCCGGGGCTCGGCTCTGGAGCCGCGCTACCAGGGCGCTGTCGAAGTCCTGATGTTCGCCTCCGACACCCAGGACACGGTGACGGTCGCCAAGGGCGACAACCTGGCCAAGGTCGCCAAGCGGGCAGGGGTCTCGATCGAAGACCTGGCCAAGGCCAACAAGATCGAGCCGCCCTACAAGGTCAAGATCGGCCAGAAGCTGACCATGCCCGGCGCCGAGCCGGAGCCGCCCATCCGAGGCGCGCGCGGCAAGGCCCGGCTCGAAACAAAGGCTGAAGCGAAAGCCGAACCCAAGGCGGCCGAAACCGTCACCGTGGGCAAGGGCGACACCCTGGACAAGATCGCCAGGGCCAACGGGATGTCGATCGAAGCCCTGGCCAAGGCCAATGGCATCGAGGCGCCGTACAGGCTGAAGGCTGGGCAGAAACTGGTGCTGAGCGCCGAGGCCGAGCCGGCCTCGTCGTCGGCGTCCACGCGTGGCGAGTCGCGCGCCGAGTCCCGCGCCGAAAACCGCCGGGCTTCGTCGAAGGTCGAAACCGTCAAGGTGGCCAATGGCCAGACCCTGCAGGCCATCGCCAAGGAGGCGGGCGTCTCGATCACCGAACTGGCGCGGCTGAACGGGCTGAAGAGGCCGTACCGCGTGCGCGCCGGCCAGACCATCAAGCTGCCCTCGGGCGACGATCAGGTGGAAGCCCTGGCCCGCTCCAGCGCCCCGGCCGTCGCCCCCACGCGCTCGGTCAAGGTCGGCAAGGGCCAGACCCTGCAGAGCATCGCCGACAGGGCCGGGGTCTCGGTCACCGAACTGGCCCGGCTCAACAAGCTGAAGAAGCCCTACCGGGTGAAGCGCGGCCAGACCATCAAGCTGCCGGGCCGTCCGGTCTCCGAGGAACGCGCGGCGTCAGCCGCCTCGTCCTATACCGTCAAGCGCGGCGACACCCTGTTCTCCATCGCCCGCCGCTTCGACACCGACGCCCGGAGCCTGGCCGAAGCCAACGGCCTGTCGCCTAACGCCCGTCTCAACGCCGGCCGCCGCCTGCAACTGCCGGGCGGCCCGCTCGACCGGCCCGAACCCACGCGTGGCCGCACCCCCTCGGCCCCGATCCCATTCTCGTCCCTGCCCTCGTCCAACCCGCCGGCCTTGACGCCGCCGCCGACCACCTTCGCGCCGCCGGGCCAGAGCGCGCCCGGACCCGCTCAACCGGGTTTCCGCGCTACGCCCGCGCCGCAACCCGCGCCCGCTCCCGAAGCCAGCACGGACGACGCCAGCGTGGCGGCGGCCGGGAAGGGCTTCTTCCAGTGGCCCGCCCGCGGCCGCGTCGTGTCGCCCTACGGCCCCACCAGCGGCAGCCAGCGCAACGACGGCCTCGACATCGGGGCTCCCGCCGGCGAGCTGGTCCGCGCCGCGGCCGGCGGCGAGGTGGTCTATGCCGGCAATTCGGTGCCCGGCTTCGGCAACCTCGTGTTGATCCGCCACGACGGCGGATGGGTCACGGCCTACGCCCACCTGGCCAATATCGATGTGAAGATGCGCCAGATGGTGACCCAGGGTCAGCAGATCGGCGAGGTCGGCATGACCGGCGGCGTCGACCAGACCCAGGTCCACTTCGAGGTCCGCTACGCCCCGAGCCTGAAGGACAAGGCCCGCCCGATCGACCCGATGCTGGTCCTGCCGCCGCAGTAGCTAGAGCGGCAGGGTCTTGCCCTGTTCGCCGGCCAGGTCGCGGATGAACTGCCAGGCGACCCGGCCCGAGCGCGAGCCGCGCAGCTGAGCCCATTGCAGGGCCCGGGTCTGCAGGTCATTTGGCTTAAGGTTTGGCGTCTTCAGGTCGAAGCGGTCGACGTAGTGCTGGATGGCGTCCAGATAGGTCGCCTGATCCATCGGCGGGAAGCCCAGCCACAGGCCGAAGCGGTCGGACACCGACACCTGCTCCTCGGCGTCTTCCTGAGCGGCGACCAGGCCGCGCGTTTCGTCATGGCCGCGCGGCATCAGGTGGCGGCGGTTCGACGTGGCCACGAACAGCACATTGGCCGGCGGCCCCTCGACTCCGCCCTCCAGCGCCGACTTGAGCGACTTGGCGGCGGCGGCGCCGTCCTCGAACGACAGGTCGTCGCACAGCACCACGAACTTTTCGGCGTGATCGCGCAGGCTGTGGAACAGGCCGGGCAGGGCGTGCAGGTGGTCGCGGTCGACCTCGATCAGGCGCAGGGCGGGGTGAGCTGCGCTCTCGGCCATGAACACCGCCTTGACCATCGAGCTCTTGCCGGTGCCGCGCACGCCCCACAGCAGGGCGTTGTTGGCCGGCAGGCCCTCGGCGAAGCGGCGCAGGTTCTCGGCGAACTGCTCCTTCTGCCGCTCGACCCCGATCAGCAGGTCCATCGGCAGGGCATAGTCGGGCGCGGCCACGAAACGGTCGGGATTGTGATCGAAACGGAACAGGCGCGCGGCCGAGAAATCGGGCTTCGGCGCCGCCTTTGGAGCCAGGCGTTCGAGGGCCTCGGCTATGCGTTCCAGTAACGGCGTGATCGCGGGGGGCAAGGAGTCGCTCATGGCTGATGCTCTAACCGAGACCGCGCTCATTGCAAAAGGGCTGTTCAGGCCCTAGCTTCCGCCGACTTTTGATCGCCCCCGCCGATTTCGGCGTGGAGACCCTCTGGAGACCCCATGTTCGGGACCCCCGCCTACGCCCAAACCGCAGCTCCCGCCGCCGGCGCCGGAGGCATGCAGGACCTGCTCAGCGGTCCGCTGCCGATGGTCGTGCTGATGATGATCCTGTTCTACTTCCTGCTGATCCGTCCGCAGCAGAAGCGGGCCAAGGACCACCAGGAGATGATCAGGCAGATCAAGCGCGGCGACACCATCGTGTTGTCCAGCGGCGTGATCGGCAAGATCGCCAAGGTCGAGGACAAGGAGCTGAGCATCGAGATCGCCACGGGCGTGACCATCAAGGTGGTGCGCTCCATGGTGTCCGAGGTGCGCACCCGCGCCGAGCCGGCCGCCGCCAACGACGCCAAGACCTCCTAGGCGAGCCGGACCGACCGACCGCCATGCTGATCCTGACCCGCTGGAAGGTGATGATCTTCGCCCTCGCCATCCTGTTTGGCGTGGCCTTCACCCTGCCTAACCTCCTGCCGCAGACGGTGCTGAACAAGTTCCCGGCCTGGGCCCCGCACCAGAAGCTGAACCTCGGGCTCGACCTGCAGGGCGGCTCCTACCTGCTGCTGGAGGTCGACACCGACTCGCTCAAGGCCGAGCGACTGACCAACCTGCTCGAGGATGTGCGCACCACCCTGCGCGAGGCTAGCGTGCCCTACACCGGCCTTGGCCAGGTGGGCGAAGCGATCAATGTCCACATCACCGATCCGGCCCAGCTCAACACCGCCGCCACGGCCCTGCGCAAGCTGGCCCAGCCGATCGCCAATTCCGCGACCCTCGACCTCGCCGTCACCACCCAGCCCGGCGGCGGCCTCCAGTTGGCCCTGTCGCCCCAGGCGATGCAGGCCGAAAGCGCCAAGGCCGTCGAGCAATCGATCGAGAAGATCCGCCGCCGCGTCGACGCGCTCGGCACCAAGGAGCCGTCGATCACCAGCCAGGGGATCAACCGCATCGTGGTCGAGGCCCCCGGCGAGAGCGATCCGGAGCGCCTGAAGGACGTCATCGGCAAGACCGCCAAGCTGACCTTCCAGATGGTCGACGAGACCGTCACTCCCGAGGACCTCGCCGCCGGCCGCATCCCGCCCGACGCCGAGCTGCTGCATAGCGAGAACACCGCCGAGGGCCCGATCGTGGTCAAGCGCCGCGCGCTCGTCTCAGGCGACATGCTGACCGACGCCAGCCAGGGCTTCGACAGCCAGACCGGCGAAGCGGTGGTCAACTTCCGCTTCAACGGGATCGGGTCCAAGCGCTTCGGCGAGGCCACCGCCCAGAACATCGGCAAGCGTTTCGCCATCATCCTGGACGGCAAGAACCTGTCGGCCCCTGTGATCCGCAGCGCCATCGCCGGCGGTCAGGGCCAGATCTCGGGCAGCTTCACGCCGCAGAGCGCCAGCGACCTGGCGGTGCTGCTGCGCGGCGGCGCCCTGCCGGCCAAGCTCAACGTCATCGAACAGCGCAGCGTGGGGGCCGAGCTCGGCGCCGACGCGGTGCGCGCCGGTCAGATCTCGGCGGTGCTGGGCTTCCTCGTGATCCTCAGCTTCATCGTCCTGGCCTATGGCCTGCTGTTCGGCGGCATCGCCGTGGCGGCCCTGTTGGTCAACGCCCTGCTGATCATCGCAATGATGTCCCTGACCCAGGCGACCCTGACCCTGCCCGGCGTGGCCGGCATGATCCTGTCCATGGCCCTGGCGGTCGACGCCAGCGTCCTGATCTACGAGCGGATGCGCGACGAGAGCCGCGCGGGCCACCCGGCCATGGCGGCCGCCGACCACGGTTTCCGCCGGGCCCTGGTGTCGATCTTCGACGCCAACGTGACGACCCTGATCGCCGGCTTCATCATGTTCCAGTTCGGCGCCGGTCCGGTGCGCGGGTTCGCCTGGTCGCTGTCGATCGGGGTGTTCACCTCGGTGTTCAGCGCCATCGTGGTCACCCAGGTCCTGCTGGGCCTGTGGTTCCGCGCCGCGCGGCCCAAGAAACTGCCGATTCTTTAGGAGAATGACCTCGTGAGCAGCTCCTTCTGGCCCCTGATCAAGTTCGTCCCGGCCCAGACCCACTTCAGGTTCACGGCTCTGGCGCCCTACGCCGCCATTGTGTCCGGCCTGGCGGTGATCGCCTCGGTGATCTGCTTCTTCACCCTCGGCCTGAACTTCGGCACCGACTTCAAGGGCGGCACCCTGATCGAAATCCACACCCCGGGCGCCGCGCCCCTGGCGCAGCTGCGGGCGGCTCTGTCGACCGCGGGCCTGCACGACGCCCAGGTCCAGGGCTTCGGCGGCCCCAACGACGCCCTGCTGCGCTTCCGCCCGGCCGAGAGCGCCGATCCGATGGCGGCGGTGATCCCGCTGAAGGCCGCCCTCAGCAAGGAATTCCCCGGCATCCAGTTCAAGCGGGTCGAAGTGGTCGGGGCCAAGGTCTCCGGCGAGCTGTTCTCGTCCGGCCTGATGGCGCTGGGCTTGGCCATCCTGCTGATGCTCGTCTACATCTGGTTCCGCTTCCAGCTGCAGTTCGGCCTGGGCGCGGTGATCGCCATCTTCCACGACCTGATCCTGACGGTGGGCATCCTGTCGGCCCTGCAGATCGAGTTCTCGATGACCTCGATCGCCGCCTTGCTGACCATCATCGGCTACTCGATGAACGAGAAGGTCATCACCTTCGACCGGCTGCGCGAGAACCTGCGCAAATATAAGCGCACCACTCTGCGCGACATCATCGACCTGTCCGAGAACGAGCGTCTGTCGCGCACCCTGATCACCGGCTCCACCGCCCTGCTGGCCCTGGCCGGCATGCTGTTCATGGGCGGCCCGACCCTGTTCCCCCTGGTGTTCGCCATGGTGTTCGGGATCATCATCGGCACCTATTCGTCGATCTACGTCGCCCTGCCGATCATCCTGGTGTGGGGCGCCAAGCGCGGCGACGACGAACCGGCCAAGCCGCTTCCGCCGCGCCCCTAAATGGCCGAGCTGCGCCAGCCGCCCTCGATCGACGCCTATGGCGGCGGCGGTTTCCGCGTGTCCGGCCGCAGGCTCGAAGGCTCGCTGCTGATCCTCAACGATATTCCCCAGGCCTGGCCGGTGGCCTCTTTGGCGGACCTTGGGCCGGCCGACATCCAGGCCGTGCTCGACGCCGGCATCGGGCAGGTCGAGTTCCTGCTGCTGGGCGTCGGCGCCCGGGTCGCCCCGCCGCCGCCGGCCCTGCGCAAAGCGCTGCAGGACGCCGGCATGGGACTGGAGGTGATGGACACCGCCACCGCCGCGCGGGTCTACAATGTGCTGGTCTCCGAAGGCCGCCGCCTGGCCGCCGCCCTGATCGCCATTTAGCCCTTGCCGAGCTTCAGGCTCGCGCGCACCTTCCCGTAATACTTCAGGGATAGAACCGGGCTGTTATAGAGACCTCAAAGGGGCGAATCATGGCGGCGCTGCTGCTCAACTTCCGCAACACCATCATCGTCAGCTTCATCCTGGCGCTGATCTTCATCGTCGGCTACGGCATGCACGGGCCGGACGGCTTCGGCATGATCTTCTTCCAGGCGGTGTTCCGCTGGATGCACGTGGTCTTCGGCATCCTGTGGATCGGGCTGCTGTACTACTTCAACTTCGTGCAGATCCGCGTCATGCCCAACATCCCGGCCGAGCTGAAGCCGGCGGTGTCCAAGCACATCGCGCCCGAAGCCCTGTTCTGGTTCCGCTACGCCGCTCTCGCAACGGTGATCATGGGCCTGATCCTGGCCGGTTCGCTTCAGTACCTGGGCGAGGCCCTGACCCTCGGTTTCGCCGGCGGCTTCGACGCCGCGGCCGACACCAAATACTCCCTGCTGGGCGCCGGCATGTGGCTCGGGCTGATCATGGCCTTCAACGTCTGGTTCTTCATCTGGCCGAACCAGAAGATCGCGCTCGGCATGGTCGAGGCCGATGCGGACGCCAAGGCCAAGGCCGCCAAGACCGCGACCCTGTTCAGTCGCACCAACACCCTGCTGTCGCTGCCTATGCTGGCGACCATGACCATGAGCCAGACGATCTTCGGCTAAGCCGCCGCACATCGACGGAAAGGGCCCGCCATCACGGCGGGCCTTTTTTGTTTCCGCTCCAGGCCCTATGCAGCGCCCATGTCCGAGCCGCTCGAAGACCTCGAGGAAACCGTCCGCAAATCCGACCAGGATCGCTGGCTGGCCTCGCGCTTCATCGCCGACCCCCAGGCCCGGGCCGACGTGATCGCGCTCTACGCCTTCGACCATGTGCTGGCGCGGGTCCCGGTGATGACCTCCGAGCCCCTGATGGGGGAAATCCGCCTGACCTGGTGGAGCGAGGCGCTGGACGAGATTTACGCCGGCGGCGCGGTGCGCGGTCACCCCGTCTCTCTGGCTCTGGCCGAGGCGGTGCACCGGCGCACACTGGACCGCGCCCCTCTGGACGATCTGATCGCCGCGCGGATGGGCGACCTGGACGCGCAGCCGTTCGCCGATCAAGCCGAAACCCTGGACTACGCCGACCGCACCTCGGGCGCCCTGATGCAGGCCGCCGCCCAGGCTCTGGGCGCGCAGGCAGGGTTCGCCCCCGCCCGGATGGCGGGACGCGCCTACGGCCTGTCGCAGATGGCCCATCGCCGAGCCATCGGCGGCCAGACACGGCTGCCCGACGCGCTGACGGCGGATCGATTGCGGATGCTGGTGGACGAGGCGCTGAAAGCGGCTGACCTCAAGGCCCTGCCGCTCCCGGCCTTCCCGGCCGCCGCCTACGCCTGTCTGGCGCAGCGTTCGGCCCGGGGCGCGCACATGACCGTGCTGGAGAAGCAGTTGCGGCTGCTGTGGGCGACGGCGATGGGGTCGATCTAGACCCGGCCCGTATCAGCCCAGCTGTTCGATGACGATGGCCCGCAACTGATCGCGGGTTAAGCCGCCCATCCGGGGCGCGGGGGCAGGACGGGCGTTGGTTTTGCCTAGAAGCGGAGAATACCGGTGCGCTTGCGACGGCGGGGTGGAGAGCGTGAGATTGAAGTGCATGTATATCCAAAATAGCCCGCGATGAGCGCGGACAGACCATAGAGGGAGGAAAGGGGCCGACGCCGAAGGGCGAGGGCCGGAGGCTGGTATCCAAGGCGCGGGCGAAGCCCAGAAGCGTGGACAGCAAGCCGGGGACGCGCCCAAGGGCGACGTCCACACCGCTCAGATAGGCGCTTGGCCCCGGCAAATCAAGGTGGATTAGGCTGGCGGGCCGTCAAAGCGGGGCTCCCGATCATATGGCGGGTCCGCACTGACTAGGTTTAAGCTGAACGCTAGGACGGGGACCTTTCAACTTTGAAATCGTCGTGACTACACCCTTCGTGAAGTCATCCGTCTTCACAGGCGTCACATGGATGTTGGCCATATGCGCCCCTGTAGGCGTATTCCTAGAGATATTTTTCGTTTTAGTTCAAATAGATTCCTAGAACAAATTCGATGTGCTCTATCAACGTGGGGTTGAATCTGAAGGGGTTTTCTACGAGTTCAAGACTATTTGATCCCCTGGGAAATATCACAACTGTACAGATGTCGGATATTATAGATTTGCAGTGCCCGTTGGCTCAAACGGCGAAACGCGCGAATTTTTTGGAGGGACTGCCGAATCCGACAGGGCGCGCCGGGAAGTCAAAATTGTCTACGATCCCGTCGACCCTCGTGTGTCCTCGACAGACGACGGAGACAACTTTTTCAAAACAACGCCGAAAGCTTGGGTCATCGACACGGTAAAGGCGGATGTGGGAATACTTTTGCTCCCCTGCCTCTTCGCCTATGCGGCGGCATGGATCGTATTCCGCTGCGGCGTAGGCAGTAAAATGGACGAGAAGAAAGCGGCCCGCGCAGCGGCTAGGCGGGCCGCCAGCACTCCGCCTACTTCAGCTGCGCCCTGACAGCTTCAATCCCGGCCTTGGCGCACTTCTCGTCCAGCTCCTGGCTCGGGGTGCCGCTGACGGCGATGGCGCCGATCACGTCTTCGCCGATGACGATCGGAACCCCGCCGCCCAGCGCGACGACATCCGCCACCATCCGCTGGCCGGAGAACTCCGGCATCGCCGAGCGGTCGCGGAACTGCAGGCTGGTCATGCGATAGGTGCGCGCGGTGTAGGCCTTACGCCGGGCCAGGTCGCCGTTGTGCGGGTTGGCGTTGTCATGGACCATCAGGGTCTTGAGCAGCCCGCCACGGTCGACCACCGCTACGGTCACCGCGCTGCCGGCAGCCTTGCACGACGCGAGCGCCGCCAAGGACATGGTGTTGGCCATCGCCAGCGAGACGTTGGCTTCGCGCAGCACCTGGGCCGAGGCGATGGCCGGCGCCAAGGCCAGCGCGCAGCAGAAGCCAGCCGCCAGTTTGTGTGACATGCGTTTCGCCCCTTTGCCGATGGACCGTCATGCGCGGCCCGGCTTTGTTGTCAGGCTCAGCTTGGACGAAGGCTGCTTTCCTGGCTAGGGGCGAGCTCCGAGCGGCCTAGACCGGCGCTTGCTCGACCGACGGATCGACCTCGGAGGTCACTGGCGGCGCCAGCATATGAACGATCGAGACCTTGGTCCCCGGATTCAGGTCGTCCACATCGACCCGCGCCTTCAACTGGCGGGCCAGGGCCTCGATGATGCTGGTGCCGAGGCCCGAGGCGTCCTTGGGAGGGTTTTTCGGCATGCCGACGCCGTTGTCCGCCACCGACAGCGTCCACATGGCTCCCTCTGTCTGATAATCGACGGTGATCTGTCCACTTCGTTCGCCGGGGAAGGCATACTTCAGGGCGTTGATCACCAGTTCGGTGATGACCAGGCCAAGACTGACGGAGACGCCGGCGTCGACTGAGGCGTCCTCGGCCACCACCACCAGAGCCAGCTTGGCAGGATCGGGGATCATGGAGGCGGCGATGGTGGCGCACAGCTTGGTCAGATAGGAGCGCAGCTCCACCGTGCCGGTGGTGGCGCCGGCCAGTTGCTGCTGCAGGTCGGAGATCGACATCACCCGGGCGTGGGCGTCGCGCAGGTGATCGCGCGCCTCGTCGGACTGGGCGGCGCGGGCGTTCTGCATCAGCACGCTGGCGATGATCTGCAGGCTGTTGGCGACCCGGTGGCGAATCTCCTGCATCAGGGTCTCGTTCTCGGCAATCAGGGCTTCGCTCCGCGCGACGTTGGCGCGCAGCTCGTCCTTGTCCCTCTTGGTCGCCTGCCGGGCGTCGGTCACATCGGCGATGGCCACCAGCAGTCGCACCTTGTCGGGATCGCCGTAGGCCAGCCTCTGGACGTTGATGACCAGGCAGCGATCGGCGAGGCCGGGACGCTTCAGATCCATCTCGTAGGCGTCGATCGCGGTGACGCCCTCGGCGGTGCTCTGCAGCAGGATACGCAACTGAGGCACGCGCCATTCGCCGAACCCAAGTTCGGTCAGCTCCCTGCCGGCCGTGGTCGCGCAGTCGATGGCGAAGGCCCGGCAGAAGGAGTCGCTGGCGGCGATGATCTTGAGTTCGCCGTCGATCAGCAACAGCGGCGCCGCCGAGGCCGCGACCATGGCCAGGCTCAGCCCCGGATCGTCCGGGTGCAATATGTGGCGGGCTGGCACGGGCGGCCGTTCTATGTGACCGGAGGCTCGCGAGGCGAAAGCCGTACCCGGCAGCAATCTATGGCGGCGCTGCTCAGCGCTCCGTCAAAAGCTATACCATCCCGCTACATGAATAGCTGCTGAATTGCGACGATGCCGAAAGACCCTTCGCGGCTCGCTGAAAGAATCGGTCGGCCGACTTTCTCAGAAATTACTCGGCCCGCCCGGCCAACCACGTCCCCAGATCACGCATCGCTCGCTCGGACATCAGTTTCTTGCGGGCGCGGCCGCGCTCCTTGAGCGGAATCGGCTTGCCGTCGGCGTCCTTGCGCGGTGCCTCCAACGGCGGCAGCAGGCCGTAGTTGATGTTCATCGGCTGGAAGGTCGGCGGCCCCTTTTCCAGACGATCGCCTTCCAGATGACCGCCGGTGATGTGGCCGATCAGGGCGCCCAGCGCAGTCGAGAACGGCGGCGGGGTCATCGGCCGTTCCAGCCGCTCGCCGGCGGCGAAGCGACCGGCCAGCAGACCGACGGCGGCGCTCTCCACATAGCCCTCGACCCCGGTGATCTGCCCCGCGAAGCGCAGGCGCGGGTCGGCTTTCAGGCGCAGGGTCCCGTCCAGCAGGCGGGGCGAGTTGATGAAGGTGTTGCGGTGCAGCCCGCCCAGCCGCGCGAACTGCGCGTCCTCCAGCCCCGGAATGGTGCGGAAGATCTCCGCCTGCGCCCCATGTTTCAGCTTGGTCTGGAACCCCACCATATTGAACAGGGTGCCCAGCTTGTTGTCCTGGCGCAGTTGCACCACGGCGTAGGACTTCACCATCGGGTCGCGCGGATTGGTCAGGCCCTTGGGCTTCATCGGCCCATAGCGCAGGGTCTCCGATCCCCGTTCGGCCATCACCTCGATCGGCAGACAAGCGTCGAAATAGGGGACGTGCTCCCAATCCTTGAACTCGGCCTTGGGCCCGTCGATCAGCGCCTGGACGAAAGCCTCGTACTGCGCCTTGTCCATCGGGCAGTTGATGTATGCCGCCGCGTCGCCGCCGGGTCCTTCCTTGTCGTAGCGCGACTGCCGCCAGGCGATGTCCATGTCGATGCTCTCGGCGTGGATGATCGGGGCGATGGCGTCGAAGAACGACAGGGCGCCTTCGCCGGTGGCCTCCAGGATCGCCTCAGACAGAGTGGGGGAGGTGAGGGGCCCAGTAGCCACGATCACGCTCGACCAGTCGGCGGGCGGCAGGCCGGCGACCTCCTGCCGTTCGATGGTGATTAGCGGATGCGCTTCCAGCTTGGCCGTCACCGCCTGCGAGAAACCGTCGCGGTCAACCGCCAGCGCGCCCCCGGCGGGCACCTGGTTGACGTCGGCGCAGGCCAGGATCAGCGAGCCCATCCGGCGCATCTCGGCGTGCAGCAGGCCGACGGCGTTGTACTGCCAGTCGTCGGAGCGGAACGAGTTGGAGCAGACCAGTTCCGCCAGGCCGTCGGTCTGGTGCGCCGCCGTCCCGCGCACCGGGCGCATCTCGTGCAGGATCACCGGCACGCCAGCTTCGGCCGCCTGCCAGGCCGCCTCGCTGCCGGCCAGGCCGCCGCCGATGATATGGATAGCGGTGTCGGGAACAGGTTTCATGGCGCGCCATTACCACAGGGAAACAATTTTCGCGCCTGAGAGCCCCGTGGGCGCTGCGCGACCTTTACAATCGCGTCACGCGATCAAACATCCACACAAGCCGGACGCGCGTCCGGTGGGGGATTCGTTTTTGATGTCAGAGTTCAACCTCAACGAGCCCAATTTCTCGCTGACCGATGCGGCGTTCGAGGGATTTCGCTTCACTCGCGAGCGGCTAGGCGCGGTCGCCGCCTGGGCCCTGGTGTCGCTGGTGTTCAACCTGCTGTCGGCCTTCGCAGCCCTGATCCTCGGCGGACAGGCCCTGCGCAGCTTTCAGGCCATGGCCAACAAGGTCGACGACCTGTCGGCCCTGTTCGGCCTGTTGGTCCCCGCCCTGCCGGCGCTGGCGGCCATCGCCATCATCACCCTGGCCGGGATGGGCCTGGTCTATTCCTCGGCCCTGCGCATCTTCGTCGGGCGCGAGGACCATGTGACCTTCCGCATCGGCGACGACGAACGCCGCGTGGCCATGACCATCGTCGCCTTCTCGCTGATCTATTTTGCGGTGACGGCGGTGGTGGTGTTCGGCCTCGGCGTCGCCGCCAGCATCTCCGACGGTTTCTCCACCTGGCTGGGCAGCTTCTTCGCCTGGGTCACGCCCCTGGCCCTGTTCGCCGCCACCACCTTCGTCATCGTGCGCCTGTCGCTGACGCCGATCATCGCGGTCGACCGCAAGCGCATCAGCCTGAAGGAAAGCTGGAATTCGACGCGCGGGCATTTCTGGCCGCTGATGGGCTCGCTGATCCTGTCCGTCGGCCTGTTCCTGATCACCGCCTTCCTCGCCCTGATGATCGTCTCGGCGTTGAACCACGCCATCTCGCTCGGCACCGGCGGGGTGGTGCCCCGCGACCTGCTGGTGCGGCCCGATAACGCCGACGGCTCCAGCCTGCCCACCCTGATCCTCAGCGAGATCATCGCCTCGATCTCCAACGGCGTGCTGCTGCCGGTGGTCCTGGGGCCGCTGGTGCGCGCCTATCAGGCCTATGACGCGCCCGACGCGCCGGTTACGCCGGTTCCGGCCTAGTCAGGGCCGCTGTACCCTGGCATTGACGCGTCAGCCTCGTCTTGGGGGGCAACTGGAGCCTAAATGGCCAAATTCTCACCGACCGAAGCTGTGTTCGCTGGATTCGCCTTCGCGCGCCGGCGGCCGGCCTCGATCCTGATCTGGTCGGCCTACTATCTGGTGGTGCTGGTCATCGCCCTGGTCGCCCTGTTCGACCTTGCCGGCGGCAAGCTGCAGGGTCTGATCGCCCTGCAACAGAGCGGTTCGGCCGATCCCAATCAGATGCTGGCCCTGATGGACGGAATGATGCCTGCGCTGGGCTTCGCCACCCTGATCCTGGTGGTGTTCGGCTCTGTCATGCGCTCGGCGGTGATCCGCAACTACCTTGAGCCGGGCCCGCATGTGTGGGGCGGCCTGCGCTTCGGCGGGGACGAACTGCGGGTGCTGGGCGGCTACGCCATGTTCATCCTGGCTATGTTCCTGGCGATGATGGGGCTGAGCACCGCGACCCAGGCCGTGGCCTCGGCGTCCAAGGAGGCTGGGGCGCTGGTCATGCTGATCGGTCTGCTGCTGATAGCGGGCCTCGCCGTTCGCCTGTCGCTGGCGTCGGTGGTGGCGTTCAAGGAGAAGCGCGTCGGAGCCTGCCTGCGCCGCTCATGGACCCTGACCGGCGGATCGTTCTGGCGGCTGGTGGGCGCCTATGTGCTGGTGATCGCGATCTGCGCGGTGATCCTGATCGTGGTGCTGGTGCTGTTCGGCTGCCTGATGGCCGCCGCGGCCGTAGCCACCGGCGGCAATATCGCCGACGTCGGCGTCGCCATGCGCCGCGACTACGAGGGCCTGCATCCGGTCCTGATCGGGCTCGACGTGCTGCTCAACCTTGCCCAGGTGTGGCTGAGCGTCGTGTTCCTGGTGGTCGGCCTGGGGGTCGAGGTCGAGGCCTACCGCACCTTCGCGACGGCAAAGCCCGACGTCGACATCCGCGTCTAGGGGATCGACGGCCGCAAGCTCGGCTTTACAAACAGCACCATCGCCCGAACACTACGCCTCCGGAGAGGTGACGATGCAGTTCTCGGCTGGCGATGCGGCGGTTTCTGGGTTCGACTTCATTCGTCGTCACCCGCGCCCGGTGATCAGATGGACCGTGTTCAGCGTCGCGGTGTCATTGCTGGTCACGGTCATTGGCCTGCTGCTTGTGGGCCCGACCTACCTCGATCTCGCCGCCCGTTCCCGACAGCAGGTTTCACCGCAGGCGGTGGCGAAAACCTTCTCGGCGATGGCGCTGATTGTGGTCGTGTTTGCCTTGCCTGCGATGCTCGCTATGCAATCGGCCGTCCTTCGCGCCCTTCTGGTTGGCCCAGCGGGTGGTCGCTGGGAAGGGCTGAGTCTTGGCAAGCGCGAGCTGCGCCTGCTCGGCGTCTATGTGCTGATGGGACTGTCTTTATTCGGCGTCGAGATTGTCGGCGGCGCGGCCACGGTGATCTTGGTCCATTTCAAGCAGCCGCTTTTTGTCACGGCAGGCGTCGTTGTCGGTATCGCCACGTTCTGCGCCATGGTTCTGGTCGTTGCGCGGCTCAGCCTGGCCCCAGTGGTATTGATGGCGGACGGCTCTCAGCCGCTGAAGCGTTCCTGGGCCCTGACCAAGGGGCGGTTTTGGCCGCTCTTCGGCGCCTTTCTCCTGCTGACCGTGATGCTGATCCTGGCCTATCTTGCCGTGGAGCTGATCTTCGCCCTGCCATTGCTGACGACGCTTGGCTCCGGCGGATGGTCGGCCCTGTTTCAGCCCGACAAGACGATCACGTCCCTGACGGCGCCGCAGATGATCTTCAGACTGGGTCCGGCCGTGGTTCACGCCTTGCTGTCCGCAGTCCTCGCGGTGCTTCCGGCCAGCGTTGCCGTCGAGGCCTATAAGGCGTTCAGCGCCGATCGCCCCTAGGCGCGCTTGGCCGTCTTCTTCAGCTCCGACACCCGCGTCTTGCGCCGTTCCTCGTGGCGGTCCAGCACGTCCTTGAGGTAGCGCCCGGTCCAGCTTTCCGGGCCCGCCTTGGCCACCGTCTCCGGCGTGCCCTCGGCCACGATCTGTCCGCCGCCGTCGCCGCCCTCCGGCCCGAAGTCCAGTATCCAGTCGGCGGTCTTCACCACGTCGAGGTTGTGCTCGATCACGACCACGGTGTTGCCCTGGTCGACCAGCTCATGCAGCACTTCCAGCAGCTTCTTGGTGTCCTCGAAGTGCAGCCCCGTGGTCGGCTCATCGAGGATGTAGAGCGTGCGCCCGGTGGCCCGGCGCGACAGCTCCTTGGACAGCTTGACCCGCTGCGCTTCGCCGCCGGACAGGGTCGTCGCGCTCTGGCCCAGCTTCACATAGTCGAGCCCGACGCGGGACAGGGTCGCCATCTTCTCGCGGATCGACGGCACCGCCTTGAAGAAGTCGTGCGCCTCCTCGACCGTCATCCCCAGGATGTCGGCGATCGACTTGCCCTTGAACAGGATTTCCAGGGTCTCGCGGTTGTAGCGATCGCCCTTGCACACGTCGCAGGTGACGTAGACGTCGGGCAGGAAGTGCATCTCGATCTTGATCAGGCCGTCGCCCTGGCACGCCTCGCAGCGCCCGCCCTT
>CANJMO010000016.1 GCA_947475845.1 Caulobacteraceae bacterium | reverse complement strand
TGATGGCGACACGCTTGTGATTGCAGGTCAACACATCAGGCTCGACGGCATCGATGCGCCGGAGACCAAGCAGGTGTGCAAGCGTGACGGTGACTGGCGCTGCGGCCTGGCAGCTACAGAGGCGCTACGGTCGATGATCGGCGCCGGCGCAGTCCGCTGCGAGGGCAAGGCCAAGGACCGCTACAGGCGGCTCCTAGCGACCTGCTGGGCTGGATCGGTCAAGCTCAACGAACAGATGGTGCGACAGGGCTGGGCGGTGGCTTACCGCGAATACAGCGTCCGCTACGTGCCTTATGAGGATGAGGCCAAGGGTAGCAAGGCTGGGCTATGGGCTTCGGTGTTCGTACCGCCTTGGGAGTGGCGGCGGGGTAAGCGTTAGGGTGGGGTAAGAATGCTATGGCCGAACAGGGGCGGCTTCAGAGGCTGTCTAGCTAAAACTTCCGCGCCTCTGGCGAAAGCTTCGAGCATTCGGCCTCTATCTTTGTAGAAATTGCTGATTTGTCATTATTGAATTCTCGCAGATAACTAAATCGACCGCTGAGACGATTTATATATAATGTTTGTTCGCTTTTAACGCCGATTTTTATAAAAGTCGTTTTGATATTCCACGATTTATTATCAGAATAATTATCAATAGAATTCCCATCCGCAGATGCTGAAAAATCAACACCATCCCCATCTGTCAATATTACAATATCTTTAATATTCTGTTTTATCGACACTGAAAAATCAACCGACCTCATTTTCGGCGGGTCGGTTATGTAGGTTAGTTTTGATGTATATAGAACAACCTCAGTGCCCCGGCACCTAAGCGTTAGATCGATAGTCTCAGCCTTGGCGTGGCCGTTCATCGACAGGGCCATGGCAAGGGCTAACCCGACGCCAAGAGATTTGTTATCCATCACTTCACCTTCCACGCACTAGCCAGCCTCTGCGCCTCTGCGATCTGTGCGGGGGTCATCTTGGCGGCGACGATATCTCGGTACTTCAGGGCGCCGTCTCGCACATCAGCGTCAGTGGCTTTAGCCGCAGCTAAGTTAAACCACTTGTGGGCCTGCACGTAGTCTTCCGGCACGCCTTGGCCGAGGGCGTAATACAAAGCGAGGGCGTACTGCCCCCCGACCTGCCCCCGCTCAGCAGCCTTTCGGAACCAGGACGCAGCCGCAGCGTAGTCCTGCTGCACACCCTCACCTTTAGAATAAATCAGACCAAGGTTGTAGTGCGCATCGGCATTCCCATGCTCAGCCGCCTTGCGGTACCAGCTAACAGCGGCAGCATAATCCTGCGGAACGCCCCAGCCGAGTTCGTACATAATGCCGAGGTTGAACTGCGCATCGGCATTCCCCTGATCAGCCAGTGGTCGGAAGAGGCTGTAGGCGGTGGAGTAGTCACCGCGTTCATAAGCAGCGACGCCTTGATCGAACTGAGACACGGCTGAGGCCACGGCAGTCTTCTTGGCCGCCGCAGCCATGCTAACCGCCGGGCTGACGGCCAGCACCGCAATCATCATCGTACTGGCTACAATCCTACGCATGCTCACCAGCTCCACAATGGCCGATGGTTGCGCCTAGGGGGCGGTGGTTGCAAGTCGGGGGGCGTGCCCGGTCACATCAGCCTCGGCGCGTTAGGCAGTGGGTGCGGGGCGAGGCCACAGAGCGACCTATTTGCATTCAAATGTCATGAATTGATCGCGGCTTAGGATATCAACCCCAATCTTATAGAAGCCGATTGGAACAGCATTTTTCTCGGAATATTCTTGGCATGACGTTTGCGCTTTGATCATTGGGTCCCCCACGAGAACGCCAGAGAACCTGACAACCCCGCCAGCTGGTGTCGACGCGACAAGGGATACACCGCCGGTGCCCGGAGGCTTGCCGCACCCCACAAGCGACAGGGCCGCTAAGGTGAGCAGGGCTGATGTGAGCGAGCGGTTCATCTGCTATCGCCTCCCGTGGACGCATGATTTCGAAAGCCCCACATCGCCCACGCAAGGGCGAGCGCAACACCAAGGACCAGCAGGGGCGGCAAGAACGCCACGGCGCCCAATGAGGACGACCTGCTGGCCCTGTTGCCTTAGGGCCCCGGCCGCCAGGTGATGGAATTCAGGATCATCTGATCCAGGATCGAGTCCTGGAACTCTTCGCCGAAGTGCCCGGGCTGCAGATAGACCAGCTGGCCCTTGCCGATCCGCTCCGTCCAGCCGGCGGTGTTCTGCATGAACTCCGCGCCGTTTCGGTCGTCCTTGTACTTGAAGCCCAAGATGGGCCGCCTGCTGCCGGGCCTGAGCGGCACGAAGTTCATGTAGGACTCGGTCGCCTTGATGGTTTGCGCAGGCAAACGCGCTGATGCCGCGGCGCCCTCGGGCTTGAAGTCGACCGTCTCGGGCCACTTGATCCCGTTCGAGGTGATATAGTGCTTGGGCTGGACGTTGACGATCGTCTGGGAAATCCCGAAGCGGAAGGCGTAGTGCCCGCCCGGCTGCGACGGTTCCGCCGCCAGTGGAGTCCCTCCGCCGGTCAGTCTCATCCCCACGAAATCCAGCCACTTCGGCTGCTTCTTGCCGCTGATCGAGTGGTGGATGACGACCAGGCGGCCGCCGCCTTTGACATAGGCTTCCACGCTGTTCTCGACGGCGTCGGTGTAATACAGGTCGACATACAGCAGGACGGCCTTGAAGGCGGACAGGTCGCTCGGCGCCGCATCCTGGCCGACGATCTTGGTTTCAAGGCCGCCGTGGGCTTTCAGGTAGCCGGCCAGGCTGTCCATGCCCGGCAGGCGGTCCTGAATGATGAGCAAGGATCGATTGTCCGGGGCGGCCTGCGCAGACTGCGTCAGGACCGCCGCCAGCCCGAACGCCAGGAACGGTGCGGCTTTCAACGTCTTCCCCCTTGGTCAGGTCGTCTTCTGCTGGAGACACTAGGCCTGCCATGGACGAAGTCCAGACCGCGCCTGCGCGCGCGCCGGGCAGTCATGCCGGTTGCCGAGCGCCCACCGAGGTGAAAACATCCTCCAAAGGGCCGCCAAGCCCCAGGCGCCAGCGGTCCGCTTAGACCAGCCGGCGAGATTGCCGTCGGAGGGGCGTATGTCGATCAAGTCGATCCGTATTGGTCTTGTCGCCGCCGCCGCGGCCGCCTGTGTGACTGGGTCCGTGGCCGCGCAGCCCGCGTCTGGCCCCGGAAGCATCGGCGGGGTCTGGGTCAGCACCATCTTCGACGAAAACTTCGGCAAGATCGGCATCGGCAACATCGCCGCCGCGACCCGCCAGCCGCGCATCGGCCCGGACGGGAGGCCCGTCGGCATCCTGCCCTGGGCCCAGGAGATCATGAACAAGCGCGCCAAGGACGCCGCCGCCGGACATCCCTTCGCCGAGCCCAAGGCCCGCTGCCTGCCGACCGGCACGCCGGGGTCGATGTCGCCGCCGCCGCCGCTGCTGATGCAGATCATCGAGTCTCCCGAGCAGAAGCAGATCACCGTGCTGTTCGAGGAGTTCAACGTCTTCCGCATCATCCGCCTGGCCAACAAGCACGACGAGGATCCCCTGCCCGGCTACTTCGGCGACTCCATCGCCCATTGGGAGGGCGACACCCTGGTGGTCGACACCATCGGCCTGAACGAGGAATCCACCATCGGCGGCGTGCCCCATTCGCCCGACCTGCACGTCGTCGAGCGGATCCGCCGCCGGGGCCCGATCCTGGAGATGATCCGCACCTACGACGACCCCAAGACCTTCACCGCGCCCTGGACCAACACCGTGACCATGAAGCAGATGCCGGGCTTCCGGATCATGGAGTACTTCTGCGACCACGACCGCAACCGCCCGGACGAGAACGGCAAGACCACCGTGGCCCTGCCCGGCCGCTGAGGCGGCTCAGCGCGAGGCGGTGCGCGGCCGGTACTTGTCGGCCCAGGACTCAAAGCCGTCCCGGTTGGGCATCTTGACGAGGGGCAGGGTCTTGGCGTCGAGCCGCGCATTGGCCGGCACGATGCCATCCACCGACAGCAGGTAGGCGACCACCGCATAGACGTCGTCGTTGCTTAGCGACTGCGGCGCCGGCCACGGCATCGCCCGCCGGACGTAGTCGAACACCGTGGTCGCGTAGGGCCAAAAACTGGCCACCGTCTTGACTGGCTTGTCGGTGGTCCGCGACACACTCCACACGCCTGCCCATGGCGATCCGCTCCAGCGCCGCCTTGGCCTCAGGGCCGCCGGGCTCATGCAGCTCCGGGGCGTAGAAGTCGCTGAGCCTGACCTCAACCCATGTCGATTGATCGACCTCGCGGCCAGCCATAGCCGCCACACATAGGCTGTCGCCGTCTCCGATATAGGCCACAGGCCCGGAGAACTGAGCGCCCTTGTGCAGCCATGCTGGGAAGGGGCCACGGTCGGGAATGGCCGTGCAGGATGACATAGTCCCCGTCTGCGAAGGACCGCACGATCTCACTGTGGGTCATCGGAAACTTGTCCTTGAGGAAGGACACAAAGCCACGGAAGCCCTCAGCTCCTTCCTGAGCGGTCGGATTGTGTTGCCTGTAAACAGGGCCGAGGTATTTGGCGGCGGCGTCGTAGTCGAGCCTATTGAGCCCCGCTTCATAGAACGCGATCACGGTCTTCTTGTTGGCCTGTTCCTTCGCGCTCTCGCCGGCTTGCGCCGAGGTCGCGGACAGCGCCGCAAGCGCGATGGAAACGGTAATGGCTGCTCGCTTCACATGAGCTCCTGTTGTTGGTGAGACTGCGCTGCTCCACAGCTAAACGCGTGCGCTACATCCGGTGGTCGCGAGCGCAAACTGACTCCTTCAGGTCGTAGTTGGGCTTGCGTGTCAGGACGAATGAAGTGGTCCACGGAGCCGCGAACGTTCTCGGATCGGTGATGGTGATCTCACCCTTAATCCGATCATGGCCAGCGAGTTTGTAACGCTCCTGGATCCTGAGTTGGTCGCTGTGCGGCAGGCCTGAATAGTCCAGCCAGGTCTTGTCGTTGAAGCCGACGGTGTCGATGACAAGGGTGCGTCCTTCCCATCGCCCGGCCGAATGTCCCAGCCACTGGGGATCCAGGTCCTCATCGACCTTCGGCAAAGGCTTGGTCAGGGTCACGATGCGGAACGTGTGGTTGGCCTCGTGGACGAAATTGATGCGGTCCCGTTCCTGACTGATCAGCACGGGATATGGCGCGTAGAGCAACCTCGGCAGGCCGTGCATCAGGCAACCGCTAATCGGGTCCGCGCCCGGGTCGGCCTTCAGCGCGGCGATGTTGCGGGCGTACTGCGCCTTAGCCGCCGGCAGGAGCGGCGGTTCGCGACCATCCACGGTCTTTAGGGCGACGATCCTGCGCGGCATCTGCCACACGCCGCCGATGTTGGGCGTGCCGGCGACGGGACGCTGGGCCAAGGGAACGTCGGCCCAGGCATCGACCTTGGCCGACGCGCCGGCGCAATCAAGGGCGGCAAGGGCGCAAGCGGCCAGCGCGATCAAGGCGAACCTGCTGCTCATCGGGCCGTCACGATCTTGTCGGCCCCAGGCTGGTTGCGGTTGTTCTCCTCACAGGAGTACTCGACCAGGCCTTCCGACCCGGCGCTGTTGGCTATGTCGGAGCGAAAAGCGAAGTTGCGCTGGGTCGACCATGGCCGGGTGAAGTGGTCCGGGTCTTCGATGGTGATGACATTTTGCAGTTGGGTATTGCCCGACGCCGTCTTCACCTTCGTCCACCGCTCGGTGACCTTCAGGCGGGGCCCGTGCGAGATATTGCCATCCAAGAGGGTGTCCTGGTTCAGGTGGGTGGTTTCGACCACCAGAGTGTTCCCATCCCAATGGCCGGTGGAATAGCCGAGAAAGGTGTACGGCTCGTTCGCCGGAGCCGGGCGGTCGAGATGGATGTAGCGGACGTTATGCGCCACCTCGTGCAGCATGAGGACCATTCCCGGAGCGTGTGCGAAGCGCAGGGGATAGGGCGCGGTAGTCAGCCGCGGCACGCCGTGGGGAAAGCACTGGCTCGAAGCATCGGTGATCACCTGACCCGCTCTCGCCGAGTCGATATGGAACTGAACGTCCTTGGCCTCCTGAGCGGTGAACGGGGGCTGCGAGCCGTCCGTTTGACGCAGGCCGACCAGAGGGATGGGGACTTCCCACAGGCCCGTGAAATCCCTCGGATCGGTGGGCGGCGCGACCGGCTCCCAGGTCTTCATCTCCTCGCTGAGACGAGCGGCCCTGGCCGCCTGCTGTTCCGGGGTCAACTCCTGCGCCAAGGCAGGAAGAGATACGCTCGCCATGCAGGCGCCGACCCATAGTCCCTCGACGAGGTTCAGCCTCAAGTTTTCCTCCCAGCGCGGCTGTCCACGCCTTGTGGGCGATCATGGGGAGCGGCCAACTTCTGTACAGATCATAGGGGCTGCCATCCTAGAGACGCCACTGTTGAGTGGTGAGCTTGTGGATGCAGTTCCAACTCCACTCGCGCCTTCGAGGCCAATTTTGCCCACGGCTGTCGGTGTCACGATCGTATCGCGAGCGTTCGCCGGGTGAACTTGCTCGCTCTTAACCCATCTCCACTTCCGATAACATCCGATGCGCGCGTGAGCGACCTAACACGGCGCCCACGCCCTGCTCATGGAGACAAGTTAGCGTCCGACTGCCTCCACCACCATTTTAATTCAATGAAATCAGTATGATGCAATAGAGCCGATGACTGGCGTCAGCGGTGACGTGACCCCCTGAAACTCGTCCAGAAATAAGTAGAGTCCGCCCCAAGGAAGGGACGGACGAATGAAACGATCAAGGTTCACGGAAGAGCAGATCATCGGGATCCTGCGGGAGCAGGAGGCGGGCGTACCGGTGGCGGAGGTATGCCGCCGGCACGGGCTGAGGCTCGCAGCGATGCCCAACGGGGCCTTGGCGCGTTAGGCAGCCTGGGCGGCAATCCCCGCAGTGCATTCGCGAAACTCAACATCCAAAAACGGCAGCCCATTTGTAAGGCCGATATGTAGATATGCGGGTAGCCCCCCGTCGGGATCGATAGGGGGTGGGGGGTGCGGCGATGAGTGGAGTACGCAGACGGGCGGGAATTCAGGCTCGTTCGCGTCCGTTCAGCGATATTATTAGGGGACGGATTAGGGGATTTTTTTTAAAAAGTCCGTAACTAATTGTAATTGCTATCCACATGGCGGACACCTCTTCCGCCATACGCCCTTATAAACCAATGGTTTATTGGGGTTATTGGATCCTACCCACCTTTCAACCCACCATTGCGCGCCGGTCATCGGGGGGCTGGGTTCCAAACAAGCCCAGGGGGGCACCCCCATTTCACCAGATGGGACCCACGCGCAAGCCCGCAAGCGACAAGCCGAATTTTGCGCCCAAGGCTCGGACGGCCACATGACCGGCCGCGCCGATCGCCAGGACCAGCAGCACCACCACCCAGATCGAATGTGGGTTGAGCGCCGCGAAGGGACCCACGGCCCGGTTGGGCAAGAGCGGCAGAATGACCAAGGTGGCGCCAGCGAAGATCAGGGCGTCGCGCACTCCCCCGCACTGAGCACCGAACTGACGAACCTGTGCATCGGGGTCCGCGCCGCGAGCAGGATCGCCAAGGTGACGCCCACTCCGGCAGCCACGGCCGGATCGCGTACGGCCAAAGCCCCCAGCAGGACCGTCAGGACAAGGGCCACCTCGGTGGTGACGCCAGGATCGGCGTCTTGGATGCGGCGAGCCTCGATCGCCACGAGCACCGCCACGGCCCCCAGCACGACAGCGAGAAGAAGCGGTCCGCCCAGCATGAAGCCGACAGCGCCGGTGATCGCGGCGATGGCGAACGTCCGGATACCGGCCGGGGACGGGGATTGCCGTTCCCGTTTGCGCCGTTCGCGTTCGCCGCCTCAGGGTGCCATACCGGCTCCAAGGTGTCTTGATTTCACGCAAGGGCCCGCCGCACTCACCAGAGGCCGGTGATCGCGCCCAACCGCGCCACCGCCTCCACGACCAGGGCCCCGCTGAGGACGAGCAGCCCCAAACTCGCCAACGCCAGCGCATAGCCGGCAATGGCGAGCAATCCGTCGCGCTGGACGAGGCTGAACGCCAGGATCGCGATGGCCACGGTGGGGAGTATATTCCCAAGGGGAATAGGCAGGATCAGTACCGCCGCCAGCAGGCTGCAGACGACGCCGATGCCCGCGTCGCCGACGAGGCCGAACATGAACCCAAGGCGATGGGTGGTCAGGCGCTCGCCGCGGGCCACCCACGGTACCGCGCGACGACAGACGCCCGCCAGCAATGGGCCGTCGATGCTCAGGCGTCCGAGCGCCTTCGGGATCCAGGGGCGCTTGCTCCCGAACGCGAGCTGAGGGGCGAGGATCAGGAGCGGCAAGCCGAGGACAGTCGTGCCGCCCGGGGGCAACGGCGCCAGATTTGGAATGGCGAAGACGAACAGGACGGCCCCAAAGGCGCGCGGTCCGAAATGGTCAACGATTTGGGCGACGCTAACCGATCCCTGCGACCGATCCGCGAGCACCAGCAACAGACTCGACAACGACAAATGCGCCTCGGGCGCCATCGGCTCAGCCATCGCCGTCAGCTCTCGCCAGCGGGCGCCAGCTTTCCTTCGCGTCTCGCGGGTCACCAAGGCGGTAGGCCGAAACGAGCCTATCGAACCAGATCGGCCGCACGCTCGGGAACGGCGTCAGCCGCCCTGCCCCGTTCAAGCTGTCGATGGCCCCGATCAACCCGCCGGCCATCTCGATAGCCTGGCGGACGCGGTCCGGCGCGACCGCAAGGTAGTGTCCCAGCAGCCGATGGCGAAAATCGGCAATGCCGCGGCTTGCGATTTCGTCCCGGGCCTCAATCGCTAGGTCGCACTCGGTGTCGAAGCCCTCGGAGCGGTTATTCAGGTTGGCGGAGCCGATTCGCGCGATACGGTCATCGACCACGGCCACCTTGGCGTGGACGATGATTTTTGCCCCCGCCGACGTGCGAGGCGAATAGGCCCGGAACCGTCCGTACCGGTCCGCCCGCCGCAGCCGTTCGATCAGGGGATTCCGCGCGCGATCCATCGTCAACCGGTCGAACCAGGACGGCGCCCGGCCGGTCAGGACCATGACGATTTCGGGGCCGTCCTGTTCGGCGAGACGGACAGCCAAGGCGTCGGTCACGCGGGCGGAGGCGAAATACTGATTTTCGAGATAGATCGTCCTCCGCGCGCCGGCGATGCAGTCTTCGGTCAATCGCCGAATTTCCTGGACGAGAGGCCGCTGCCGCCACCCCGGCTGGGTTCGGGCGATCACCACCTCGACGTCCGACAGCCGGACCGGGACGCTTTTCGGCCAGGGATCCGCCGCCGCCGCTGGCAGCGAAGGGACAAGATGTTCGCCGGTGGCGTTGCGCCACCGCTCGCGGAACAACTCCCCCAGGGACGCTGCAGTCTGCCCCTCTACTAGCATCATCACCTCATGACGCGCCGGATGCCGGCCGCCGTCGGGCAGGATGCGGCGTGGTTCGGCGTGCAGATGCTGCTCGCTGTCCCAGCGGTTGGTGACGATGTCGCCCCCACCGCAAAAGGCCAGCCGATCATCGATCACCACGAGCTTCTGGTGATGGCAGGCGCCAAAGGGCGTGTCGTGCGCCTCTCGGAACACCACGGGCGTGTTGGCGAACCAGCGTTTCGCGCGGTGCCCCCGGATATCCTGAAAGCCGTTGATCCCAAGCTGCGACTTCCAGACCAGAATCCGCGCCGCCAACTCTGGCCGGGCCCGGCAAAGATCGATCAGGATCCGGCCGATCTCGTCCGGATCGGCCGGACCCTCCTTGCCATCGGGGGACAAGCGGGTCCGTGGATCGAACGCCCAGCCCAGGATCAGGATGGACCGTTCGGCAGCGTGCAACGCCTCGTAGAGCGCATCGAAATAGGCTTGGTTGTCGACGAGCAGGCCCACACGGCCGGCGCGTGCGGCTCTCCAGCAGGATTGGCCCGGCGAAAAGAACGTCATAGGGGCAGAGGCGCGGCGCCGGGAGCGGCTGCCGGAGCATCGCCGCTCCCTGGCTCCACCACGACCTCGACGCCAGCTTGCGCCAAGCGACGGTACAGACGCCGCCGGCGCGCGATCGGCCACCAATCGTAGAGGAAGATCTCGATCGGCCGCCAATTGGCCACCCAGCCGACGATGATCAGACCTTCGTCGAGAAACCGGGCGAAATAGCCGCCGCCGAGGACCGCCTCGCTGAGGCGACCGAGGATGATGCTGACCCCAAGCGCGCACAGGCCGACGAGGGCCGAGACGCGGCCGGTTTGAAACAGGTTGCGCAGGTCCCAACTGAGCACGTCGGCCCGATAGGCGAAGTAGTTGCGAAAGCCGTCGCCAATATGCGCGGCGGACTCGCCCTGCGCCTCAGCTGCGGGCAGCCGGACGAGGATGGTGATGGGGTGCTCGCCGCCCATCTCGCCCGCCCCTCCGACAACATATTCTTCGACGCTGGCGTCCAGGTCCCGTTCGCGGAACGGCAGGGGATCGAGCGTGTGGAACAGCTGGCCGACGCTCTGGATCCTCAGTTCGATCGGACGTTGCCGTGTGGGGCCGCGCGACCAAAACCCAATCCGGTTCCCACCCCGTCCATGGCCGAGCGCATCGACCATCAGACTTGGAACAGGTCCCGGACGTCGGACCACAGGTCCTGACGTGCGGTCGGCGTCTTCCAGAAATCCTCGCGTTTGGCCGCATCGACCGCCGCGTCGAAGGTCCGCTTCATCGTTCCAGTGTCGAAACTCAACATGCTTCCAGTCTCCTCTCCGGGCGGCGCGTCAGGGATGGAGGCCACGCTGAGGGGCAGATTGTGCGCCGCGCTGAAGGTCACCGCCACGTTCAACGCCTGGCGGTAGGACACCCTCAGCATGGTGTCGAAGCTGCGCAGCAGAATAGAGGGAAGGTTTGGCGGGGTCGTCCGCGGCGAAGCGTCAAGGACCGTATTGATGAGCACGTAAATCCGGCCCCGACGCATTCGCTGCCCGAGCTTCTGCCAATGCATCAGGGCCTCGGGCATGATGAACAGAGGCGCGGCGACCCCACCGTCCACATGCATCTCCTCGAAGGTTTCGCCGTTCGCCTCGACTTCGAACCGCCGAGGCGGAAATAGGCCTGGCAGGCTGGCCGATGCGATCAGCACCTCGCGGAACATCGATGTGGCCTCGCTGCCGCCGCGAACCGCGATGGCCCCCATGTCCCAGATGCAGGGCGCCTCTCGATCAAGATCGGTGGTCGCGACCAAGAGACGCCGGCCCAGCCGGTGCTGAGCGGCGACCGCGGCCACCATTTCGTCGTCTACAAATGGATGGACGAGACGCTCCAGGGCCTCCGCCCGGAACAGGGCGCCATCCAGGATGGGCGACAGGGCCGCCAATCCAAAGGACTCCTCAGCGTGACCTCCCGTGTAGGCATCGCGCAAGCGACCGTCCCACGCCGACCCGAGGAAGGCGAAGGGCGCGATAAGCGCACCGGTGCTCACGCCGGTCACGATAGCGAAGGTCGGCCGTCGCCCGGCCAAGGTCAGACCCGTGAGAACGCCGGCTCCAAAGGCCCCGCCGGACGCGCCGCCCGAGATCGCCAGGAGGTCAAGGTCGCCGCCGTCCAAGTTCGAGCGGGGCAGCGAAAGACGGTCAGCCTCCGCTTCGAGCGCGTCTTCGGCCTGACCGAAGCTGAGCCGAACACCGTCAAATCCGTTGATGTTGGCCAAGGCCTGCTTGGGCGCCGGGAGCCGCGTCGCCCCGGACCAAAGCCCTCCATTCGAACGTGATCGACTCAACCGCTTATGCCTCCTGGGAGGAAAGTTGATCAGCTCATGAGAATGGAGGCCATGATGTCGCTCAACTCAGGCAGTTTCACCGCATTGGTCACCAGGCGCTAGCGCCTAGTCTCATGTCGCCACGGCCTTCGGGCCCGGAGGTGGCGTCAATGCCAGCAACCCCGGCGGGATTGGGCGGACTGCGCCTTGATGGAGACAAGTTCGCGTTGGACTGACACCACCGGGGTCGGCGCTCTCGGTAGGTTAAGCCGATGTCCGGATTTCGGCCAAGTCTTGTGGACTCAAGGCCAGGCGCTCGCCTATTCGCCGTCCGCGGGGGTGTTCTTGTAGAACTGGGTCCCGATCTCGATCGTCGGACGCCCGACGGCGCGCCGATAATTGTTGGCGTCGCGCAGGGAGTAGACGCAGCCGCAGTACTCCTGCTGGTAGAATTCCTCGCGCTTGCTGATCTCGATCATCCGCGCCGAACCGCCGCCCTTGCGCCAGTTGTAGTCCCAGTAGCTCAGCCCCTCGTAACGGCCGGCGGCGCGATGGCCGCAGTCGTTGATCTGGTTCATGTCCTTCCAGCGCGAAATCCCAAGCGAGCTGGTGATCACCGGGAAGCCGTTCTCGTGGGCATAGAGGGCTGTGCGCTCGAAGCGCATGTCGAAGCACATGGTGCAGCGGATGCCGCGCTCCGGTTCGCGCTCCATGCCTCGGGCCCGCTCGAACCAGTTGTCCTTGTCGTAGTCCGCGTCGATGAAGGCGATGCCGTGCTTGTCGGCGAAACGGACATTCTCGTCCTTGCGCAGCAGGTACTCGCGCTCAGGGTGGATGTTCGGGTTGTAGAAGAAGATGGTGTACTCGACGCCGGACGCCAGCATGGCCTCCATCACCTCGCCCGAACATGGCGCGCAGCACGAATGAAGCAGGACCTTCTTGTGCCCGTCGGGTGGCGTCAGGACTGGTCGCGCGGTCTCGCTCATGGGCGGCTGATAGCAAAGGCCGACGGATTTTTCCACCTGGAGCCTGTCAGGCGAAAGTGCGCGCGGTTTCGCGCCCGGACAGGCTCCCTACCTGGGAGCCGCGCCGATCACCTCGCTCAGCTGGATTCTGATCCGGTCGATCACACTGGTCCAATCGCCCTGCTCCGATTGTAGGAACAGGCGCGCGGTCGGGTACCACGGACTGTCCTCGCGCCCGTTGTGCCAGCGGTAGTCCGGCCGGTGGGCGAGCATCAGCCACATGGTCTTGCCCAGGGCGACGGTCAGGTGCGCGGCCGAAGTGTCCACGGCCACCACCAGATCGAGCTGTTCGATCAACGCGGCAGTGTCCATGAAGTCACTGATCTCACTGTGGAAACTCGTGATACGCCCATCCGCTTCCAGAGCCGCCAGTTCACCGTCACGATAGTTCACCTGCAAGGAGTAAAAGGCGGCGTCCACATCCAGCAGCGGCCGCAGAGCCTCGAACGGCATGCTGCGGTAACGATCGGTGGCCTGTGCCGGGTTGCCCGACCACGCCAGGCCCACCCGTATCCGGTCCCTGCCCGCCCCCAACCGCGCCCCCCACCTCTCTCGCGCCCGCGGGCTCACATGGACATAGGGCACATCGGCGGGAACGGTCTCTACCGTGGTGCCGAACGCGAACGGCAGGCGGACTTCGACCCCGTCCGGCATCACCATGGCCCGGTCGAGCACCGCCAGCGCGTAGCGGTCGTCGAACTGGGTCGGGTCGAACGGGCCTTCCAACTGCTCGATGATCTTGCGAGCGATGTCGATCATCTTGGCGTCGGGCTTGGCGGCCGGAATGGCGTCGAAATAGTCCTTGGGCTGGCGTACCTCGTCATAGGTCCGCAAACTGTAGGCGACGATGCCCTCGTCCCGCGGCTCCAGCGCCATCAGCCGCTCGCGCTGGTGCAGCACCACCCGGCCCAGGGCCAGCTTGCCCGACTGAGACATGGCCTCGCGAATGACGGCGAAAGCCTCGGCCGCGATCTTGCCGTCGGGGACCAGGTAGTAGGGGTTGTTCCAATAGAGCCGGTCGATCTCCGTCGCGTCGACGAAGCGCTCGATATCGATGGTGCGGGTGCTCTCCAGCCGCACCGCCTTGATCTCGTCGTCGGTGATCACGACATAGCGGCCCTTGTCGACTTCGAAGCCCTTGACCAGATCGGCGCGCTCCACCGGCCCGGTCTCCGGATCGGTCGGGATCATGCGGATACGGTTCATGGTCTCCTTGTGCAGGAGGTTGAAATGGACCTCGCCGGTGGCGGACGTGGCGGTATAGAGAGCCACGGGACAGCTCACGAGCGACAGCCGCAGATGTCCTTGCCACGTGGGACGGGTCGCCATGATAGCCTCGTTGGATGACACAGTTTTCAGGACAACGCGGCTGGCGAGGGCTTTGTTCAGATGAGTGATTCCGAGGCCGTGCTGGTCGATGCGCGAGGCCACCGCTGCCCGGTCACCACCTTGCGCCTGCGCCGCGCGCTGGACCGCGCCGCCCCGGGGCAGGTCGTGCGCCTGTTGGCCGACGATCCCCTGGCCAGGATCGACGTCCCTCATTTCATCTCGAGCGAGGGCTATCGGCTGATCTCAAGCGCGAGCGAAGGCTCGACGCTTATCTTCGAGGCGGCCAAGACCCACGCATAAAGCCTCTGGTAACGGGAAGGGTGATCAATAGGCCTGCAATTGGGGGAGCCGGGCCCGGAGCCAGCTCGAATTTTGAGGAAACTTCGTGCCGGTCCACGCCCGAGTGTTGATCCTTGCGCGCGACGACAGCCTGGCCGGGCCGCTGGCTGAGGGGCTGGACCGTCTCGGCTGGCGCACCCTCACCGCCCGGGGGATCTATGCCGGCATCGCCGCTCTTGCCGACCTGCAGATCCAGGCCGCCATCATCGATGTCGCCAGCTATGGCGAGGAAGCCCGCGAACTAGCCCAGCGGCTGAAGGCCGCCAGCGGCGCGCGGCGGCTGCCGATCATCGCCATCGGCCCGCCCAATCCTGAAAACGACCTGACCGCTTTCGACCTTACCCTGGCCGCGCCCCTGCATCCGGCCCAGGCCGCCTTTCGCCTGGAATCGCTGGTGCGCACCGCCACCGCCCAGGAAGAGTACGAACTGCGCGCCGAGACCTTCGCCGAGCGCGGCCGCCTGCTCGACCCGCCCCATACCGGCGACGACCCATGGCGTGTCCTGGCCATCGGCGAGCCCGCCCCCCAGTTCCTGGCCCTGTCAAACGCCCTGAGGCACGCCGGGGCCGAGGTTGTCGGTGCCTTCACGGCCTACACCGCCTTCGACTATCTGCACGATCAGTCGTTCGAGGCCGTGGTGCTGTGGGCCGGCGACGATCAGGCGGAGTCGCTGTCGATCGCCGCGGGCATGCGCCGCAACACCCGCCTCTATCATATCCCCGCCCTGCTCTATCTGCGGCCTGACGCCGACCTGTCTCTGAGCGAGGTGTTCCATCGCGGCGTATCCGACGTGGCGACCCCCTACACCCCCGAAAGCGACACCGCCGCCCGCGTCATCGAGCTGGCCAAGGCCTATCGCGACCAGGCCTCCATCCGCAGCGCTCTCAACCGCGCCCGCAGCTCCGGCCTGATGGACTCCGCCACGGGGCTGTTCACCCGCGACCTGTTCGCCGCCCATCTCGCCCGACTGACCCAGTCCTCGCGCCATCGCAACCGGGCCCTTTCGGTGTGCGTCCTGCGCCTGACCGAGCGGGCCGAGCTGACCGCCTTGCGCGCCGCCGGCTGGATGGACCGCGCCGTGCCGCAGATCGGATCGATGATCGGCCGCCTGGTGCGCGCCGAAGACACCGCCGCCCGCCTGGGTCCGGAAACCTTCGCCCTCGCCTTGCCCTCGACCCATCTGCTGTCCGCACGCGCCGCCGCCGAGCGTATCGCCGCGGTGATCGGCTGCACCGCCTTCGACGCCGGCGAGAACCGCCCGCCGTTCGTGGTGGAGTTCGATATCGGCGTGGCCGAGGTCGAGCGCGGCGAGACCGCCGGCATGGCCCTCGAGCGCGCGGCCGCCAGGCTGCAGCAGGCCCAAGCCAGCTAGCCCCTATGGTCGAGCTGGAGCGCACCTTGGACATCGTGCGCCTGTCGGTGATGCAGTCGGTGCTGACCGACGCGGGCATCGACCACTACGTCTTCGATTCAGGCGCCGGGGGCTTGTGGCAGGGCGCCTTCCCCACCCGTCTGATGGTGCGCGACGAAGACCTTGAAATGGCCCGCTTTACCCTGCGACAAGCAGGACTATAGGACTCACGCTATCAGGTGACATCTCAGTAAGCGTTCACTTTGGCGATGAGACGAGGGAGCCTCCTTTGAACACCCTCCTGAAGACGGCCGCAGCCGGCGTGATCCTGGCGGGTGTATCCGCCTCCGCCGCAAAAGCCGAGCAGGCCACGGTCTTCGGCTACACCCTCAATATCGCCATCCGCGGCTGGATCGCCTCCACTTACGATGGCTCCAAGCGGGTCGGTCCCGCTCCCGGCGGCAGCCTGGCGGTCACGCGGCCCTCGGAGTTCGACTCCTTCGCCGCCTCGGACGACGCGGCCAGCTTCTCGCTGTTCAGCAACAAGTACATCCAGACCGGCATCGCCGCGTCGGTTCGCGAGCCGCGCGACAACAATCGCGAACTGACCGGCATGCGCAGCATCGGCTGGTCGCTCCATGGCGGCGGCTACTTCAACTACTGGGCCACACCCAGCATCCGCTTCCACGTCGAAGCCCTGAAGGGTCTGACCTCCCAGTACGGGGTGCAGGTCAATACCGGCGCCGACTACGTGTTTCGCGGCGACAAATGGCGCTTCTCGGTCGGCCCGCGTCTAACGTTCGGCGACGACGCCTTCAACAACCGCTACTTCGGCGTCACTCCGACCGAGGCCCTACTCAACCCCTACATCGCCGCGCCCTACCGCGCCCGCGCTGGTCTGCACTTCGCCGGGATCGAATCCAGCACTGAGTACAAGTGGAGCCCGAAATGGCGGCAGACCTTCTACGCCCGCTACAAGCGCCTGCTCGGCGACGACGCCAACAGCCCCCTGGTCCGCCAGCTGGGCAATGCCAACCAGTTCGCGGTTTCCACCGGCGTCAGGTTCATGTTCCCCAACTAGGCGCGGCGGGGTGATGCAGAATTGGCGCGGCGAGCCGGCGGCGGCCTCGACCGCGCATCCCGCGGAAGCGCTGTGCGTTAGCCCCTGGAACCTTAGGGGAGAGTACAGTGAAATCCATTTTGACGGCGGCTGCGGGCGGTCTGGTTGTCTTGGCGGGCGCCGGCGCGGCTAATGCCGAACCCCTCACCATCTGGGGCTACCATCTCAACGCCACCATCCGGGCTGAAGCCGCGCCGACCTACGAGGGCGGCAAGAAGTATTCGGTCTTCCCCGGCGGTAATCTGGCCATCAGCCGGCCCTGGCAGTTCGACGACTATGCCGCGCCCGACGATGCGGCCAGCTTCGCCATCGTCAACACCAAGCACATCTCCTTCGGCGCGGCCGCCTCGATCCGCGAGGACCGCGGCAACAGCGAAACCCTGGTGGGCATGCGCAACATCGGCTGGTCGCTACAGGGCGGCGGGTTCGTCAACATCTGGCCGACCAGTTTCATGCGGCTGCACGTCGAAGCGTTGAAGGGCCTGACAGCCCAGAGCGGCCTGCTGGTCAACACCGGTGCCGACTTCGTCGCCCACCCCGGCAAATGGATGATCGCGGCAGGCCCCCGCTACAGCTGGGGCGACGACCGCTTCAACGGAACCTATTTCGGCGTGACCCCGGGCGAAGCCTTGGCCAGCCCGTTGATCGCCAACCCCTATCGCGCCCGCGCCGGCTCACACTTCGCCGGGGTGGAAGCCAATGTCGAATATAAGCTGCGCCCGCGCTGGCGCCTGACGGCCGACATGACCTACCACCGCCTGCTCGGCGACGACGCCAATAGCCCTCTGGTCAAGCAGCTTGGCTCCGCCGATCAGCTTTCGGCCGGCGTGGGCCTTCGGTTCGCTCTGTCCGACTAAGCAGCGGCCGCCAGGGCCACCTTCGCCAACTGCGAGAGGATGCGTTCGGCGGCGGCCAGCCGCTGATCGGGGGTATCCCACTCACCCTTGACCACGACCTTGTGGTCGGGCCGCACGCGCCAGAAGGCCTGGTTCTTCTGCACCAGCCCAACCAGACCCATCGGATCGGCGAACCTGTCTTCGCGGAAGGTGACCACGGCGCCCTTGGGCCCGACGTCGATCTTCGAGACATTGGCCTGACGGCACAGCCCCTTGATCGCCACCACCTTGAGCAGTTGGTCGGCTTCCGGCGGCAGCGGCCCGAAGCGGTCGATCAGTTCGGCGGCCAGGGCCTCGCGGTCCTCCGGCCGTTCGGCTTCGGACAGGCGGCGATAGAGCGCCATGCGAACGTTCAGATCCGGCACATATTCCTCGGGGATCAGCACCGAGGCTCCGGTGTTGATCAGCGGCGACCAGCCCCGCGCGGTTCCGATCTCCGGCCCGCCCAGTTCGCGCAGCTCAGCCACGGCATCCTCCAGCATCTGCTGGTAGAGCTCGACCCCGATCTCGCGGATGTGGCCCGACTGTTCCTCGCCCAACAGGTTGCCGCCGCCGCGGATATCCAGGTCGTGCGACGCCAGTTGGAAGCCGGCGCCCAGGCTGTCCAGCGACTGCAGCACCTTCAGCCGCTTCTCGGCCGACAGGGTGATGGTCTTTTCGGTCGGCGTGGTCAGATAGGCATAGGCCCGCGCCTTGGCCCGGCCGACGCGTCCGCGCAGCTGATAGAGCTGGCTCAGGCCGAACATGTCCGCCCGGTGGATGATCAGCGTGTTGGCGCTTGGGATATCCAGGCCCGACTCCACGATCGTGGTCGACAGCAGCACATCGTATTGGCCGTCATAGAAGGCGCTCATCACGTCTTCCAACTGGGTCGGCGACATCTGGCCGTGGCCGACCACGAACTTCACCTCGGGCACCTGCTCGCGCAGGAACTGTTCCAGGCTGGGCAGATCCGACAGGCGCGGGGCGACATAATAGGCCTGGCCGCCGCGGTACTTCTCGCGCAGCAGGGCTTCGCGCACCACCACGGGATCGTAAGGCATGACGTAGGTGCGCACCGCCAGCCGGTCGACCGGCGGGGTGGCGATGATCGACATCTCGCGGATGCCCGACAGCGCCATCTGCAGGGTGCGCGGAATCGGCGTGGCGGTCAGGGTCAGCATGTGCACATCGGCGCGCAGCGCCTTCAGCTTCTCCTTATGCTTGACGCCGAAGTGCTGCTCCTCGTCGACGATGACCATGCCCAGGTCCTTGAATTTGACCTGTTCGGCGAGGATGGCGTGGGTGCCGACGATGATCTCGATCTCGCCCTTGGCCAGCCCTTCGCGGGTCTCGGCGGCGTCCTTGGCGGGCACCAGGCGCGACAGCTGGCGCACCTTGATCGGCCATCCGGCGAAGCGCTCGGTGAAGGTCTTGTAGTGCTGGCGCGCCAGCAGCGTCGTCGGACAGACGATCGCCACCTGCTGGCCGGTCATGGCCATGACGAAGGCGGCGCGCAGCGCGACCTCGGTCTTGCCGAAGCCAACGTCGCCGCAGATCAGCCGATCCATCGGACGGCCGGCGCTGAGGTCGCCCAGCACGTCGGCGATGGCGTTGAGCTGATCTTCGGTCTCTTCGTAGGGGAAGCGCGCGCAGAACTCGTCGAACAGCCCCTGGGGCGGATCGACCGAGGGCGAGGCGTTCAGCATCCGCGCGGCCGCGATCTTGATCAGGCCCTCGGCCATCTCGCGCAGGCGTTCCTTGGCCTTGGACTTGCGCGCCTGCCAGGCGGCCCCGCCCAGACGGTCGAGCTGCACGCCCTCCCCGTCCGAACCGTAGCGGGTTAGAAGGTCGATGTTTTCCACCGGCAGGTAGAGCTTGGACTCCCCGCCGTAGTGCAGCTCCAGGCAGTCGTGCGGCGCATCCTGCACCGACAGGGTCTTCAGCCCCATGTAGCGGCCGATGCCGTGGTCGATGTGCACCACCAGGTCGCCGACGGTCAGGGACGCGGCCTCGGCCAGAAAGTTGGACGCGCGGCGGCGGCGGCGTGGCCGGGCCAGCCGGTCGCCCAGAAGGTCGGTTTCCGAGATCACCGCCAGGGTGTCGGTCTCGAAGCCGTTGTCGAGCGGCAGGACGACCCGCTGCGGGGTCTTCGGGTCGGCCGCCTTGGCCGCCTGCCAATAGGCGGCATAGGGCACATGCTTCAGCCCATGATCACCGAGCATGGCCCCCAGGCGCTCGGACGAGCCCTCCGACCACGAGGCGAACAGCACCCGCTTGCCGGCCTTGCTCAGCGCCTCAGCGTGGGCGGCGGCGGATTCGAACAGGTTGACGCTGTCCTGCGCCCGCTCGGCAGCGAAGGTGCGCCCGATCTTGGCGCCCATGTCGATCACCGCGTCGGTCTGCTCGCGCTGGAACGGGGTGAAGTGCCGGTTGGGATGCGCCGCCAGGCGCCGGTCCCATTCCGCGGCGCTCAGGTAGAGGTCGGTGGGATCGAGGGCGTTATAGGCGCTGCCCTTGGTCTTGCCGGTCTCCATGCGCGCGTCGTGCGCGTCCTCGATCATCGCCAGCCGCTGGTCGCGCGACTGCGTGGCCTGGTGATCCAGCGCGATCAGGGCGCTGTCGCCCAGATAGTCGAACAGGGTCTCCAGCTTTTCGTAGAACAGCGGCAGCCAGTGCTCCACGCCCGAGCGCCGCGCGCCCTCGCTGACCGCGGCATAAAGGGCGTCGTCGCCCGGCGCGCCGAAGCGGGCGACGTAGCCGGTGCGGAAACGGGCGATCGACGCCGCGTCCATCAGCACTTCCGATACCGGCAGCAGGTCGATGGACTTCAATTGCTTGGTCGAGCGCTGCGTCTCCGGATCGAAGGCGCGGATCGATTCCAGGGTGTCGCCGAACAGGTCCAGCCGCACCGGCTCCTCGGCGCCCGGCGCGAACACGTCGATCACCCCGCCTCGGATGGCGAACTCGCCGCGTTCGGCCACGGTCGAGGCGCGCTGGTAGCCGTTGACCGCGAAATAGCGCTCCAGGTCCTTGATATTCACGTCCTGGCCAGTGCGCGCCAGATAGCTGGCCTTGGTCACCGCCTCTCGCGGCGGCACGCGTTGTAGCAGGGCCGGCGCGGTCGCCACCAGCAGGGTGGTCTTTTTCGGCGTGGGGTTGAGGGCCAGTTTGCTCAGCGCCGCCATCTGCTCGGCGGCTACGCCGGGCGACGGGCCGATGCGGTCGTAGGGCAGGCAGTCCCACGACGGGAAGCGGATGATATCGATGTCGTCGGCGAAGAACCTCAGCGAATCCGCGATCGCCGCCGCCCTCGCCGTATCCCGCGCGATGAACGCGTTGAGCCCGCCGCGCGCGCGCAGCACATCGGCCATCACCAGGGCGTCATAGCCCTCCGGCGCCCCGACCAGGTCCAGCCGGCCGGGCGCACTGGCGATGCGTTTCAGATCGGAAGCTTGGGACACGGATCGCTGTTCCTAGGCGCCGCGATCGGCGCCGATGGTCGTGTGGGCGAAAAAGCGGAACGAGCGGATCAGGTCAATCACTTCGCACTCGAATTGCTCGGGCGTCGGCTCGCGGCCGATGATCCAGGCGTAGAGGTACTGGTCTTCCTGGTCGATCAGCAGCTCGAACTCGTCCAACTGAGCTGGCGACAGCTGATGAAGATGCGCCTCGGCGAAACCGCCCACGATGATGTCCGCCTCGCGGAAGCCGCGGTGCGAAGCCCTGTAGAGCAGTTTCTTGAGGCGGATGTCGTCCATGGGAGGCGTCGATATAGAGGGCCGCGAGCCCTGATGCCAGCGCTACCCGGCGCAGGATTTGCGGCTACAGTCGCGCCCATGCGCCCGCAGATTCTGTTTCCCCTGTTCGCGCCGGTCTCATCGCTGAAGGGCGTGGGGCCGAAGATCCTGCCCCTGGTCGAGAAATTGGCCGGGCCGCTGGCGCGCGACCTGCTGTTCCTGGCCCCGCAGGGCGTCATCGTCCGCACCGCCGCCGACGCGGCCACGGCGCGCGACGGCGAGGTGCAGACCTTCACCGTGCGCATCGACGCCCACCTGCCGCCGCACCGCCCGCCCGCGCCCTACCGCATCCGCGCCATCGATCCGACGGGCTTCCTGTTCCTGACCTTCTTCAAGGGCGGTGGCCCGCACCTGCTGCGCCAGCATCCGGTCGGCTCGGACCGTATCGTCAGCGGCAAGGCCGAGCGGCGCGGCGCCGAGCTGCAGATCGCCCACCCCGACTACATGGTCGCGCCCGAACGGGCCGCCGACATCCCCGAGGTCGAGCCGGTCTATCCGGCCACGGCAGGCGTCACTTCGCGCATCGTGCGCAAGCTGGTGCTTGAAGCCCTGGAACGGGCGCCGGAATTGCCCGACTGGCTCGACCCCGCCTTCGCCGCCCGCGAGAAGTTCCCCCACTGGCGCGAGGCCCTGGCCGCCCTGCACTCGCCGCGCTCCGAAGCCGACCTGATGCCCCAGTCGGTATTCCGCCGCCGCCTGGCCTATGACGAGTTGTTCGCCCACCAGCTGGCCATGGCCGAACGCAAATCCAGTCGCAAAGCCCAGCCCGCCGCCGCCATCCCCGCCAGCGATATCTCGCGCGAAGCCGAAGCCGCCCTGCCCTTCAGCCTGACCGGCGCCCAGATACGCTCCCTGGCGGAAATCCGCGGCGACATCATGAGCGGCGAGCGCATGTCCCGCCTGCTGCAGGGCGATGTCGGCTCGGGTAAGACCGTGGTCGCCATGCTGGCCATGGCCGATGTCGCTGCCGCCGGGCGCCAGTCGGTGCTGATGGCCCCAACCGAAATCCTCGCTCGCCAGCACTTCGAAACCCTGGCCGCGCCCCTGCAGTCCCAGGGCGTCAACGTCGTCCTGCTGACCGGCCGCGACAAGGGCGCCCTGCGCGCCGAGAAGCTGCGTGGCCTGGCCTCGGGCGAGACGGCGGTGGCGGTCGGCACCCACGCACTGTTCCAGGACGATGTCTCATACCGTGATCTGGCCTTCTCCGTGATCGACGAGCAGCACCGCTTCGGCGTCGCCGACCGCCGGAGGCTGCAGGACAAGGGCGAGGCCGCGCACCTGCTGGCCATGTCCGCCACCCCGATCCCGCGTACCCTCGAACTGACGGTCTACGGCGACCTCGACGTCTCTCGCCTGGACGAAAAACCCCCCGGCCGCACCCCCGTCGCCACCCGCGCCGTGCCCATGCCGCGCCTGCCGGAGATCGTCGCGCGCCTGAAGTCGGCCGTCGACAGCGGCGCCCAGGCCTTCTGGATCTGTCCCCTGGTGGCCGAGAGCGAGGACAGCGACCTGGTCGCCGCCGAGCACCGCGCCGCCTCGCTCAAGGCCATGTTCGGCGACAAGGTCGGCCTGATCCATGGCCAGCTGCCCAACGCCGAGAAGGACGCGATGATGGCTCGGTTCGTCGAAGGCGACCTGGCGGTGCTGGTGGCCACCACAGTCGTCGAGGTCGGCGTCAACGTGCCCAACGCCACCATCATGGTCATCGAACAGGCCGAGCGCTTTGGGCTGGCCCAACTTCACCAGCTCAGAGGCCGCGTCGGCCGCGGCTCGCGCGAAAGCGCCTGCGTCCTGCTCTACGACCTGCCGCTGGGCAAGACTGCCGAAGCCCGCATCGATATCCTCAGAAAGACCGACGACGGCTTCCTGATCGCCGAAAAAGACCTCGAACTACGCGGCGGCGGCGACCCCCTCGGCCTGAAACAGAGCGGCTTCCCCGCCTACAAACTCGCCGACCCCGTGGCGCACCGCGACCTGATCGCTACGGCGGCAGACGACGCGCGCCTAGTTCTGTCCCGCGATCCGCAGTTCAAGAGCCCGCGCGGCCAGGCGATCCAGGCGCTAAGGGCACTGTTCGACTGGAAACCGGAGGGGCCGGACGTGGGGTAGGCGCGGCCCCTTCCGCCATGGCAGGCTCAAGCCATGAAACGCACCCTTTTTGCCCTCGCCGCCACCCTCGTGGCCACCTCCGCCCTCGCCCAGCCGGTGCGTCCGCTCACGCCCGGCGCCATCATCGCTCGCGCGCCCTCCGCCGATTTCCAGGCGGTGGATCCCGACGACCTGCTGATCATCGACCTGTTCAAGGGCGGCCGCATCGTCATTCAGTTGTCACCCGAGTTCGCCCCGGCGCATGCGGCCAATATCCGCGCTCTGGCCCGCGCCCAGTGGTACGACGGGTTGTTCATCGAGCGGGTGCAGGACGACTACGTCACCCAGTGGGGCGACCCCAGCGGCAAGAAGGCTTTGCCGAAAGGCGTGGCCGAGCGCCCGCCCGCCGAATACGACCGCGCCGCCGAAGGCTTGAAGCCCTACATCCTGCCCTGGAAGGACACCTACGCCGAGCAGACCGGGTTCGCCGGACCCTGGCCGATGGCGTCCGCCGACGGCCGCGCCTGGATGACCCACTGCTACGGTATGGTCGGCGTCGGCCGCGATCTTTCCCCCGACACCGGGACCGGCGGCGAACTCTACGCGGTGATCGGCCACGCGCCGCGCGCGCTGGACCGCAACATCGCCCTGGTCGGCCGGGTGCTGGAGGGCATGGACATCCTCGCCTCCTTCCCGCGCGGCGAAGGCGAACTGGGCATGTACACCAAGCCGGCGCAGTTCATCTCGATCCGGCGGGTGCGTCTGGCGTCCGAGTTGACTGGCCCAGACCGGCCCTATTTCGAGGTGATGAAAACTGCCAGCCCCAGCTTCAAGGCCTGGTCGGACCTCAAGGCCAATCGCAAGGACGACTTCTTCATCCATCCCGCTGGAGCGGTGGACGTCTGCACCATCCTGCCGCCGCTGCGCAAAGCACGGACAAAGTAACGCTCAAAGAAAAAGGCCGGAGCGCGAGCCCCGGCCTGATCTTCGCGAACTTCAGAGGGCTCAGCCCTTCTTGGCGGCCGCGGCGGGCTTGGGTGTCGAGGCCCTGGCCTCCAGGCTCTTGACGTAGACCGCGATCGCCTTGCGGTCAGCCGCGGAGAGCTTGGCGGTGCCTTCGACCACTAGGCCCATGCCCCCGCCGATATAGTCGCCGTCGGGCTTACCGCCGCTGTTGAGGATCTCCTCGATCTCGCCCACGCTCCAGGACCCGATACCGTCCTTGTGCTGGGTGATGTTCGGGGCGTTCTGGTTGTCCGGGCCCGCCGGGTTGCCGGCGTAGGCGTTCTTCTCGTCGATGCCGCCGAGCTTGTTGCGCGGCGAGTGGCATTCGCCGCAGTGGGCGACGGCCTCGGCAAGATAACGGCCACGGTTCCATTCGGCGCTCTTGCCCGCCACCGGAGCCAGGGGCCCCTTGTGGAAGAACATCACGCGCCAGCCGATCAGCAGCGGACGCATGCCGAACGGGAACTTGGTCTCGTGCGCCTTGCTGGCGCGGTTCGAGGCCGGGACCGTCTTCATGAAGGCCCACAGGTCGCTGATGTCCTGGTCGGACATGCCGCTGAATGCCGGATAGGGGAATACGGGATAGAGGAACTCGCCGCCCTTGCCCTTGCCCTCGCGCATTGCGCGCTTGAACTCGGCTTCGGTCCAGGCGCCAAGCCCATGAACCTTATCGGAGGTGATGTTCGGAGCGTAGAAGACGCCGAAATCGGTCGGCATCGGCGCGCCGCCCGACAATGGGGCGGTCTTGGCCTTCAAATCGGTATGACAACCTACGCAATCACCCGCGGCGAAGATCACCGCGCCGCGGGCTGCGTTGCCGGGCCCGGCTGCGTGAGCAGCCGTGGCACCGGCGAGACAGAGAACGCCGACGAGCGCTCCCAGCGAAGTTGCGCTGAGCTTCAGCGCCGGGAACGAACGTCGTGTCATCATTAGCCGGGGAGCTTTTCCCGGAACGGACCGTGGCAGCCACCGCAGCCGGTGCGGCCGAGCGCGGCTTGAGCCGTGCCGACTTCTTCCGGGGTGCCCGTCTTGATCACTTCGGCTTCCTTCACCGCGGCGTCATGCAGAGCGGCGGCGATGCCGACGAACTTCGCGTGGTCGGTCCAGATGTCCGGCTTGGCGTTGCTCTTGCCCGGCATGTCGGCCGAGCTAGTGCCGGCCGGGAACAGGGCCACGATCTTGGTGGAGCGTTCGACCAGGTCGTTGATGGCCTTGGTCGCTTGTTCCTTAGTCGCCATGCCCTTGGCATAGTCGCCGATCGCCTTGTTGTCGGCCGCAGCGGCCTTCATGAAGTCGACCCGATTCTTGACCAGGGTTTCTTTGTCCTGAGCGGACACCGTGGAGCTGAGAGCAGCGACGCCAAGCGCCACAACCGCAACCTTACCCCAATTACCAAACTTCATATTGTAGTCCTCCCGAAGGCTTGTGAATCGATCATAACGAGCCGAAAC
Organism: Caulobacteraceae bacterium; assembly: GCA_947475845.1. Classification (GTDB taxonomy): domain Bacteria; phylum Pseudomonadota; class Alphaproteobacteria; order Caulobacterales; family Caulobacteraceae; genus BOG-938. The sequence continues at coordinate 17,592 of CANJMO010000016.1, read as the reverse complement.
CGTTTCGCCAGTGCGATCTTTGCCTTGTAGAGTCAAGGCAGTCAATCAATCGACAGTATTGCACAGGTGCTGCCTGAACGGTTACTGACTGTTCGATCGGCGGCGCGCCGGGTGGAAAATCCCTGCGGCCATAATAGGTGGCGACCCGCCGCATGGCGTCCGCCTCGATGTCGGCGAAGAACGCGTTGTAGGGCGGCGCCTTGAACTTGTCGGGCCAATTGCCGGCCCGGCGCAGCGAGTTCGAGCGTGGCCGCGATATCCGCAGCACCCCGCCCACGCACTGCGCCGCGACCTGACGCGGCATGAAGGCCGGACGCGCGCCCCACTCCAGCTCGGACGCATTGGCGGCGCCGAGGTTCAGCCGAGCCGGCGCGGAGGCGTCCGACTGCACCCCGAGCAGCGGGTTCACACACAGCGGCGGCGCGTCCTCGAGATTCACCAGTGTCCCTTCAGCCGTCCACACCAAGGCCCGGTTGAACAGTTGGCGCGCGCGATTCGGATCGGCTTCGTCCACCCCCATCCAGCCGACCACGCAGCGCGCCTGACCCTTGTCGACGCAGGCCGGGATCGGCGCGCCGGCGCGGTAGGTCCTTGCCGCGACCACGGCGTCGACCAGGTAGGCGGCGGCCATCTTCTGGGCCAGGCCGGGGTTGCGCCCGACCTGCTCACGCAGCAGGCGGTCGGCTATCACAGCCCCCTGCTCCACCCCGACCAGGATGAATGGCCGGCCGAGATTGTAGTGCGCCATATAGAAGCGGAAGGCGGCCAGCACATCCACATAGGCCAGCGCCCGCGCGTCGCGGGCGTCCTCCCGCAGGGTCATCTCTTCGGCATAGAGACTGGCCTGGCGGTAGCGCGGGGCGAAGATGCGGCCCACCCTCACGAATGGCCCGGCATAGTTGGGCAGCATCACCTTCTCCAGCTGCCGCTGCGAGCTCACGTCGTCGATCGGCCCGTTCCAGTCGCGCCCGCCGTTGAAGGTGGTCGGGTGGATGAAGAACACGTCCACCGGCCCGGTCTGCATGTGCTGGTTCTGGGCCACAGGATTGAGCGCCCAGGACGACGCCTGGGAGTAATCGGGTGCCTTGGGCTTGGCATAGGTCTGGAACGGCTCCTTGGGATCGAGCCCGGTGCGCATGATGTCGTCCCAGGTGGCGATCAGGGCCACGCCCAGCACGCCCAGGAATGCGACGCTGATCATCACGGCCCAACGCTTGCGCCGTGACAGCCGCGCCAGACCGGCGCGTCCGGAAAGCCACTGCAGCCGGTCCTTGAAGCCTTCCCAAACTTCGCGCACCGGCGGCCTTTCCTCAGCGATAGGGGTCGGCCTGGGACAGGTAGCGGGCGACATAGTCGCCGATCCCGTCTTCCAGCGAAGTGAAGGGCTTGTCGTAGCCCGCTTCCACCAGCCGGCTCATGTCGGCCTGGGTGAAGTACTGATACTTGTCGCGGATACTCTCGGGCATGGGCGCATAGGCGATGTTGGGTTCATGCCCCGCCGCGCGGAACAGGGCCGACGCCAGATCGGCGAACGAGCGCGCCTGGCCCGAACCCAGGTTATAGACCCCCTGCACCTGCGGGTTCTCCAGCAGCCAGGCCACCACCTCGGCCGCATCGCGGACATAGACGAAGTCGCGCAACTGGCCGCCATCGGCGACCCCATCCTTGTGCGACTTGAACAGGGTGACCGGCTCGCCCTTCGAGGCCTGCGGCCACTTCTGCGCCGCCACCGACTGCATCGCGCCCTTGGCCCCCTCGTTGGGGCCATAGATGTTGAAGAACTTCAGCCCGACTACCTGCGGCGGACCATGGCCGCGCTCGCGTTCGCGCATGGCGTAGATGTCGAACAGCCACTTGGACCAGCCGTAGGCGTTCAACGGGCGCAGGCGGGCCAGGGTTTCGGCGTCGTCCTGGTCTGAAAAGCCGTGGTCGCCGTCGCCATAGGTGGCCGCGGACGAGGCGTAGATCAGCCGGCGCCTATGCTCGGCGCACCAGCGCCAGATGTCCCGCGACAGCACGAAGTTGTTCTGCACGATGGCGTCGGCATCGGGCTCCGTTGTCGAGGAGATGGCGCCCATGTGCACGACGGTCTCGATGTCGCCCTCGTGGTCTTCCAGCCAGCCGAACAGGCCTTCAGGCTCGACGAAATCGGTGATCGGATGTTTGGCGATGTTGCGCCATTTGCCGAGGTCCGCCTGGCGCAGCCGGTCGCACACCGCCACGTCATAGAGCCCGCCCTCGCTCAGCCGGGCGACGATATTGGAGCCGATGAAACCTGCCCCGCCGGTCACCAGCACGGTGCGCCGGCTCATGACGCCTCCGCCGAGCGCTTCAACTCGGTCATGCGGGCGATGGCGGCGGTCGTTGAATAGCCGTCGACGATATCGGCCAGCCGCACCTGCCCGCCGTAGGACGCCACCACATCGGCCCCGACCACGGTGTCGAGCGTGTAGTCGGCGCCCTTGATCAGCACGTCGGGCCGCACCGCCTTGATAAGCTCGATCGGCGTCGCCTCGGAGAACGGCGTCACCAGATCGACGTGGCTCAGGCCCGCCAGGACCAGGGCCCGCGATTCCAGATCGTTGACCGGCCTGCCCTCGCCTTTCAGCGCCTTGACCGACGAGTCGCTGTTCAGTCCCACCACCAGCCGATCGCACCACGCCCGCGCCTGGGTCAGATAGGCGACATGTCCGCGATGCAGGATGTCGAAGCAGCCGTTGGTGAAGCCGATCTTCAGCCCCTGCGCCCGCCAGCGCTCGGACTCCGCGCGCGCCTGCTCCAGGGTGACGATCTTAGCTTCGGCCGAACCCAGATGGGCGGCCAGTTCAGCGTCGATCAACTCGGCCGGCGTCACCACGGCGGTGCCGACCTTGGTCACGGCCACGCCCGACGCCAGCACGGCGAAGGCGGCGGCCTCGTAGAGCTCCGATTTGGCGGCCAGGGCCAGACCCAGGGCCGCCAGCCCGGTGTCGCCGGCGCCCGACACGTCGAACACCCGGCGCGGCACGCCGCGGATATGGCGCACGGGCTGCCCGCGCTGCGCCACCGACATGCCCTTGGACCCGCGCGTCACCAGGATCGCCTTGGCCGTGCAGCTATCCAGCACGGCCGCTAGGGCCGCCTCGACCTCCTCGTCGGTCTCGGTCGGCAGGCGGGTCAGGACCGACAGCTCCAGGGCGTTGGGCTTGATCAAGTCGGCCTCGCCGTACTTGACCAGGCTGTGGGCCTTGGCGTCGACGATCAGCACCGCGCCGGTGTCCCTCGCCGCGCGCAGGCAGGCCTCGACCACGGCAGGGGTCACCGCGCCCTTGGCGTAATCGGACAGCAGAATCGCCCCGGCGTCTTCGGCGGCGTGTTCGATGGCGCGGATCACCCCGGCCTCGACCTCGCGACGGATCGGCCGCGAATCCTCGGAGTCCAACCGCAGCAGCTGCTGGCCGCCCGCCACGAAGCGGGTCTTGACCGTGGTCGGCCGGTTCTTTGCCACCACCAGATTGCTCTCGAGGCCCGGATCGGCCCCAACCAAGGCCAGGACCTCGCTGGCGCCGGGATCGTCGCCGATCACCCCGACCAGGGCCGCGCGCCCGCCCAGCCCCGCCACGTTGCGCGCCACATTGCCGACGCCGCCGAGCATGGTCTGTTCGGAGCCCTTGAGCAGCACCGGGATCGGCGCCTCGGGCGAAACCCGCGCCACTTCGCCATAGACATAGCGATCGACCATCATGTCGCCGACGCACACGACCCGCGCGTTGCGCACGGCCTGCAGCAGGGGCTGAAGGGCGGAGAGATTCATGGATTCGTTCTAGGGCGTTGCGCCCGCTTCGTCATCCCCACTCGGTGAGCGGCTAGGCGCGGATGGCCTGATGCAGGGCTTTCAGCGTCTTGAGCAGGCCCGCCGACTCGTCCAGGGCCAGGCAGCTGGGCGCATCGCACAGGGCCTTGTCCGGCTCGGGATGGAACTCCAGGAACACCCCGTCGGCGCCCGCCGCCACCGCCGCCTTGGCGATGATCGGGACGCCCTCGCGCCGCCCGCCGGCCGATTGCCCGCCGGTGCGCGGATCGGCGCCGGGCAGCTGCACCGCGTGGGTGGCGTCGATGGTCACCGGCACGCCCAGCTTCTGCATCTCGCCGATGGCAAGCATGTCGACCACCAGGTTGTTATAGCCGAACGACGAGCCGCGCTCGCACAGCACGATCTGCAGGTCCGGCGCCGCCTCGCGCGACTTGGAGATGATGTTCTTGCAGTCCCAGGGCGCCAGGAACTGGGCCTTCTTCACATGCAGCCAGCCGCCTTCGGCCGCGGTCGCGATGGCGGCGGCGTTCACGAGATCGGTCTGACGGCAGAGGAAGGCGGGGATCTGCACGATGTCGGCCACGGCGGCCACCGGCTCGGCCTGATCGATCTCGTGGATGTCGGTGGCGATGGGCACGTCCAGCTGGCGCTTGACCTCGGCCAGCATGACCAGACCGTCCTTAAGGCCAGGCCCGCGATAGCTCTTGATCGACGAACGGTTGGCCTTGTCGAAGCTGGCCTTGAACACGAACGGCAAACCGAGTTCGGCGGTCGCCGCCTTCAGGTGCGCCCCGACCTTCAAAGCAAGGTCCAGGTTCTCCAGCACGTTCAATCCGGCGATCACCGCCAAAGGCTGACCGGCGCCCATGGAGATGTTCCAGCGTTTCAGATGGACGAGGTTCGACGTGGTCAACTTAACGCTCCGGTGCAGGCTGGCCGTACAAGTGGCTTGCCGGGTCGATTGACACAAGGCCGCAAAATCCACACCTGTCTGGCGCAGTTCCTGTCCCGCCGCGAGCACCCCCGATGAAACTCAGCCGTAGCGTTGTCGAAGCCATCGGCGACACCCCGCTGATCCGCCTCAACCGCGCCAGCGAAGCGACCGGCTGCGAGATCTGGGGCAAGGCCGAGTTCATGAACCCCGGCCAGTCGGTCAAGGACCGCGCCGCGCTCTACATCATCCGCGACGCCGAACGGCGCGGCGACCTGAAGCCGGGCGGGACCATCGTCGAAGGCACGGCAGGCAACACCGGCATCGGCCTGGCTTTGGTCGGCTCGGCGCTCGGCTACAAGACCGTGATCGTCATCCCCCGCACCCAGAGCCAGGAGAAGAAGGACGCCATCCGCCTGCTGGGCGCCGAACTGGTGGAGGTGGACGCTCTGCCCTATTCCAACCCCGGCAATTACGTCAGGTATTCCGGTACTTTGGCCGAGAAACTTGCCAAGACAGAGCCCAAGGGGGTGATCTGGGCCAACCAGTTCGACAATGTCGCCAATCGCCAAGCCCACATCGAGACGACGGCTCAGGAAATCTGGACCCAGACCGGCGGCAAGGTCGACGGCTTCGTCTCGGCGGTCGGTTCCGGCGGCACCCTGGCCGGGGTCGCCATCGGCCTGCGCGAGCACAACCCCGATGTGAAGATCGCCCTGGCCGACCCGTTCGGCGCTGCCCTGTTCAGCTGGTACACGGCGGGTGAATTGAAATCCGAAGGGACCTCGATCACCGAAGGCATCGGCCAGGGCCGCGTCACCGCCAATCTCGAAGGCCTGAAAATCGATCATGCCTATCAAATCCCAGACTCCGAGGCGCTTGAGGTGGTCTTCGATCTCGTCCAGCACGAGGGCTTGTGCATGGGCGGCTCGACGGGCGTGAACATCGCCGGCGCCATCCGTCTGGCCCGCGAGCTCGGGCCCGGCAAGACCATCGTCACCCTGCTGTGCGACCACGGCAGCAGGTACCAGAGCAAGATCTTCAACCCGGCGTTCCTGCGCGAAAAGGACCTGCCCGTGCCCCAATGGCTGGTCTGATGCATCACGATCCGATTGTCTCGACCCAGTGGCTGGCCGACCGACTGAAAGAGCCGGACCTGCGCATCGTCGATGCGCCGTTCTATATGCCGGGCGACCCGCGCACGAAGCAGGCCGAGTTCGAGAAGGAACACATCCCCGGCGCGGTGCTGTTCGACATCGACGCCATCTCCGACAAGTCCAACCCCCTGCCCCATATGCTGACCTCGCCCGAGGCCTTCGCCGCCTCCGTCGGCGCGTTAGGCATCGGTGAGGGCCACCGTATCGTTGTTTATGACCACATCGGTCTGCTATCGGCCGGCCGAGTGTGGTGGAACTTCCGCGCCATGGGCCATGACGAGGTCTATGTGCTGGACGGCGGCCTGCCTCGCTGGATCGCCGAGGGACGCCCGCTCGCCTCAGGTCCCGTCACCAGCATCACCCAGCCGTTCACCGCCAAATTCCGCCCCGAGCTAGTGCGCGACATCGATCAGGTGAAAGCCGCGCTCTCTAACAACGTCCAGGTGCTCGATGCCCGCGCCCGCGACCGCTTCCAGGGCACAGCGCCCGAACCCCGGCCCGGTCTGCCCTCCGGCCACATGCCCGGCGCCTTCAACACCCCTCACGGTGAGCTGATCGCCAACGGCGCCCTGAAATCCAGGGAAGAGCTCGAAGCTCTGTTCAAGGCCGAGGGCGTCGATCTCGACCAGCCCATTGTCACCACCTGCGGTTCAGGCGTCAGCGCCGCCATCATCGCGCTGGCTCTGGCCCGCCTGGGCCGCTGGGATGCGCCGGTCTACGACGGCTCGTGGACGGAATGGGCCTCTCAACCCAACGTGGACATCGCAACGGGCGCCTAGCGCAGCGGCGGCGCGTAGAGCTGTCCCGGCTTATCGGCGTTCCATAGGGCGTTCCTGCTCCGCTCCATCTTCAGCGGCGTGTTCAGCCCGAGGTGCCGCTCGAACACCTCGTCGTAGGCTCCCACCTGGCGGATTACCTTGAACGCCCAGTCGTCGGCCAGGCCGAGCCTGCGTCCGGCGTCGCCCTCCAGCCCGAGCAGGCGGCGCACCTGCGGCTCCACCGAGTTCTGCCGCGCGTCCTCGACATCGCGCGAGTTCAGCTTGCTCTGTTCGGCCAGGATCATGGCGTTGAGCGTCCACCGCACCACATCGGCCCAGCGTTCGTCGCCGTGGCGCACCACGGGACCCAGCGGCTCGTCGGCCAGGGTCTCGTTGAGGATCACATGCCGTTCGGGATTGCTCAGTGACGACAGGTCGATGGCCAGCATGGCCAGGTCGTCGCTGACCGCATCGCATTCGCCGCGCTGATAAGCCTGCAGCGCCTGTTGCCGGTCCTCCTTGACCACGGGCCGGTAGGCCATGCCCCGGGCGCGGAAGCTTTCGGCCAGCACCTGTTGCGCCGGCGAGCCGCCCTGAACACAGATGCGCGCGCCGTTGAGCGCAGCGACAGTTTTCTCCAGGGGCGGCGAAGGAGTCGCGCCCCGGCGCGGACGCGGCGGCGGGGGGGTGCGCGGGGCCGAGGTCAGGAAGCCCTGGCTGTCGTAGTAGCTGACGCCGGCATAGGTCAGGCCCAGCGATACATCGTGGGTGAAGGTGAACGAGGAGCCGCCCGGCAGCAGGTCCACCGTCCCCGATTGCAGGGCCGCATAGCGCGTGCGGCTGCTGAGGCCGGTGATGCTGACGGCGCGGGAGTCGCCCAGCACCGCCGCGGCGACCGCCCGGCAGATGTCGATGTCGAAGCCGCGCCAGCCGGTCAGGCCGCGCTCGGAGAACCCCGGCACGCCCTCGCTGACGCCGCACCGCAGGCGCTTGCGCTCCTTGATCTTCTGCAGGGTCGCATCGACCGGCTGGGCGACTTCCGCGGCGGGCGGCGGCGGCGGCGCCTTGCGTCCGCACGCGCCCAGGACTGCAGCCATGAGGGTCAGGGCGGCGGCCAAACTCAGTGAAGGGGTCGCAAAGACCCTCGGCCGCATGCGTGTTGCTCCTTGATCGCCTCGCTCGCGCGGGCTCTATGCTCGACCGAATACGGGAATATACCCCCGCCGTCTTCCAATTCGCCTCCAGCGTTCCGGACCGTCAAGCGATGAGCAAACCCCCGTCAGGTCGGGACAAGGCCTCCAGACAGACCCGCCTGCTGCACGCCGGATCGCCGATGGAGCTTGAAGCGCGCACCGTCGCCCCGCCGGTCCAGCGCGGCTCCACGGTGCTGGTGGCCAACGCCAAGGCCCTCTACGACACCTCCAAACCGACCTACGGCCGCCTCGGCCTGTCGGTGCAGAACGCCCTGGCCGAGGCGGTCGGCGCCGTCGAAGGCTGCGGCCCGGCGCGCCTGTTCTCCTCGGGTCTCGCCGCCGTCACCGGCACGCTGCAGGCCCTGCTCAAGACCGGCGACGAGGTGTTGGTCACCGACTGCGTCTACGGCCCCAGCCGCCGGTTCCTGGACGGCGTGATGAAGCGCTATGGCGTCAGCGCCCGCTATTTCGCGCCCGACGCTTCGCCAGATGTGGTGATGGCCATGGCGGGCCCGGCGACCCGCCTGATCCTGCTGGAATCTCCCGGTTCCCTGACCTTCGAGATTCAGGACGTCCCCGCCATCGCCAAGGCGGCGCGCGAACGGGGCATCCTGACCGTGCTCGACAACACCTGGGGCGTGGGCCTGCTCTACGAACCCTTGGCGCTCGGCGTCGACGTCAGCGTCCAGGCCCTGACCAAATACGTCGGCGGTCATTCGGATGTATTCATGGGGTCGGCCTGTAGCATCGACGCCAAGCTCCTGGCCCGCATCGACGCCTATCTGCGCGACGCCGGCATCGGCGTCTCTCCCGACGACGCCTATTTCATGCTGCGCGGCCTGCGTACGCTAGAGGTCCGGCTGGCCCGTCACGGCGAGAACGCGCTCAAGGTCGCTCATTGGCTGCAGGATCAGCCCGAGGTGAAGCAGGTGCTCTGTCCCGCCCTTGCCGGCGCCCCCGGCCACGACCTGTGGAAGCGGGACTTCAAGGGAATCAACGGGCTGTTCGGCGTGGTGCTGCAGCCTGGGTCCGAGGACGCGACCGAAGCCTTCATCGACACCCTGACCTTGTTTGGCCTGGGTTTCTCCTGGGGCGGGTTCGAAAGCCTGGCGATCCATTGCGACCCGCAACTGGGCTACCGCACCGCTCACAGGCCGCTTGGCGGACCGCTGGTGCGGCTGCACGTCGGCCTGGAGGACCCGCAGGACCTGATCGGCGATCTGCGCGGAGCTCTGGACGCCTACGCGGCTGCGACCCGCTGACCGCTTGACCTGAGCCCGCCTCGGCGGGAAGGGTCGTGCGACATCGCCGGGGGGCACCACGCGTGAAGAAATCGATCGTCTGTATCGCCGCGATATTGAGTCTGGCCGCCGCGCCGGCCTGGGCGCGCTCGATCCTGTTCGTCGGCAACAGCTTCACCTACGGCGAATACTCCGCGGCAAAGCGCTATCAGTCCAATACCGTCACCGACCTCAATGGCCCGGACGGCAGCGGCCGCACCATCGGCGGCATGCCCGCCATCTTCAAGGAACTGACGCGGGAAGCCGGCCTTGAGTACGAGGTCAGCCTAGAAACCGTCGGCGGCATGGGTCTGGACTATCACTACACCCGCAAGCTGGCCCTGCTCGACCGCCATTGGGACGACGTGGTGCTGCAGAGCTTCTCAACTCTCGACGCCGACCGCCCCGGCGACCCTGCCCTGCTGATCCACTATTCCAGGCTGTTCGCAGACACCCTGACCGCGCGTAATCCCGAGGCGAAAATCTACCTGTCGACCACCTGGAGCCGCCCGGACCTGACCTTCCCGGCCGGACATCATTGGAGCGGCAAGCCGATCCACCAGATGGGCGAGGATATCCACGCGGGCTACGAAGTCGCCCTGAACGGCGCCCCCAGGATCGCCGGCCTGATCCCCGTGGGGCTAGCCTTCAACCGCGCCATCGCCGTGGGCCTCGCCGCGCCCGATCCCTATGCCGGCATCGGCCCCGGCCAGATCGATCTGTGGGCCTATGACAACTACCACGCCTCGCTGTTCGGCTATTACCTGGAAGCCCTGGTGGTGTTCGGCAAGGTGACCGGCCACGACCCGCTGTCGCTGGGCCAGTTCGAGCGGGTAGCCGAGGATTTCGGCATCTCGCCGGCCCAGACCCACGCCCTGCAGCAGATCGCCCACGACCAGCTGGCGCTGCAGAAACCTATCGCGGCGGCGGGGGCGGCGGCAGCCGCGCGCTGATCGAGCCCTGCACGTCGCGGGCGTTATAGGCGCCCTGGGGCGAAGCGCCCTTCCCGGTTTTGATCTCCAGCGTGCTGGTCAACTGATCGCCGCCGCCGATCGGCACACTGGAGCCGAGCCCGTAACCAACGCCGCCGCCTCGGCCGAAACCGCCGCCGCCGATGCCGAACGACAGGCTCGCGCCCGATCGCGGGGCCGCCATGCCGAAGCGGTCGATCACGAGGAACCACTCGTCGCCATTGGCCAGGGTCACTTCGGCCGCGTGCAACAAGGCGTAGTCCTCGACCTGGGCCGGCGGAGCGCCGTCACCCCCTCTGTACGAGACGCGGAAGCGGTCGTGCTCGATGGGCTGATCCCAGAAACCGGATGTACGTCCGTCGGGCCCCGCCGGAGCGTAGACGGTGGTGGTTTCGCAGGCGGCGAGGCTTAGGGCGCAGGCCGCCAAAAGCAGGGTTCGAGCGTTCATACGGCCACAACGCCTGAACCCGCGTTCAGTGCCGCTAGCGCTCATTTCTCTAAAACCTATAGGCGCGCTCATATTTTCACGATTTGGACTGCGCCACGGCTCCGCTAGAGGGTTTGCCATGCAGTTCCTGGCGTCCATCAATCCGCTCTACTCGCTATCGGGCTTCGTGATCGGCATCCTCGTCGGACTGACGGGAGTCGGCGGCGGATCGCTGATGACGCCGCTGCTGGTGCTGCTGTTTGGCATCCATCCGGCCACCGCGGTCGGCACCGACCTTCTCTACGCCGCCGCGACCAAGACCGTCGGCACCGCCGTTCACGGGGCCAGCGGCACCGTCGACTGGAAGATCGTCGGCAAGCTGGCTGCGGGCAGTGTGCCGGCCACCATCCTGACTTTGATGGTCCTGGCCCATGTCGGCAAACAGGTCGGGGTCGCCAGCCACCTGATCACCTTCGTCCTGGGCATCGCCCTGCTCCTGACCGCGGCCGCGATCCTGTTCCGCAACATGCTCCTGGAGTTCTTCAAGCGCCGGTTCGGACCGATCAACGTCCGGCGGACCATGGGCTTCACCATCTTGTTGGGCGCGGTCCTGGGCGTCCTGGTTTCCCTGTCCTCGGTCGGCGCCGGCGCCATTGGGGTGACGGTCCTGCTGATCCTTTATCCGGACCTGCCCGCCGGTAAGGTGGTCGGCTCCGACATCGCCCACGCCGTGCCCCTGACCCTGATCGCCGGTCTCGGACACTGGATGATCGGCTCGGTGGACTTCCACCTGCTGGCGTCGCTGCTGATCGGCTCGATACCCGGCATCATCATCGGCAGCCTGGTCGCCTCGCGCGTTCCCGACCGCGTGCTGCGCCCGATCCTGGCGTCGACGCTGGCGTTCGTGGGCGGCAAGCTGGTCTTTTAAGGCCAAGGGTGGCGCGCCCTGCAGGACTCGAACCTGCAACCGCTCGCTTAGAAGGCGAGTGCTCTATCCGGTTGAGCTAAGGGCGCCGGTCCGCACGGACCCGCGGGCCCGATCTAGTGCGTCCAGGGCTGTCTTCTGCCGGGCGCGAAATTGTCGGCGTAGGCCTTGATGATCTTCTTGCGCTCTTGCGGCTCGATCACCTGGAACGGGATGCCATGGGCATTGGCGTAAGCCACCGCTTCCTCGCGCCCGCCGAAGGTCAGGCGGATCTGGCCGTTCATGTCGCTGGAGCTGGTCCAGCCCATCAGGCTGTCGACCTTGCGCGCGCTGGCCGGTTCGAACTCCAGCACCCAGACGTTGGTCTTGGCCAGGCCGGACTGCATGGCGGTCTTGGCGGGGCGATAGATGCGCGCGAGCATGGTCGTCCAGATTCCCGATCAGCGAATTGCGACCATCCCTACTTGGGTTTGGCGGTCCTGCAACCCGATTTTTCAAGTGGTCGGAGCGGCAGGATTTGAACCTGCGACCCTCTGCTCCCAAAGCAGATGCGCTACCAGGCTGCGCTACGCTCCGATCTTGGCCCCTATAGTCGGGAGCGGGGTTCTTGCACGGGGCGTCGGCCGCCGCAATGCGGCGCGGTTAGTGCTCGCCTTCGATCTCGGCGACGACCAGCCCCTTGGGGCCCTCGGCGAAGCGGACCATGACGTCCTCGCCGGGCTGCAGGTCTTCCAGGCCGCTGCGGCGCAGAGTCTCGATGTGGATGAAGATGTCGCCCGGCTGGCCGTCGCGCACGACGAAGCCGTACCCCTTGGTCCGATTGAACCACTTCACCTTGACCCGTTCCGGCGGGCCGGTGGCCGGCGCCGCGCGGCGCGGGGTGCGTGAAAATCCGTCGTCGCGCATCGGACGAGGCGCATCGCGGCCGAAGCCGTCGGCGCGGGGCGGACGCGAGGCCATCGGCGCGGCCGAGGTCTCGTCCAGTTCCTGAATTTCCGAGACCTGCCAGCCCTTGGGCCGCTTGACCACTTCACAAACGATGACGGAGCCTTCCAGGGCGCTCTCGCGGCCCGCCTGGCGCAGGCTGGTGACGTGCAGCAGCACATCCTTGAGGCCGGTCTGAGAGGGGTCGTCGGGAACGATGAAGCCGTAACCCTTGCCAGGGTCGAACCATTTCACCCGTCCGCTGATGCGCACGGACTCCTCGTGCGCCTCGACATCATCGAAGTGGTAATCAGACATCCCGCACCTCTCAAGCTCATCCGAACACTGGATGAACCCCGTAATCATAACACTGTTCTTCCAAGAACAGTGGTCGTCAATGCGCAAAAGTCAAACATCCGATTCGTCGCAGAGTTGAGTCTGCAACAACGGGGTCGACCCGGCGAAACCGAACGGGGGGATTGTCTCGCCGTCTGAATACGATGCCAGTCCCCAGGGGGCTTAGCAAGACAGGCGTAAGACGGCTGTAAGGTTGGGATACCCGCGATGGTAGTCCCTAGGGGAGTCGAACCCCTCTTCCTAGATTGAAAATCTAGTGTCCTAACCGATAGACGAAGGGACCACGGTCGCGGGAGACGGCGATATATCCGCCTTCCCCCAGGGGTGCAAGCTCGCGAACGCCTGTCAGGGCCTAGTTTTGGGTCAGTTGGACGCGCGTGGGTCCGCAGCGTCCTCGATCTCTAACTGTACGCCCTCGCGGCCGTTCCAGTCGTCCGCTTTCAGGCGGCCCGCGACATGAAGCCCGCCGCCCCCCGCGAGCAGACGGCGGCCCAGGTCGGTGTCCTCCGCGCGCCAGGCGATCGCCTTCAGCTTAGCCCCTGCCCCATCGGTCAGGGTGCAGCGGATATGACCGCCGCGCATGGCCTGCGGATAATCGACCACGACATGGGCGGCGGCGAACATCGGCTCGGGATTGCCGGGGCCGAACGGCGTCAGCCGCTGGAAGTCCTGAAACAGCTGCCGGTCGGCGCCGCGCGGGCTGATCAGGGCGTCGATCTCCACCACGTCGAGTTCGGCGGCGGCGGCGCTCTCGTGGATCAGCTTGTCGAGCAGGAAGCCGCGGAAGGCGTCGATGCCCTCGTCGCGCACGGTCAGGCCGGCGGCCATGGCGTGCCCGCCCCCCGCCAGCAGCAGCCCGTCCTCGAACGCAGCCTGGATCGCTCGGCCCAGATTGACCCCCGGTTGTGAACGGCCCGAGCCCTTGCCTATCCGCAGCACCGGATCGACGCCGATCACCACCACGGGCTTGCGGTATCGCTCGCGCAGCCGTCCCGCCACGATGCCAACCACGCCGGGATGCCAGCCTTCGCCCGACACCACGATCGCCGGGCTGTCGCCCGGACGGCTGTCGGCCTTCTCGACGGCGACGATGGCCTGTTCGGTGACCTCGCGCTCGACGTCCTTGCGCGAGATATTGAGCGCGTCCAGTTCCTCGGCCAGGGCCAGGGCCTCGGCGGGATCGTCGGTGGACAGCAGGCGCGCGCCCAGATCGGCCCGGCCGATGCGCCCTCCCGCGTTGATGCGCGGGCCCAGGATGAACCCGGCGTGGAACACCCCCGCGGGCCCCTCGGCCTTGGCCACCTGCATCAGGGCGTTCAGTCCGGGATTGGCCCAGGCCGACATGGTCTTCAGCCCCAGAGACGCCAGGGCGCGGTTGAAGCCGGTCAAGGAGGTCACATCGCAGATCGCGCCCATGGCGGCCAGATCGAGCCACTGGCGCAGGTCCGGCTCCGGCCGCCCGGCGAACAGGCCTCTGCGCCTTGCCTCGCGATTCAGCGCGGCCAGCAGGACGAAGGCGACCCCGGCGGCGGCCAGGTTGCCCTGCCCCGAGTTGCAGCCGGGCCGGTTGGGATTGACCACGGCGGCGGCGGCCGGCGGGTCCTCGCGCATCAGGTGGTGATCGACCACCACCACTTCCAGCCCGACCTCGGCGGCGGTCTTGATGGCGTCATAGGCGGCGGCGCCGCAATCGACGGTGACCACCAGCTCGGCCCCCTCGGCGCGCAGGCGTCGGAAAGCGGCGGGGCTCGGCCCGTAGCCCTCCAGGATGCGGTCGGGCACATAGATCGGCAGGGTCTTGCCCATGGCCCTGAACCAGCGGACCAGCAAGGCGGCGCTGGAGGCGCCGTCGACGTCGTAGTCGGCGAACACTACCATCGGCCGGTCGCGCTCGATCGCGTCGATCAGGATCTCGGCGGCGCAGTCCATGTCGAGGAACGACGACGGGTCCGGAAACAGCGCCTTCAGCGTCGGCGCCAGAAAGTCCGCCGCCTGACCTTCGCCCACGCCGCGCGCGGCCAGGGCCCGGGCCAGGGGCTCGGACAGGCCATGTCTCATGGCGTGAGCGCGGGCTAAACCGGCGTCGGCCGGCCGCTCGCGCCAGGCCCGCCCGCTCAGGGAGCGGGTGACGTTGAGAAAGGCGGCCGACAGGGCGGAGCCGCCGTCTGGCATGCTACGCCGGCCGCTGCATGCGCACTTCGCGCACCGTCTGGGTCAGGCTGTCCATCACCAGGGTGTGGGTGCGGACATAGCCGCCGCCGATCTTGACCCCGTCCAGCAGCATGCCCTTGGTCACGCCTGTAGCGCAGAAGATGGCCTCGGCCTGAACGATGTCGTGCAGGTCGTACTTGCGATCCAGATCCTTGATACCCCAGCGCGCGGCGCGGGCGCGCTCGTCGGCGTTGCGGAACACCAGGCGGCCCTGGAACTGGCCGCCGACGCACTTCAGCGCGGCGCAGGCCAGCACGCCCTCGGGCGCTCCGCCCTGCCCGACATAGAAGTCGATGCCGGTATCCGGATTGGTGGTGTTGATCACACCGGCCACATCGCCGTCGGTGATCAGGGCCACGCGCACGCCGACGGCGCGCAAGGAGGCGATGATCTCGGCGTGGCGCGGACGGTCCATGACGCAGGCGGTGATCTCGTTGACAGGTAAGCCCTTGGCCTTGGCGATGGCGCGCGCGTTGTCCGCCGGGCTCTTGTCCAGATCGATCACGCCGGCCGGATAGCCCGGGCCGACGGCGATCTTGTCCATATAGGTGTCGGGGGCGTTGAGCAGCGTGCCCTTGGGCGCCCAGGCCATCACCGCCAGAGCGTTGTCCATGGCCTTGGCCGTCAGGGTGGTGCCTTCCAGCGGATCGACGGCGATGTCGATGGCGACGCCGCCCTTGCCCAGTTTCTCGCCGATGAACAGCATCGGCGCTTCGTCGCGCTCGCCCTCGCCGATGACGATCTCGCCGGCGATATCGAGGGTGTTGAGGGTGTCGCGCATGGCTTCGACGGCGGCGCGGTCGGCCTCCTTCTCGTCGCCCCGGCCAACCTGGCTCCAGGACGCGATGGCGGCTTCTTCGGTCACGCGGACAGCATGCATGATCAGGTTGCTGTCGAACTGCGGCGAACTCATCGTCTTCTCCTGCGCAGAGGGCGCTTATTTGTGGGGGATTCTTAGACCCGCGCGATTCGTATCATCCGGGGCGATTCCAGCACCTGCGGCAGAGCGCCTATACGCTGGATCGCCCGCAACAGCACCGGCTCCGGTGTCGCATGGGTGGTCAGCACGATCGGCACGCCGCCGGCGTCATGCACCGGCTTCTGCAGGAAGCTGTCGATGGAGACGTTCTCCTCGGCCAGGGTCTCCGACACCGCCGCGATTACCCCCGGCTCATCCTTCACCAGCAGGCGCACATAGGCTTGGGTCAGGCGTTGTTCGCCCTCGATCGCGGGCGCCTTGACCAATTGCGCGCCAGGCTTCTGGAACACCGGGCGGACGGCGCCGGCCATGACGTCGGCGATATCGGCGGCCACGGCGGCGGCGGTTGGCCCCTCGCCTGCTCCCCTGCCCTGAACGAAGATGCGCCCGACGCGGCGCCCCTCGATGAACAGGGCGTTGAGCGCACCGCCGGCCTGGGCCAGCGGATGGCTGAGCGGCGCCAGCGCCGGATGCACGCGGACGCTTACGCCGTCGCCGATCTTCTCGGCCGAAGCGACCAGCTTGATGCGGTAGCCCAGGTCGTGGGCAAGGCGGATGTCGGCCAGCTCGATCTTTTCGATGCCTTCGATCTCGGCATCGGCGTAGTTGGGCGCGCTGCCGAAGGCCAGGGCGGCCAGGATGACGATCTTGTGCGCGGCGTCGAACCCGCCGACGTCGGTCGTCGGGTCGGCCTCGGCGTAGCCCAGGCGCTGGGCCTCGGCCAGGACATCGGCGAACGAGCGGCCCGTCGCCTCCATCTCCGTCAGGATGTAGTTGCAGGTGCCGTTGAGGATGCCGGCGATGGCCACCAGGTCCTCGCCGACAAGGGCCTCGCGCACGATCTTCACGGCGGGTACGCCGCCCATCACCGCCGCCTCGAACAGGAGGGGCGCGCCGTTCTGCTCGGCCAATGCGGCCAAGGCCTGGCCATGCACCGCGATCAGGGCCTTGTTGGCGGTGACCACGGGCTTGCCGTGTTTCAGAGCGGTCTCGACCGCGGCCTTGGCCGGACCGTCCGAGCCGCCGATCAATTCGACGAAGATGTCGATGTCCGGCGAAGCGGCCAGAGCCACCGCGTCGTCGAACCAGGTCATGGCCGAGATGTCGAAGTCCCGCTTGCGCGAGCGCGCGGACACCGCCACCACCTCGGCCCGCCCGCCCTGCGGCGCGTAGAGCGGCGCCTCGGCCAGGAACTTGACCAGCCCGCCGCCGACGGTGCCCAAGCCCGCGACGCCGATACGCCAGGTTTTACTCACAGGGCGGGTTCCTTGTTGTGCGCCCGCGCCAGGATCTCTTCGGCGTTGCCGAGGAACTTGCGCACGTTGCGCGCCGCCTGACGGATGCGGTGTTCGTTCTCCACCAGCCCGACACGGACGTAGCCCTCGCCGTACTCGCCGAAGCCGACGCCGGGGGCCACAGCGACGCCGGCTTCCTCGATCAAAAGCTTGGCGAACAGCATCGAGCCGGCGTCCTTGAACTGCTCGGGCAGCGGCGCCCAGGCGAACATCGAGGCGGGCGGCGCGGGAATGTTCCAACCGGCCTGGGCCATGGCGCTGATCAGGGTGTCGCGGCGACCCTTGTAGATTGCGCGGATGTCATCGACGCAATCCTGCGGCCCATTGAGGGCGCTGGCCGCCGCCACCTGGATCGGCGTGAAGGCGCCGTAGTCGAGGTAGGATTTCACCC
>CANJMO010000015.1 GCA_947475845.1 Caulobacteraceae bacterium | reverse complement strand
GGTTACCGGCTTCGACATCATCTTCTTCTGGGTCGCCCGGATGATGATGATGGGCTTGCACTTCATGGGCAAGGTCCCGTTCGAGAAGGTGTTCATCAACGCCCTGGTCCGCGACGACAAGGGACAGAAGATGTCCAAGTCCAAGGGCAACGTCATGGACCCCCTGGACCTGATCGACGAGTATGGCGCCGACGCCCTGCGCTTCACCATGGTCGCCATGTCGGGCCAGGCGCGCGACATTAAATTGTCCAAGCAGCGCATTGAAGGTTATCGTAATTTTGGCACCAAGTTGTGGAATGCCGCGCGCTTCTGCCAGATGCACGAATGCGTCGCCCCGGCCGACTTCGACCCGTCCAAAGTCAAGCAGACCGTCAACCGCTGGATTCGCGGCGAGACGGTCAAGACCGTGCAGGAAGTCACCAAGGCGTTCGAGGATTGCGCGTTCGACGACGCCGCTAACAGCCTCTACCGCTTCATCTGGAACGTGTTCTGCGACTGGTATGTCGAGCTGTCCAAGCCCGTCCTCAACGGCGACGACGCCGCCGCCAAGGCAGAGACCCGCGCCACCACCGCCTGGGCGCTCGACGTCATCCTCAAGCTGCTGCACCCGGTCTCGCCGTTTCTGACCGAGGAGCTGTGGGACAAGCTGGCCGACCTGGGCCACAAGCGCGACTCCATGCTGATCACCGCCCCCTGGCCCGTCCTGCCCGACGCCTGGCTCGACGCCGAAGCCGAGGCCGAAATCGGCTGGATCGTCGACCTGGTCACCGAGGTCCGCCAGGTCCGCGCCGAGATGAACATCCCGCCCTCGGCCCGCGCACCCCTCAGCATCGTCGGCGCCAACGCCGAAACCAGCAAGCGCCTGAACCGTCACCGCGACCTGATCGTCACCCTGGCCCGGCTGGAGTCGGTGCGCGAAGCCGACGCCCCGCCCAAGGGCGCCGCCCCCTTCGTCATCGGCGAGGCCACCTGCGCCCTGTCGATCGCCGGCTTCATCGACCTGGCGTCGGAGAAGGCCCGCCTGACCAAGGAGATCGCCACCCTGGAAGGCGACGCCGACCGGGTGCGCAAGAAGCTCGACAACGCCGACTTCATCGCCCGCGCCCCCGAGGCGGTGGTCGAGGAGAACCGCGAGCGCCTGTCAGAAGCAGAGACTGCCCAGGCCAAGCTCAAGGCGGCGCTGCATCGTCTGGAATCCGTCGAGTAGTGCGGTAACCGCCGCGACTCATGCGAATTGATCCCTATGCGTGACGCGGGGGCAGCGCCCATACCCTTAGCCTCGATCGTGACGGGAGCCTCGGCCTCTCCACGGCCGAAGGCCCGGATCGAGTCATAGCCGATCCGC
The DNA here is from genome assembly GCA_947475845.1 of Caulobacteraceae bacterium. Taxonomy (GTDB): domain Bacteria; phylum Pseudomonadota; class Alphaproteobacteria; order Caulobacterales; family Caulobacteraceae; genus BOG-938. The sequence goes on along the minus strand of CANJMO010000015.1, from coordinate 42,782 downwards.
TCGACTCCCAGGCTGTGAAGCAGGCTCCTGGCGCGGTCCAGATGTCCGCGGTTGAGGTCCATTTCGATAAAGCTGGCGCGCACCGGGACGCCCGCTTTCACCAGATGCTCGAACGCCGCCACGGTCTTGCGGAAACTGCCGGGCTTCTCGGTGATGGCGTCGTGGACAATCGGATCGTCGGAATAGAATGAGCAGGCGATGTTGACGTTCGACCGGGCGAAAAAGTCTGCGCGCGCTTGGGTGATCGGCGTGCCGTTGGAATAGATCTCGATCATGGCGAAGCCTAGGGATCGCGCCTCGCCCACCAACTCGTCGATCCACGGGTAGAGGAGCGGCTCGCCCCCGATGAACTGGACCGACCGGCAGCCCAGCGCCGCCGCGTCCCGCAGGGCCTTGATCCAGTCGTCATGACCCATGGCCCCATGCAGCGGCAGGTCGGGTCCGGAGGACACATAGCAATGGGCGCAGCTGAGATTGCATTTCTGGGTCAGTTCCAGCCACAGAAAGTCCAGTCGTGGCCCGTTCACCGGAGTCGCGGACTCCAGGTTCGTCTCGCGTTCAATCGTATGGATGCCCATGGGACGTGCCTCTTGCAGGATTGAAAATCGCCACAAACGCAAACGCTACAGGTCACTGCGAAGGGCACAGGGCCCCGTGGGGCGCTCTCCCTATAGTTGAACTTGATCCCGGCTTTCGCGGCTGTCCAGCCGCGCTGGTCTACTTCCGCGACGTTGCCCGAAACACGATCACCGCGAAGATCACCATCCCGGCGAACACCGCCACCGAGGCCACCGCCAGCGGGACCGCCGCCGCCTTGTTGCCCATCAGGTAGAAAGCCAGGCTCGGCAGCATGATGACCAGCCCGACCAGGCTCATCACGAAGTGCGCCATCGGCAGCGAGCCTTGCGTCGCCTGCGGGACCACCCGGTAGAACAGGCCGTAGAGCAGCATCGACACCCAACCGAGCAGGTTGGTGTGGGCGTGCACCGGGGCCAGGGCGAAATTCTCCGTGGCGCCCATCCATACGCCCAGTCCCAGTCCGGCCACGGCGAACAGCACGCCCAGCTACAGGAAACGATCCGAAATCCGTGTCATATCCACCCCCATGAATGCGCGCCCTCGGCGTCGGCTATCAATTACCGGGGCGGGCCAATTGGCAACTGCAAAGCTTGCTGGGCTTCGCTGTCCAATTGAACGAGAAGGGCTCATGAGGATTATGGGTTCATGAGCAAAAAGCGCATCGACCTGCTCCTGGTGGAGCGAGGCCTGTTCGAAAGCCGCGCCAAGGCTCAGGCCGCGATCCAGGCCGGCGGCGTCCGCGTTTCCGGCGAAGTCGTCGCCAAGCCCTCCGAAATGGTGTCCGACGGCGCCGAGATCAGCGCTCAGGCCGCCCATCCGTGGGTCGGACGCGGCGCGCTGAAGCTGGCCCACGCCATGGCCCATTGGCTGATTTCCCCCGCCGACAAGATCGTGCTCGACATCGGCGCTTCCACCGGCGGCTTTACCCAGGTCTGCCTCGCCGGCGGGGCCGAGCGGGTCTATGCGGTCGATGTCGGCCGCGGCCAGTTGCACGCCCAGGTGGCGGCCGATCCCCGCGTGATCAATCTCGAAGGGATGGACGCGCGCAAGCTGTGCTCCATCAGCGTCCCCGACGCGATCGACCTGATCGTCTGCGACGCCAGCTTCATCGGCCTGGAAAAGGCGCTGCCCGCCGCCCTGCGCCTCGCCGCGCCCGGCGGCGACCTGATCGCCCTCATCAAGCCCCAGTTCGAGGTCGGTCCCGCCCGCGTGGGCAAGGGCGGACTGGTCAAGGACGAGGGCGCCCGGCAGGACGCCCAGGACGGGGTCAGGGCCTTCCTCGAAGGCGCCGGCTGGCGGGTCGGCGCGGTGATCGACAGCCCGATCGAGGGCTCCGACGGCAACCGCGAGTATCTGGTCCATGCCCGCGCCCCTGCGCCCTGAGCGGCCTCCGGCGGCAAGTACCCGCACGCCTTCGCATTCTCTATCCAGCTCGCCCGCAACCTGATGGTGCAGGGCCTGGGTTTGAGCATGGTCGTGCTCGTCGGTCTCAGCATCCTGCCCTGGACCGTGGTCCTCGCCTGGACCGCTGCCGCCGTGGGCGCCATCGCCGTCGAACACCGTCTGCTGCACCTGATCCGCGCCGGCGGCGCCTCGCGCCGGGTGGTGCTGGCCGCCCCGGTGCTGCGCACCGTCTCCACCAGCATCTACGCCCTCGCCGCCGGGGCCCTGTTCCTCAAAGGCGGGCTCGGCCAGCAGCTGTTCGCCTTCGCCCTGATCAGCGCCTCGATGGTCCACGTCCTGATGCGTCACTACCGCTCGCCCCTGATCATGCTCCTCAGCCTGTCGCCCTATATCGCAGTGCTGACCGTGGTCGGCGTCGGCCTGGCCGCGATGGAGCTGGAGCAGGGCCATCTGCTCAGCGCCCTGGCCCCGGCCTTCATGATCGCCATGATCGGGGTCCAGTTCTGGTCCGCCCGCGCCCAGCTCGCCGGCGCCTGGACCGAGCTGACCGGGGCCCACCAGGCGACCATGGAGCGCGAGCACGCCGCCCAGGCCGCCAACCGCGCCAAGTCGCAATTCCTCGCCACCATGAGCCACGAGCTGCGCACGCCGCTCAACGGCGTCCTCGGCATGGCCCAGGCCCTGGCCCACGAGCCGATCACTCCGGGCCAGCGCGAGCGGGTCAAGATCATCCGCCGCTCAGGCGAGACCCTGCTGGCGGTGCTCAACGACCTGCTCGACCTGTCCAAGGTCGAGGCCGGCGAGCTGGAACTGGAAACCGTCGAGTTCGATCTCGACCACCTGGTGCGCGGCGTCGCCGCCGTCTACCACCCGATGGCCGACAAGAAGGGCTTCGACTTCGACTGCCAGGTCGATCCGGCCGCCTCCGGCCGCTACCTGGGCGACTCCGCCCGCGTGCGCCGGATCCTCTACGGTCTGTGCGACAACGCCGTGAAGTTCACCGATACCGGCGAGGTCAGCCTGCGCGTCTCGCGCACCGCTGACGCGATCGTCTTCGAGGTCGCCGACACCGGCATCGGCATCGCCGATGACGAACTGGCCCATCTGTTCGAGGGCTTTTACCAGGTCGACGCCTCCGCCACCCGCCGCCACGGCGGCATGGGCGTGGGCCTGGCCATCTGCAGCCGCCTGACCGCCCTGATGCGCGGGTCCATCGAGGCCGCCAGCACCCGCGGCCAGGGCTCGGCCTTCACCCTCAGCCTGCCGCTCGAGCGCGTCGAAACCCCGGCCTTGGCCTCCGAAGCCTCGGCCAAGGAGGCGCCCATCGCCGAACTGCGCGTCCTCGCGGCCGAGGACAACGTCACCAATCAGATGGTGCTGAAGATGCTGCTGGCCCCCGCCGGCATCGTCCCGACCCTGGTCGAGAATGGCCGCGAGGCGCTGGACGCCTGGGAGAGCCAGACCTGGGACATCGTCCTGATGGACATCCAGATGCCTGAGATGGGCGGCGTCGAGGCCACCCGCCTGATCCGTCGCCGCGAGGCCGAGACCGGCCGCGCCCGCACCCCGATCCTCGCCGTGACCGCCAACGCCATGACCCATCAGGTCGGCGAGTACGACGCCGCGGGCATGGACGGCGTGGTCGCCAAGCCGTTCGACATCGGCAAGCTGTTCAAGACCATCGACACCGTCCTGGCCGCCCGCGCCGAATCCCAGCCGAGCGCGCTGCGGGCCTAGGCGCTAAACTGCGCCGATGAGCGACTCAGTTCCGCCCGGCGCCTTCACCTCACCCGCCACCAACCGCAACCGCGGCCCGATCCTGCAGGTCATCCGCCCGCGCCTGCCTTCCGGAGGCCTGGTGCTTGAGATCGCCGCCGGGGCCGGAGAGCACGCCGCCTTCCTGGCCGGCGCCCTGCCGCACCTGACCTGGCAGCCCACCGATCCCGACGAAGCGGCCCTGGCCAGCATCGCCGCCTGGCGCGACGCCTCAGCCCTGCCCAACCTTCTGCCGCCCCTGCGCCTGGACGCCGCCGACCAGGCCTCCTGGCCGGTCGGCCGCGCCGACGCCGTGGTCAACATCAACATGATCCACATCTCGCCGTGGTCGGCGGCCCAGGGCCTGATGGCCGGGGCGGGGCGACTGCTGCCCCGGAACGGCCTGCTGATCCTGTACGGGCCCTATATCGAGGACGGGATCGAGACCGCCCCCTCCAACCTGGCCTTCGACGCCAGCCTCAAGAGCCGCGACCCCGCCTGGGGCTTGCGCCGCCTCGAGGACGTCAAGGCGCTGGCCGCCGGCCACGGTCTGGCCTTCGACGAGCGCATCGCCATGCCGGCCAACAATCTGATCCTGGTCTTCCGCCAGATCCTCAGCCGAACCTAGTTTGAGGGCGGCGTGTCCAGCGGCGGGGCCATCGCCCGGGTCTCGGCGATGATCTGCAGCGCGTAGTCGCGGATGTCCTTGGCGTAGATGTCACGCGTCGCCACCGCCGCCGGCAGCACCAGGGCGTCGCCCGAGATGATGTGCTGGGTCTGCTCGCGCAGCGCCTCGATCAGGCCCGGCGCGCCCGCGCGCTCCAGCACCGCGATCAGCACCTGGAGCGTCGCCCGCACGGCGATCAGTTCGGCGGCAAGGTTGATGGGTTCGTCGGCCACGGCGCGTTTCCTCTGAGCGTTGCTACGCGCTTTTACACGCCATCGCGGCCCCGCAAACGAAAAAGCCGCCCGCGCGAGGCGGACGGCTCTTCGGTCTTCAGGTCAGGCGGAGCCTACCAGCGGCGACCGCCGCGATAGTGGCGCCCGCCGCCGTAGTAGCCGCGCCCGCCGTAGTAGCCTGGCGCGATCACGATCGCCGGACCCGGATCGTAGTAGGTCGGGGCATAGGCGTAAGAGGGGGAGTAGTAAGGCTGCGGTGCCGGCTCATAGTAAGTCTGCGGCGGCGGCGCGTAGTAGGCCTGCGGCGCCGGCGGGGCGTAGTAGCCCTGCTGGTAGCCCTGCTGATACTGCGGCTGGTTGTTGTAGTAAGCCTGCTGCTGACAGTCGCAGCCGCTCATGCTGCGCCCCGCGTTGGCGCCGACCAGGGCGCCGAGCCCGGCGCCGGCCAGGCCGCCGACGGTCGAGGGCACGGAGCAATCCTGGGCCGCCGCCACGCTGGGCAGCGCCGAGGCGCCGATCAGGGTCATGGCGGCCAAGGCGGCGCCGAAGGCGCCCTTGGCGATCGTGGTGGACTTCATCATCGGTTCAACTCCTCAGAAGATTGGGCCGGACTAGACCGCGCGCCAAACTCCGTCGCGTCCTTGGCAGACGCGGACGTCGTAGGCCCGGTGGTTCCGGTATCGGGTTTCGTTGCGGCATGCCGCGCGATAGGTGGTGCGGTCGGGATCGCAGTTGCTCTTGGCGATCTCGTGACCCGCCACGGCGCCCACCAGGCCGCCGATGATGGCACCGCCGGTGCGGCCGCCGCCGCTGGCCAGGTTGGAACCGATCACCGCGCCGCCGACGCCGCCGAGGGCGGTGCCGGTGTTGCGGCAACCCCGCGCCGAGGCAGAGACTTCGACAGGGGTCAGGGTGATGGTCAGGGCCGGGACCGCCATCGCGGCGACACTGGCCAGAATGAGAAACTTCCGCATGTTATTCTCCTTGGTTACGGCCGATCCGCTTCCTCTAGACGCTGCGGTATGGTGCTAAGGTACCTGCGCGCGCCTGAACGAAACTTGAGCGGGCCGTTCATGTTCGTTCATCTTGATTACAACGCCGGGGGAGGGGGTTTCGGTCCACTCTGTCGGCTCCCTCACATAATGCCGCGACGGCAAAGGTAGTTCCCCATCCATGGCTAAGCTTGAAGGTCCGATCGACGCATCGGTGCTGCGCGTCGGCGGCCAGGGGGACGGCGTCTGCCGCACCGTCGACGGCGATAGCCTGTTCGTGCCCTACACCCTGCCCGGCGAGGCCATCCGCGCCCAGGCCCACGGCGAGCGCGGCGAACTGATCGACGTCATCGCCCCCAGCGACGACCGCGTGACCCCGCCCTGTCCACACTTCGGCGTCTGCGGCGGTTGCGCTTTGCAGCACTGGGACCACGCCCCCTACCTCGCCTGGAAGCAGGAGAAGGTGGTCGAGGCCCTCGGCCGCGAGAAGCTTGAGGCCGAGTTCACCAGCCCCTACGCCGCGCCCCCCGGCTCGCGCCGCCGCCTCGCCCTGCACGCCCGCAAAGGCGACAAGGGCCCGGTCCGCCTCGGCTACAAGGAGCGCCGCTCCTGGTCGCTAGTGGATATCGAGGTCTGTCCCATCGCCGATCCGCGCCTGGTCGCCGCCCTGCCGGCTCTGCGCCGCCTGGCCGTCCCGTTCCTGGAGCATCCCAAGTCGGCGCCGACCCTGCACATCACCCTCACCGACACCGGGCTGGACATCGACGTCACCGGGGTCGAGGCCAAGAGCGGCGGCCTCAGCGCCGACGCCCGCGTCCGCGCCGCCCGCATCGCCATTGAATCCGACTTCGCCCGCGTCACCATGGCGGGGGAGATGATCTTCATGGCCCGCCAGCCCATGGTCCGCCTCGGCCCGGCCTCCGTCGCCCTGCCGGCCGGCGGCTTCCTCCAGGCCGTGCCCGAAGCCGAGGCCGCCATGGCCGACTTCGCCGTGCGCAACCTGCACGGGGCCAGGCGCATCGCCGACCTGTTCTGCGGCTCCGGGGCCTTCACCTTCCGCCTGGCCTCCATCGCCCCGGTCTATGCTGTCGACTCGGACGCCCTTGCCATCAAGGCCCTGCTGGCCGCCACCGCCTCGGCCCCCGGCCTCAAGAGCATCACCGGCGAAGCCCGCGACCTGTTCCGCCGCCCGGTCCTGACCCAGGACTTCAAGAAGATCGACGCCGTTCTGTTCGACCCGCCGAGAGCCGGCGCCGACCTGCAGTCCAAACAGATCGCCGCGTCAAAGGTCGAAACCGTCGTCGCCATCTCCTGCGACCCCGCCACCTTCGCCCGCGACGCCCGCATCCTGGTCGACGGCGGCCTCAAGCTGCACACCGTCATGGTCGTCGACCAGTTCCTCTGGTCCCCCCACGTCGAACTCGCAGCAGTCTTCAGAAGATAGCAGAAGTGCGACCTCTCCCGCTCGCGGGAGAGGGGGACCACGAAGTGGTGGAGAGGGCATGCCGGCGCACGTCCCACCACTCCCTCTATCGCCGCTATCAGATAATCCCGCCCGGACGCCCCTGGACGCCGCGCCCGTCCATGCCTAGCTGATCTCCACGCCGCGCCACCGCGGCGGTTGCAGCCTCGCGCCCGGACCCACACCCATGCCCACCCTGTTCGACCCCCTGATCGCCGGCGACCTGCACCTGCCCAACCGCATCGTCATGTCGCCGCTGACCCGCCTGCGCGCCGACCTGCCGGGCCACATCCCCAATGCCCTGATGGCCCAGTATTACGCCCAGCGCGCCTCCGCCGGTCTGATCCTCACCGAGGCCACCCCCGTCACCCCCTGGGGCGTCGGCTACGAAGGCGTCCCCGGAGCCTGGAGCCCCGAACAGACCCAAGGCTGGAAAGCCGTCACCCGCGCCGTCCACGACCAAGGCGGCCGCATCGTGCTTCAGCTCTGGCACGTCGGCCGCATCTCCGATCCCTATTTCCTGAACGGCGAGCCCCCGGTCGCCCCCAGCGCCGTCGCCGCAACCGGCCACGTCTCGCTCCTGCGCCCCGAGCGCGGCTACCCCGTCCCCCGCGCCCTCGAAGCCCATGAGTTGCCCGGCGTGATCGAGGACTTCCGCATCGGCGCCCAGAACGCGCTTGAAGCCGGCTTCGACGGCGTCGAAATCCACGGCGCCAACGGCTACCTGCTCGACCAATTCCTGCAGGATTCCTCCAACCTCAGAACCGACGACTACGGCGGCTCGATCGAGAACCGCGCCCGCCTGCTCCTGGAAGTGACCGACGCCGCCATCTCCGTCTGGGGCGCCGGCCGCGTCGGCATGCACCTGGCTCCGCGCGGCGACGCCCACGGCATGGGCGACAGCGATCCCGCCGCCGTCTTCGGCCACGTCGCCAGAGAGCTTGGCAAGCGCAAGCTCGCCTTCATCGTCGCGCGCGAACACCAGGCCGCCGACAGCCTCGGCCACGAGCTCAAACAGGCCTTCGGCGGCGTCTACATCGCCAACGAGGGCTTCACCGGCGAGACCGCCCAGCAGGCCCTGGACGCCGGCTGGGCCGACGCCGTCTCCTTCGGCAAGGCCTTCATCGCCAACCCGGATTTGCCGGAACGCCTGCGCACCGGCGCCGCGCTGAACCCGCCCGACTTCGCCACCTTCTACGGCCGCACGGGGCAGGGCTATGTGGACTATCCGGCTCTGGAGGCTGTGGCGGGGTAGGGCGGGCGGCGGCGGCGGCCGCCGGAACAAGGCCCCAGCCGGGGCTGTATAACGGGATGAAAATCCCTCTGCTGTCATTGACGCTTTGCTCCGCGGCCGCCCTGGCGGCCCCGGCGGCGGCGCAAAGCTATGACGGGGCCCCGGTCGTCGAGGCAGAGGCCAAAGCCGATTCCGCCGCCAGCGTCACCTCCCCCGCGAAGCGTCGGGGTTCGGTCAATCGCATGCGATTGATCCGGACGGACCGCTGGCCGAGCGGAGCGAAGAGCCAGCGGTGGAGGGGGAAGGCCGGCGCACGCCGCCAACAACACCCGATCTGGATTCCGGCTAACGATATTGGCGGGGCTTGCCCCCTCCACCCCCCGCTTTCCAGCGGGCGGTCCCCCTCCCGCCACCTTCGGTGGGGGAGGTGAGTCTAAGCCAAACCCTGCCGCGGGCTTTGCGCGTTCAGCATCGCCTCGATCAGGTCGGCGGCGACCGAGGCGCCGCGTTCGGCGGCAACGTCGCGGCCGATCTCGGCCGCGCGCCTCGTCAACGCAGGATCGCTGGTCAGGGCGGCCAGGTCGGCGGCGGCGCGGCGCGGGGTATAGGCGCCCGGCGTCAGCTGGCGGGCCACGCCCAGGCGGCACATGCGCATGGCATTGTCCGGCTGGTCGCCGGCGAAGGGCGTGATCAGCTGCGGCTTGCCGGCGCGCAGGGCCTGGGCGGTGGTGCCGACCCCGCCGTGGTGAACGATGGCTTCGGCGTGGGGGAACACCAGGGAATGGGGCACATAACCGGCGGCGAACACGGTGTCCGGCAGCGAGCGGCGCAAGCGGTCGGCCTTGTCCGGCGAGTCTTTGTCCAGCCCGAGGAACACGGCGCGGCGGCCGAGCGTCTGGGCGGTCTTCAGACTGCGCTCGTAGAAGTCACCCGGATCGTTGACCAGGGCGGTGCCCAGCGTGAACACCAGCGGCGGCGGGCCGGCGGCCAGGAACGCCTTCATGTCGTCGGGCAGCACATTGGGCGCGCCCGGCGGGCGGTCGTAGAACACGAAGCCGGTGATGTCGCAGTTGACCGGGTGGTCAGGCTGCAGATCGCCCATCCATTTGGAATAGAGCGCCAGGGTGGCGTAGGGCGAGAACTGCCCTTCGAACAGCGGGTTGATCACCGGCGGAAGGCCGAGCTCGCGGCGCAGCTGCTGGAACGGCGCGGTCCAGGGATCCAGCACCTTCTTGACCACGCCCAGCAGGGCGGCGTCGGAGCGGGCGTTGGTCATCTCGCGCAGGAACGCGAGGCCAGGCGCGGTCGACAGCACCGGCGGGTCGTCGTTGGACATCAGGCCGAACGGGGCCAGCACCGCCGACATCCACAAAAGGCCGCGGTTCTCGGCGGCCAGGCGGGCGGCGAAGGCGGACGGGTGGGTCACCACCAGGGACGCGCCTTGCGTCGCCGACATCATGTCCTCATAGGCGCGGCGCAGGAACGGCATGGCGATCCGACGCACCACGAACGGCAGGCCTGACGAGCCGTTGGTGGCCTTGCGGAAGATGGTCTGTTCGTCGATGCCCAGCTCGCGCTTCACGTCCTCGACGCCGGGGCGCAGGGGGTGGAAGGCGATCTGCTCGGCCTCGATCTTGGCGCGGAATTCCTGTTGGCTGGCGATCAGGGGATCGTAGCCGCGCGCCTTCAAGTCAAGCGCCAGGGCGATGAAGGGATTGAGGTCCCCCAACGATCCCGCTGTCGAAATGACGACCTTACGCCTCATGCCTCTCCTCGGTGAGGGTCCTGCCTCGCCACCGTGAGCAGCCAACGTTTGAAGTCGTTGTCGGATGCGTCAGCGTCTTGTCGCAAACCTAAGCCCCATAGATCAACTGCCAAGATGGTAGGCCCTCATGCCGTTCCGGCCAAGCTTGGCTAACCCCTTGATATCCCTGCTTTGCGCCGCGTGCGGGCGGCAAGGTAAGTCTTTTCTAGCCTGTACAAAATCTCCCGATTCGGACGAATCCCAGCCGCACAACGCCGTGTCGGCGCGGGCGCCCCGCGAACCGCCCGATTCAGAAGCGCGAGGCGACCTGGAAGGTGATCAGGGCGGCGATATAGGCCAGGGCGATCATGTAGACGAACATGATGATCGGCCAGCGCCAGGCGTTGGTCTCTCGCTTCACCACCGCCAGGGTCGAGGCGCATTGCGGGGCGAAGATGTACCAGGCCAGGAACGACAGGGCGGTGGGCAGCGACCACCGGTTGGAAAGCGTCGTGGCCAGCTGCCCGGGCTGGCCGTCACCGATCGCGTAGACGGTGGCCAACGCCCCGACCGCGACTTCGCGCGCGGCCATGCCGGGGACCAGGGCGACCGCCATCTGCCAGTTGAACCCGATCGGGGCCAGCAGCGGCTGCAGCCAGTGGCCGATCATGCCGGCGAACGAGTAGTCGATGGCCGGGCCGGGTGCGCCGGCGGGCTTGAACGGCACCGTCGACAGGAACCAGATCAGCACCATCATCGACAGGATGATCGTGCCGGCGCGGTTGAGGAAGATCTGCGCCCGCAGCAGCACGTTGCGCGCCACGTTCTTGGCGTCCGGCATCTTGTAGGCCGGCAGCTCCATGATGAAAGGCTCGGCCGCGCCTCTCCAGAAGATCTTGCGGAACACGAAGGCCACCGCCAGGGCGCTGACCGCTCCGGCGACATACAGCCCCAGCATCACCAGCCCCTGCAGGTTGATGAAGCCCCACACCTGACGGCGCGGGATGAAGGCCGAGATGATCAGGGTGTAGACCGGGATTCGCGCCGAACAGGTCATCAGCGGCGCCACCATGATCGTGGTCAGCCGGTCGCGCTTCTGGTCGATCACCCGCGCCGACATGATCCCCGGGATAGCGCAGGCGAAGGAGGACAGCAGGGGGATGAACGCCCGGCCGTGCAGCCCCGCGCCGCCCATGATCCGGTCCATCAGGAACGCGGCCCGGGCCATGTAGCCGAAGTCTTCCAGCAGGATGATGAAGAAGAACAGGATCATGATCTGCGGCAGGAACACCAGCACGCTGCCGACCCCCGAGATGACGCCGTTGGCCAAAAGGCTCTGCAGCATCCCGTCCGGCACATAGTGCACCACCTGCGCCGACAGCCATTCGAAGGCGCCCGAGATCATGTCCATCGCCGGCGTCGCCCAGCTGAACACCGCCTGGAACATCAAAAACAGGATCGCCAGCAGGATCAGGATGCCGGACACCGGGTGCAGCAGCACGTCGTCGATCTTGCCGGTCCAGGTGTCGGGCCGCTTGGGCGGCAGGACTGCGATCTTGATGATCCGCTCGGCCTCGCGATGGCTGTCGCGGATCTCCTTGGCCGAGGGCGCATGCCAGGCAGACACGCCGTGCTCCGCCTTGGCGTCGGCCAGGGTGTCGATGGCCGCCAGCAGGTCCTCGATGCCGCGCTTGCGCGTGGCCACGGTGGTCACCACCGGCATGCCCAGCTCGCGCGACAGGGCGGGAATGTCGATATCGATGCCCTGGCGCTGGGCGATGTCGATCATGTTCAGCGCCAGCACCGCCGGCTGCCCGGTCTGCTTCAGCTCCAGGATCAGGCGCAAAACGAGGCGCAGGTTGGTCGCGTCGGCCACGCACACCAAAAGGTCCGGCGGGCTTTCCCCGGCGCGCTGGCCGAGCACCACGTCGCGGGTGACTTCCTCGTCGGGGCTGCGCGCCCGCAAGGAGTAGGTGCCGGGCAGGTCGAGCACCGAGACCTTGCGGCCGGCCGGCGAGGTCAGGAAGCCTTCCTTGCGCTCGACGGTGACGCCCGCGTAGTTGGCCACCTTGGCGCGGCCGCCGGTCAGGGCGTTGAACAGGGCGGTCTTGCCGCTGTTGGGATTGCCGACCAGCGCCAGGCGCAGGTCGCGGACGGGCACAGGCGCATTCATTCGGCGCTCAGGGTGATCAGCACGCCCTGCGCCTCGCGCCGACGCAGGGCCACGCGCATGTCGTCCAGGCGCACGGCGATCGGGTCGCGGCCGATGAAGCCTTCGTGCAGAATCTCGACCTTGGCGCCTTCGACGAAGCCGATCTCCAGCAGCCGCCGCTCCAGCTCTTCGCTTTCAGCGCTGCCGACGCCGTTGATACCCGCGGGCGACACCGCGATCACCACGCCGCGATCCCCGCGCCGGGCGTCGCTCAGCCGAATGAGTCCCGCCGCCGGGGCGGCAATCTCTTGCGGTTGATCCAACTGACGCCACTGCACATTCATCGCCCTAAGAGGTCCTTCCGGCATGCGCTACCTGAGAGTGAATATCAGATGCAGTCGCGATAGGCAAAGCGTCAGACCCTGCCGTCAAGAAAGTTGCGTCTCGCTTTCCAGCTGGGTGCGGCGGCAAAAAGGCGAAGATCGCCGAGGCGGACATAAACCGACGCAAAAGTCATCGTCCATGACATCGCTCAATGACGCGGGACTGGTTCCATAGGGTCATTGGGTGCCCCTAGAGGAGCTATCGGAATATGAATCGCTATTGGAAACACGCCGCCGTCGCCGGAGCCTTGTGCCTGGGCGTTGTGACGGCAGGATCGATCAGCATGGCCCAGGACCGCCCCACCCCGCCGGGAGCGGGGCAGCACGGACCGGGCATGGCCGGCATGCCCGGTATGGATCGCGGTAAGATGATGGAGGCGATGCGGGCGCGGCGGGAAAAGACGTTGCACGATGTGCTGGCCATCAAACCCGATCAGGAAGCCGCCTTTCGCGCCTATCTGACAGCCGTCGCGCCACCGATGGACGGCGATAGGCCGGGCCGGCCGAATCGCGATCCGCAGGACGCGCCGATGACGACGCCTCAACGCCTCGACCGCATGGCGGCGCAGATGGCCGATCGTCAGACGCGCTTCCAGAAGGTGGCCTCCGCCACCAAGACGTTCTACGCGGCCCTGAATCCCGATCAGCGTCGGGCCTTCGACGCCCTGCCCATGATGATGGCCGGGCGCGAGGGCCGCGGCGGGCGCATGGGCCACGGGCCGATGATGAGGCGCTGACCCTTTGATTTCGAATGGACCTCACCCAGGTCCTGCTTTCGGGGTCTAGCCGAAGGCGACTTGCGGACCGCGCCCGATATCGTCTCCCCCCTGAGATCGGACGCGGTCCGTTTCTTTGCTTGGTCCGTGATTAAAGGCGCAGGTACTCGATGTAGGAGCCGTCTACGACCCGGCTGTGGAGGGCGGTCCACACGTCATTGACGTCATACCAATCGTCAAGCGTGGCGTCGCCGACAACGCCGTAGCGGGTGGCGCGGACGCTCGATCCATCGGCCAGCTTGACCATCTCTTCACCCTTTACAGAACGGCTGGTCTCGCGCAGCAGCTTGCCATTGTCGGGATTGAAAAGCGGGGCCTTCATCACCTGCCGGTTCCAGTGAGTCATGGGCAGGGTGTCGCCGGATGTCGTGTAGGGCGCGCGGGCGACCGGCTGGATATAGATGCCGTCGGCGGTCCGCTTGGCGACGACAGACTGCTTATCCATGTTGGAGTGGGTGGTCGCTTCCAGACCCTGGAACCGGCCGCCTTGCCAGTGCTCCCGGGCGCTGTGGGTGTATCGCATCACCGGCACCGGACCGACCCGGACGACGATATTGACGTCGATATGGACCGTGAGGCTGTCGCCATCCTGGTCGAACCGCAGGGTGTGCTGGCCGATGTGGGCGCTCTTGCGCCAAACCTGAAAGGCCAGTCGCCCTTCCGACGGCACACCGGACGTCGCCGCCCGAGCAGGCGAAGCGCCCAACATGCCGACGGTTAGTCCTGCGCCAAGGCCCTGCATCATAAAGGCGCGCCGCCTCAGTCCGATCGCCGTTCCGGCCGAAGCGCTGTCGTCGTCCATTCCGTATTCCCCATGAGTCGCCTCCAGGCGGCGACAGGTCGGTGCGCCCGAGCTTGGCCGACGAGCCGTTATACAGAACTTGCGCGTCTGCGCACGCCGCCTCCCTACGCAGGCGAATTGGGCGGCTGGTCCGAATTGGTCTCTGTGCGGATCGATTTAAGTAAAACTGTCTTGAATTCGTCAACGACACTTCATTTGAGTCAATATCACCGAGTGATTAAAGCGCCGCTGGGGGTCCTGAGAAAGGATTCAGAGCGTTCGCTTCGACATCTCCGCACATGTCGGACCGGTATGTTGCTGCTCACTCCGTGACAGGTCTCGACCTGCGCGCTGCGGCCCCATCGATAAAAAAGGGGACAATCCGCATGACTCGCCACGACATTTTCCTGACCCGCCTCCTAGCGGGCGCAAGCATCGCTCTAATGCTGGCCGCCGCGGGCGCGGCTCAAGCGGCTGACGCCGTCGCCACGGCCGACGCTCCCGTCACGGACACCGAAGTGACAGCCATCGTGGTGACCGCGCCCAAGGGGCAAGCTGCCGACGTTGCGCCGGTCAAGTCCTCACTCAACGCCACTGAGCCCACGGCGCTGATTAGCCGCAAGCAGATCGAAGAGGTCGCGCCGCGCGTCGGCGACTACACGACCACCGCCACCCTGGCGCCGTCGATGTCCTCCACGCCCAATCCGAATGGCCCCGGCTCGACGGACGGCGCCAAACTCTCGCTGCGCGGCTTTAAAGACGGAACGTTCAACGTCACCTACGACGGCATCGCCTGGGGCGACGCCAACGGCCCGTCGCACCACGCCAATTCCTTCTTCCCGTCGTCGACCATCGGCGCGGTCATCATCGAGCGGGGCCCGGGCGGCGCCACCGAACTCGGTCAGGCGAACTTCGGCGGCCAGGTCAATCTGTTCTCGCTGCCTTTCGAGACCAAGCCCAGCTTCCGGCAAACCGCGACAACCGCCAGTTTCGGCACATGGCTGAGTGCTACGACGGTCGCTTCGGGTCCGCTGGCGCAGATGCGCGGCCTCAACGTGATGGCCAACTACATGTCCTACGCCACGCAGGGCTATCTCACGAACAGCCCCAGCAAGGGCCAAAACATCTTCCTGAAGGGCACGCTGCCCGTGACCAACAACCTGACCGTGACGGCGCTCTACACGTGGAACAAGAATTTCTACAACCAGGGCGACAGCAACTCGATCGCCAGTGTCGCGCAGACCACCGTCTATGGTAAGCGGTTCGCGCTCAGCAACGACCCGACCCTGCAGACCTATAAGGGCTACAACTACACCAACAAGACGGCCGATTTTTCATACCTGAAGGAAAACTATGATTTCGGGCAAGGGTTTAAGCTCGAAAACACCACCTACACCTACGCCTACGTCAACAACACCTACGCCGCCAACGACGCGACGGCTGACCAATCCTTGACCCTAGTGACGGGCGACGGCGGCGCGGCCCTGAACAAGGCCAATCTGGTGACGATCAACCCGCCGGCGGCCTATCCCGCCGCGGGCTCAGCCTATGCGGCTTCGGCCCAGGTGTTCGGCCTGCCAGGCTATCTGAAGCGCAACCAGTACCGGGTGTCTGGCGACATCCTGCGTTTCGATAAGGACTTCTCGATCGGCACGGCGACGATCGGCGCGATGTACGAATATACGAACACCGAGCGCGGCAAGACCGACATCGACATGCTGACCAACAAGCTCGATTACCGCGAGACCTCGACCAAGAATCTGCCCACCGGTACGACCTGCGCGGCTCAAGGCTATGGGGTTCAGAGCAACGGCTCGTGCCAGGTCCCGCTCTATATCAACAACCTAGAGTACTCGGGCTGGCATCAGTACCAAATATTCGCCCAGTTCCAATGGAGGCCGACCGAAGCCCTGACTGTCACACCCGGCGTCAAGTTCGTGAACTTCAACCTGTTCGTCCATGCGCCCGACGACGCCAAGGTTTTGCAACCGGTCTTTGTCAGCCCGACGTTCAAGAAAACCCTGCCGTTCCTGACCGCCAACTATCGTTTGCGCAGCAACTGGGCGATCTACGCCCAGTATGCCCAGGGCTTCCTGGTCCCCGACGTCAGTGTCTTCAACGTCGCCAATCCGGGAAGCGTGAACGTCATTCCGCAGGAGTCGACCAACTATCAGCTCGGCACCGTTTTCAGCGCCGGCAAGTTCAGCTTCGACGGCGACGTCTACTACATCGACTTCAAGCACAAGCTGCAAAGCCAGACGATTTCCGATCCGGGCAGCCCACTCAATGGCCAGACCTTTACCACCAACAGCGGCGGGGCGACCTTCTCGGGCGTCGAGGTCCAGGGCACCTATGTTCTGCCCTACGGCTTTAGTGTGTTCGCCAACTACGGCCGCAACAACGCGGTCGGTAAGAACGACCCGGTCCTGCCGCTGGCCAACGGCCAGCAGATCGCCGGGGCGCCGCGCTGGACGGCGGCCGGGGGGCTGCGCTCGGAATGGAGCAACGTCGGCCTGTCGGATAGCCGCTTGGTCATGAACCTGACGGGCAAGTGGCAAGGGGCCTATTCGGTCAATGCCGCCACCGCCACCCTGCTGCCGGGCGGGACCGTCGACGCGTACGCTGACTTCAATTTCAGCGGAACCTACAGCTGGAAGAACTACAGCCTGCAGGGTCAGGTCCTGAACCTGGCCAACCGCAAAGGCATCACGGGCGTTTCCGGAAAGACCTACCTCCCGGGCACCAACGTCCTGGCGACCACGCCGACCGTGGCCGGCAAGGCCAACCTGAACCAGTACGTCTACGACATCGGGACCGGCTATCAGGTGACTCTGAAAGTCGCCTTCTAGAACGCCTGCGTCGGCGGCCCCCCGGGGCCGCCGATTTCGTTTGATCCCACAGGAGACATCCATGCTTCGCTCGGTCCTCCTCGCCGGCGGTCTGCTCGTCCTAGGGTGCGGCGCCTTGGCCCAAACGCCCCCAGCCGCCAAGCCGCAACAAATGCTGATGATCCTGACGCCTGGGGACATCGACGCGGCGCGCCTGCTCCCGCCCCCGCCGGCAGTCGGCTCGGCCGCGGAGAAGGCCGAACTGGCCGAATTGCATATTATCCAGGACCATCGAACCGGCGGGCAGTTCGATCAGGCGGTGTGGGACGATACGCATGAGGACTGGCGCCTGTTCGTCGGCGCGCTCGGGCTGAAGTTCGATATGAGCCAACTACCGGCCACCGCGAAGGTGTTGGACGCGGTGATGAACGACCAGGAGATTGCCGCGACCCGCGCCAAGGACGTGTTCAAGCGGCCGCGCCCCTGGAAAGCAGACCCGACGATCCGCGGCTGCGACTACAAGCCGAGCGCCAATCCCCTGACATCCTATCCTAGCGGTCACACCATCGTCGGCTTCTCGCTGGGCGTGGTCCTGGCCGACCTGATGCCGGACAAGGCGGATACGATCCTGCAGCGCGCCCAGGAATACGGCTACAGCCGCCTAGTTTGCGGCCTGCACTACCGCAGCGATACGGTGGCCTCCCAAGCGATGGGGACGACGCTGGCGGTCGAGATGCTGCATAGCCCCAAGATGCAGGGTGACCTGGCGGCGGCGCGCGCCGAGCTCAAGGCGGCCGGACTGACGGAAGGTTAGCGCGGCGGGGCCAGGTGGCGCAGGCCGCGCTCCACCAGGGCGCTCCAGGCCTGTTCCGCGGTCTCGGCGAAGCAGAATAGATTCATGTCGGCTTCGCGGATCATGCCGTCGTCGATCAGCATCTGGAAATTGATCAACTTGCGCCAATAGGCCTCGTCCATCAGCACGATGGGCGAGGCCGGGGCCTTGCCGGTCTGCTGCAACGTCAGCAGCTCGAACATTTCGTCCAGGGTGCCGAAGCCGCCGGGAAACACCACCAGGGCGTTGGTGCGTATGGCCATGTGCATCTTGCGCATGCCGAAATACTGGAAACGGAAAGTGAACTCGGGCGTGGTGTAGGGATTGGGGAACTGCTCGGCGGGCAGGTTGATGTTGAAGCCGATGGTCGGGGCGCCGGCCTCGTGCGCGCCGCGATTGGCGGCCTCCATGATGCCCGGGCCGCCACCGGTTGCTATGACGTTGTCGCGCCAGCGATCGACCGGGGCAAAGGCGCCACCCCGCTCCGACGCGATGCGGCCGAACTCGCGCGACTGCTGATAGTAGGCGACGTGTTTGGTCAGCAGGGCCTCGGCGGCGTCGTCCAGCTCGCCGCCCGCCGCCTTGCGGATCGCCCGGGCCCGCTCAGGCGAGGGGATGCGGGCGCTGCCGAATACGATGATGGTCGACCGGACGCCCCATTCGCGCAGCAGGATTTCCGGCTTGTCGTACTCCAGTTGCAGCCGCAGTCCGCGAAGCTCGTCGCGGTGCAGGAAGTCTGGGTCTTCGATCGCCAGCCGGTAGCTGGCGGACTTGGATTGCGGCGAGGTGTGGGGCATGCGCCCTCCGGCAGGCGACTCTCGATGATCGGCGCAGCCTACACCACGCCAGCGGACTATCGATTCATGCAAAATCCGGCCTACAAGCTGTGTTCACGAGGGCCAGGAACGTCAATGAAGCCGGAACATCGCTACATGGTCGCCTTCATGGCGGCGTCGCTGAACGCGCGCCGGACCTTCCCCATGTGTTCGACCACGACGCCAAGCGCGAAATCCCGGTGGGCGGCGTGGTGCGCGCCGACGCCGTGGACGTGATCGAGGGCGGATCGGGCGCGCGCATCAGCGGCCGGCCGGACGCGCTCTACCATTCGGTCACCGAGCGCTACATCCAGCTGGATATGGAGGCGGAGGGTTTCTCGGGCTACGATTACGCCTCCGAAAAGCATTTCAAGGGCGTCTTCTCCGGGGACGCGATTCAGATCTACGATCACGAGACCGAGCGCTACCACGACTTCCACGTCAGCTGAGGAGCCGGCCATGACCGGGATGCTGATCCGCTTCGCCTTCGCCGCCGGAGGCCTGTCGGCCGCCGCCAATCTCGTGCCGGGAATATCGGTGGGCAGCTTCGGCTACTTGCTGGCCGCCGCGCTGATCCTGGGCATCATCAATGCGGTGGTGCGGCCGGTGCTGATCATCCTGACCCTGCCGATCAGCATCCTGACGCTGGGGCTGTTCCTGCTGGTGATCAACGCCGGCATGCTGGCTCTGACGGCGGTGTTCCTGCGCGGCTTCCACGTGAACGGCTTCGTCGCCGCCCTGCTGGGCTCGATCGTGGTCAGTCTGGTGAGCTGGGTCGGCGCCGCGGTGGCGCAGCGACTGAAGGCCAACGCTCAGCGCGAGACGTGAAAAAGGCCCCCGCGACGGATCGCGAGGGCCTGATTTCAGCCTAGCCAGCGTCTAGTAGCAGACGCGGACGCGCTCATAGCCGCCCCAGCGGGGGTTCCAGCGCATCTCCATGCGGCAGCGCGGCGCGGCGTGGTAGCCGGGAGCGTAATAGCCCGGCGCGCCATAGCCATAGCCTACATTGCCGCCGGCTAGGGCCGCGCCGAGGGCCAGACCGACGAGGCCGGCGCCTAGGGCGTCATTGCCCCGATAACCGCCGCCGTAGCCGCCGCGATAACCGCCATCGTCGCCGCCGCGACCGCCGTGATAGCCGCCGTGCGGCTGGGCCGAAGCGGGGACAGTGGTGGCGGCGAGTGAGCCGCCGATCGTCAGGGCCGCCAGGGCGCCGGTCAAAAACTTATTCATGGTCGCCTCCTAAATCGATGCCAGGGCGGATTGCCCGAGCGTTGACCTGAAGATAAGGCGCGGTGCATGAACCCAGGCTGAATAGCCTTGTTAGACAACGGGTTAGATTCCGCGCGCGGCGCTCGGGCGCCGCGAAACGGCAAAAGGTTCCCGCTATTATTTGCCGAAAGTTGCGAACATCGCCACTGCCGCCAGAGCCATGGCCCCAGTCGCAATCCAGCCGACGATCTTGAGGAATGGCGGCAGGGTGAATTCGCCCATGGCTTCCTTGCGGCTGGAAAGGTGCATCAGCAGAACCATGATCGGAACGGCCACGACGCCGTTGATGACCGCGCTCCAGAACAGGGCCTTGATCGGGTCAATCGGCGACATATTCATCAACACGCCGATGGCGATGGCGGCGGCCAGGCAGCCGTAGAAGGCCTTGGCCCGGTGAGCCTTGCGCGCCAGACCGACGTGCCAGCCGAAGGTTTCGCCGACCGCGAAAGCGGCTGAGCCGGCCAGGACCGGAACGGCGAGCAGGCCGGTGCCGACGATGCCGAGGGCGAAGATCACGAACGCCGCCTGGCCGGCAATGGGCCGCAGCGCTTCGGCCGCTTGAGCCGAGGTTTCGATGTTGGTGATGCCGTTGGCGTTGAGGGTGGCGGCGGCGGTGACCATGATGAACAGGGCCACCAAGCTGGACAGCCCCATGCCGACATAGGTGTCGATGCGGATGCGGTGGAATTCTTCCTTGGCCTGTTCAGGCGCGCGTTCGAGCGGCTTGGCCCCGTCGCGCTCCTTGGTGTCCTCGACCTCTTCCTCGGCCTGCCAGAAGAACAGGTAGGGGCTGATGGTGGTGCCGAGCACGGCGACGACCACGGTCAGGTACTCGGCCTTGAACTCGATCTTGGGCACGACCATCCGGTAGGCCACCGTGCCCCAGGGCACATGCACCACCAAAGCGACGGCGATGTAGGCGAACAGGGAGAGGGTCAGCCACTTGAGCACCGAGACGTAGCGCGAGTAGCGGGCGAAAATCTGCAGCAGACCGGAGACCAGGCCGAACAGGGCGACATAGAGCAACTGAGGCCCGCCGATCACCAGCTTGAGGCCCGCCGCCATGGCGCCCAGGTCGGCGCCGAGGTTGATGACGTTGGCCACTACCAGCAGGCCGACCAGGATGTAGAGGACGGGCAGGGGATAATGCTGCTTGAGATTGCCGGCGATGCCGCGCCCGGTGACGCGGCCGACGCGGGCGCTGATCTCCTGGATGGCGCACATCAGAGGCCAGCTGAACAACAGGGTCCAGCCCATCTGATAGCCGAACTGGGCGCCGGCCTGGCTGTAGGCGGCGATGCCGCTGGGATCGTCGTCCGAGGCCCCGGTGATCAGGCCAGGCCCCATGATCTGCAGCAAGGTCGGCTTGCGCGGCTGTTTAACGTCGGCGTCGGGTTCGTGGGCACCCGGCAGTTCCGTCTGGCTCATCGTGTTTCCTTGGGCCGGCGGGGGCGGGCGGGTTCTGCAACGTTCAGCTTGGCGGTTCGATCCTCTGTCAAACCAACCAAGTGCGTGGACGCGGATAGGCCTCGCCGCGCGCCAGGTACATGACGCCGAGTCCGCAGCGCAGGGCGAACCAGACGTGACCGACCGCGAAGATCAGTCCGCCGACGCCCATCATCACGAAACCGATGCCGATCAGCATGAGGAGAATCCCCCAGATCATCAGCATGCCGCCGATCATCCACCAGCCGATGGCGGTCCAGAAGGTGCGGATCTGGAAGATGTAGTGGCTCTGCATGCGCGGGCCGGCGCCCGCCTTGTTGGCATAGGCGATGACCAGGCCGACCGGAATCGTGAGGCCATTGATCAGGCCGAGGAAGTAGAGGCCGTAGACCACCGCCGGCAGGATGCCGTCCTCATCGGGCGGATCGTAGGGCTGGGGGGCATAGGGTTCGCTCATCGGCCGATGGTGGGGCCAAACGCTGCGGAAGCCAAGCTAGGCTCGGCGCAGCAGGATCTCGACGCCGGCGACGGCGGGGGCCAGGGCCTCGGGCTTCTCGACGCGGACGCGGGCGGAGAGCACGCGAGGATCGCGCATGCAGGCCAGGGCGACCTGTTCGGCGAAGGTCTCCACCAGCTTGATATGGCCGGACGCGGCGACCTCGCGGGCGATCTGGCCGATGGTCTCGTAGTTGATGGTGTCGCCGATCTGCTCGAAGCCGGACGCGGCCATGTCGAGCTCGACGTCCAGCACCAGGGGCTGACGGCGGCCGTGTTCGTGCTCATAGACGCCGATTTCGGCCTGCACCGTGAGGGCGCGCACGAAGATCTTGGCGCCGGCGACGATGGTCGAGGATGAGGCGAAAGGCAGCTTGTTCATCGGCCTAGGGTTGAACGATGTCGGGCGTTTTCCAGGACAGGTGCTGGCCGCCGTCGACGGCGATCATCTGGCCCGTGACCGAAGAGGCGTCAATCAGGTAGAGGGCGGCGGCGACGATATCGTGCAGCTCCGCCCGCCGCTCCAGCAGCACATGAGCGGCCTCGGCGTCGAACGCCGCCTGGGTCTGATGGATGGAAGGCAGGGTGGGGCCCGGCCCGATGCCGTTGACGCGGATACGCGGCGCCAGGGCCTGCGCCATGGTCTGGGTGGCGGACCACAGAGCGGCCTTGCTGAGGCTGTAGCTGAAGAACTGCGGGTTGGGATTCCACACCCGCTGATCAAGCAGGTTGACGATCAGGCCCTGGCGCTCGGCCGGCAGGGCGGCGGCGAAGGTCTGGGCCAGCATCAGGGGGGCGTGGAGGTTGACCTCCATGTGGCATCGCCAGCTTGCGGCGTCGAAGCTGTCGATGCGGTCGTCCTCGAAGATCGAGGCGTTGTTGATCAAGAGGGTGATCGGGCCGAGCGCTTTTGTGGCGTCGGCGATCAGGGCGCGGGTTTCAGAATCGACCGAGAGGTCGGCGGTGAGGATATGAGCGCGGCGGCCCAGGGCCGTGATCTCGTCGGCGAGGCTCTGGGCGTCTTCGTGCGATTGCAGGTGATGGATGGCGACGTCGAAGCCGGCGCCGGCGGCAGCCAGAGCCAGGGCGCGCCCGATCCGCCGGCCGGCGCCCGTGACCAGGGCCGCTCCACGCTCGGCGGTCATGGTTTGTTTAGTCGAGACGGCCGAACTCGAAATAGTTGAGGGCGCCGAAAGCAGCGATGAACAGAACGATCACACCGATCGCGACCATGGGAGTTCTCCTGAAAATGCTGACGCCGCTCTAGCCCTGCAGGGAGCTGGACGCAAGGCGACTCTAGGTCTGGCCGGCGGCCTCGCGGCCGGCGCGGATGCCGCCCGCCCAGCTCAGCACCAGCATGCCGGCACCCGCCGACAGGACGGAGGCCAGGACAACGCCGAGGCGCACCTGGTTCTGATGGTCGATGTCGGCGTCGGGGAAGGCGAGGGCGGCGATGAACAGGCTCATGGTGAACCCGACGCCGCACAGCAGCGAAACGCCGTAGACCTCCAGCCAGCTGGCGCCGGTCGGCTTGCGGCCGAAGCCGAGAAGGACGGCGATCAGAACCGCGCCGAACACGCCGATCTGCTTGCCGACAAACAGGCCCAGGAGCACCCCCAGGGTGATCGGCGAAATCAGGTGGCCGCCAGACAGGCCGCTGAACGAGAAACCAGCGGCGGCGAAGGCGAACAGCGGCAGGATGCCGAAGGCGACATAGGGGTGCAGGCTGTCCATGAAATAGCGCAGCACGCTTTCTTGTCCGCGCCGGCGCGGGCCGATCGGCACGGTGAAGGCGGCCAGGACGCCGGTGACCGAGGTCGAGACGCCGGACTCCAGGGTGAAGCCCCAGGCCAGCAGGAAACCCGCCGCGTAGAACAGGAACGGCGCCGAGCGCCAGCGGCCGAGCGCCGCCATGCCGGCGATGCAGGCGCCCGCGCCGAGCAGGGCCTGCCAGTGAACGTCGCTGGAAAACAGCACGGCGATCAGAGCCACCGCGCCGAGGTCGTCGGCGATGGCCAGGGTCAGCAGGAAGATGCGCAGGGAGGCGGGCAGGCGCTTGGATACCGCCGCCAGGGCCGCCAGAGCGAAGGCGATGTCGGTGGCGGTGGGCACCGCCCAACCGCCGTGGGCGGCGGCGTTGTCGTGGTTGAAGGCGAGGTAGATGCCCGCCGGGATGGCCATGCCGCCGACCGCCGCCAGCACCGGCATGGCCAGACGCCGGGGATTGGCCAGTTCGCCCTTGAGGATCTCGAACTTGATCTCCATGCCGACGACGAAGAAGAACACCGCCATCAGGCCGTGCTTGATCCAATCGATCACCTCAGCGTCTTCGCGGAAGGCGCCGACCTGGATGGTGACGGGGGCGTGGATGAAGCCGAAGTAGGCGGTCGACCAGGGCGAGTTGGCCAGGATCAGCGCGGCCAGGGCCGCGGCGCCCAGGATCAAGCCCGAGGCGGTTTCGGTCTTCAGGAACTCAAGCGTCGGGCGACGGGACAAGGCGAACTTTCCTAGGAATACAGTCTGGGCGATAGCATGGACCTGTCCGTCGGATTGGAAAATGGTCTAGGTAGGGCCGATGCCCGTCTCCCCGCTTTATCGACCCGGCCCACGCTATAGCGCCCTCGGCCCCGAGTTCGCCGATCCGGTGGCGCCGGCCGCGTTTCCGCAGCAGATCATCCGCTTCCGCAACGACCGGGCGGCGGCGACGGTGGGACTGGACAGGCTGGACGACGCGGAGTGGCGCTCGGCGTTCGCGAGTTTTGCGCCCCTGCCGGGAAATCAAGCCGAGCCGCTGGCCATGCGCTACCACGGCCACCAGTTCCGCCACTACAACCCCAACCTCGGCGACGGGCGCGGCTTCCTGTTCGCTCAGTTGCGCGAGACGAGAACGGACCGGCTGCTCGACCTTGGCACCAAGGGGTCGGGCCAGACGCCGTGGTCGCGCACCGCCGACGGTCGCCTGACGTTGAAGGGCGGGGTGCGCGAGGTGCTGGCGGCGGAGATGCTGGAGGCGCTGGGCGTGCCGACCTCGCGGGCGTTCTCGCTGGTGGAGACAGGCGAAGAGCTCTGGCGCAACGACGAGCCGAGCCCGACGCGGGGCGCGGTGCTGACCCGGCTGTCGCACAGCCACATCCGTTTCGGCAGCTTCCAGCGCCACGCCTATGTCGAACGGCCGGACCTGGTGAAGCAGCTGGCGGAGCATGTGCTGGAAAACTACTACCCCGAGGTCGCCGACGAGGGCCCGGCGGGGCTGCTGCGCGCGGTGGTGGGACGCTCGGCGCGGTTGGCGGCGCGGTGGATGGCCGCGGGGTTCGTGCACGGGGTGCTGAACACCGACAACCTGAACCTGACCGGCGAGAGCTTCGATTACGGGCCCTATCGCTTCCTACCGTACAACGACCCCCGGTTCACGGCCGCCTATTTCGATGAGCAGGGCCTGTACGCCTTTGGCCGACAACCGGAGTCGGTGTTCTGGAACCTGCAGCAGCTGGCCGGGGCGCTTTCGACGATCGAGGATAGCGATCCGCTGGTCGACGCCCTGAATGGCTTCGCGGACGCCTATCGCGACGCCCTGGCGGCGGCGATGGTGGAGCGGCTGGGACTGAAGGGCAGCTCGCCGGAGGCCGACGCGGCCCTGGCCAACGCGGCGTTCCGCGCCATCGGCGAGGCGGGGCGCGAACTCCGCTGGGAGCCGTTCTTCTTCGACTGGTTCGGCGGGTCGGCGTCTGAGGCCAGGGCGATGGCCGGTCCGCGCGCGGCGCTCTACGAGGGCTCGGCGTTCAAGGCGTTGCGGGGCAAGCTGGCGGCCTATGAGCCGGAACGGCCCGAGCGGCTGGAGCGCGCCTATTTCGGGCGGGTCGAGCCGGAAGAGCTGCTCTACGACGAGATCGAGGCGATCTGGGCGAAGATCGCGGAGACTGACGACTGGAGCGCGTTCGAGGCCAAGGTCGCCAGCATCGGGGCGGCGCGGGAAGCGGTGGCTTAAAGCGCGTAGGCCGCCATCCAGGTATCGAGGCCCGCTTCGACATTGGCGTCGATCTCGGCGTCGGTCGGTTTGGCGCCGACGTTCCACAGGGCGCGGCGATACAGGCCCGCCAAGCACAGTTCCATGGCCTGTTCCGCGGCGCGGCCGGTGTCGCAGGGTTTCAGGCGGCCTTCGGCAATGGCCTGGTCGAAATAGGCGATCATCCGCTGCTTGCCCTTCTTGGGGCCGGCTTCGTAGAGGGCAGCGCCGATCTCGGGGAAGCGGACCGCCTCGGCGACCACGATGCGGTGCATCCCCAGCACTTCGTCCGACAGCATCAGGCGCGTGAAGCGCTTAGCCAGCTCGCGCAGATAGGTGTGCATGTCGGGGTGATGGGTGTCGAACAGCTCGGCCTGATTGAGTTCGCACTGGTGCTGAATCACCGCCACGAACAGCTCGGCCTTGGAGCGGAAATAATTGTACAGTGTTCCCTTGGACCCGCCTACGCGGGCCGCGATGGTCGACATAGAAGCGGCCGCATAACCCTCCTCCAGGAAGACTTGACGGGCGATCCCGAGGATCGCTTCGCGCTTCTCGTCTCGCTGGGGCTTGGCAATGACTACATTCATCAAGGGACCGATATGGGGCTGGGCCTTCGCGCTTGACATCGTGCTTGCTGCAGCGCAATGAACGCATACCTGACCGTACAGTACGGTCAATACCAAATTATTCAGGCCATGTCATGTCCTTCTTCCGCCCGTCACGGCGGGCCGCCACAACGGCCCTTGTCGCCGGATCGGTTTCCGTCCTTGCCCTCTCCGCCTGCGCGCCCGACCTGGGGCCGATGGCGCAGATCAGGCCGGCGACCGACTATGCCGTGGAGCGCTCGCTGGGTGCCCCGACCATGTCGCCCTGGCCCGGCCAGGACTGGTGGCAGGCCTACAACGACCCGCAGCTGACGATCCTGATCGAGGAAGCCCTGAAGGGCTCGCCCGATCTGAAGGCGGCGGCGGCGCGGGTGCGCCAGGCCCAGGCGCGCAGCGAGCAGGCCGGCGCGGCCCTGCTGCCGTCGGTGACCACCAACGGCAATATCAAGGCGACCGCGGTGCGGCTCAACGTCGAGGGCATTCCCGCTTCGGTGAAGGACGTCCTGCCCAACGACTGGCAGCCGATGACCCAGATTGGGGCCAATATCGACTATCAGGTCGATTTCTTCGGCAAGAACCACGCCGCCGTCGCCGCCGCCTCCTCGCAGGCGCGCGCCGCGGAGTTCGAACTGGCCGCCGCCCGTTTGCAGATCTCGACCGCGGTGGCTTCGGCCTATGCCGACCTGCTGCGCCTGACCGCCGACCGCGCGGCCGCCGTTCAGGCCGTGCGCGTGCGCGGCGACAGCCTGCAGCTGGTCTCCGACCGCCTCAAGAACGGCCTGGAGAACCAGGGCCAGCTGGCCCAGTCGAGCGCCGAGCGCAACATCAGCGAGGGCGACGTCGCCGCGCTGGACGAACGCATCGAGCAGTCACGCCATCAGCTGGCGGCGCTGGTGGGCAAGGGTCCCGACCGGGGCCTGGACATCGTGGTCGATCCCAAGAACGTCAGCCTGCCGTTCGGCCTGCCGTCCAACGTCGCCGCCGACCTGATCGGGCGCCGCCCGGACGTGGCCGCCGCGCGCCTGCGGGTCGAGGCCGCCGCCGCCCGGATCAAGGTGGCGCGCGCCGATTTCTATCCCAACGTCAGCATCACCGGCTCACTGCTGGACCTGTCGCTGACGCCGCAGGACATCCTCACGCACAACATCATCCTGGCCCAGGTCGGGCCGGCGATCAGCCTGCCGATCTTCCAGGGCGGGCGGCTCAAGGGCGCCTATCGCGGCGCCGCGGGCGAGTACGAAGAGGCCGTGGCCAACTATGACAAGGCTGTGGTCCAGGGCTTGAAGGATGTCGCCGACGCCGTGTCCGCCCAGAAGGCCATCGCCATCCAGCTGGGCTTCGCCCGCCAGGCCTCGGCCGACAGCGAGAAGGCCTATGAACTGGCCAACATGCGCTACAAGGGCGGGCTGTCGCCCTACCTGCTGGTGCTGACCGCCGAAACCACCCTGCTGCGTCAGCGCCAAGCGCTGGCCGACCTGCAGGTGCAGACCCTCGTCGCCAACGTCGCCCTGGTGCGCGCGCTGGGCGGCGGATTCACCGATGACAAAACCGCTTCAAACGCTTCGAACGTAAAGGGACCTTCCCATGGCTGATGATCACGCCGGGGCGCCGACAGCCGCCGCTGACAAGCCCAAGGGCGCGCCGCAAGCGCCCGCCCCGACCCCGCCGGACCCGGCCAAGGCCGAGGCGCGCAAGCGCCTGTTCGGCATGCTCGGACTGGGCGTAGTGGGCGCCGCGATCCTGTACAGCCTGTACTGGTTCCTGGTGGCCTCACACTTCGTCTCCACCGAGGACGCCTATGTCGGAGCCGATCTGGCCTCGGTGACGCCACTGGTGTCCGGCGCGGTCAAGGCCGTGCATGTGGCCGACACCCAGGCAGTCAAGGCCGGCGACGTGCTGGTCGAGATCGACCCGGCCGACGCCAGCCTGGCGGTCGCCCGCGCCGACGCCGAATACCAGCGCGCCCTGCGCACCATCCGCGGCGATCTGGCCACCCAGGACGCCCTCGGCGCCCAGGTCAACGCCCGCGGCGCCGACATCAACCGGGCCAAGGCCCAGGTCGACGCGGCCCGCGCCGACGTGGCCAAGGCCAAGCTCGATCTGGACCGCCGCCAGGCCCTGGCGGCTTCCGGCGCCGTGTCCGGCGAAGAGCTGAGCGCCACCACCACCGCCTACGCCAACGCCCGCTCGATGCTGGCCGGCGCCGAGGCCTCCAGCGCCCAGGCCGTCGCCACGCAAAAGGCCGCCCAAGGCACCCTGGCGGCCCAGGCGGTGATGATCGCCGGTTCGCCCGAGACCAACCCGGCGGTGGCCTCGGCCCGCGCCGCGCTGAACACCGCCAAGCTCGACCTGGAACGCACCACCCTGCGCGCTCCGGTGGACGGCGTGGTGACCCGGCGTCAGGTGCAGGTCGGCCAGCGGGTGCAGATGGGCACCCCGCTGATGACCATCGTTCCCACGGGGCAGGTCTATGTCGACGCCAACTTCAAGGAAGGCCAGCTGAAGAAGGTCGGTGTCGGCCAGCCGGTGACCATGCAGTCCGACCTCTATGGCGGCGGCGTGAAGTACCACGGCACGGTGGTCGGCCTGTCCGGCGGCACCGGCTCGGCCTTCGCCCTGATCCCGGCCCAGAACGCCACGGGCAACTGGATCAAGGTGGTGCAGCGTCTGCCCGTGCGGGTCGTGCTGGATCAGAAGGAGCTGAACGAGCATCCGCTGCGCGTGGGCCTGTCGATGAAGGCCAAGATCGACACCTCCAAAGCCAGCAAGGCGTTCGCGCGCTAGTTCCGATCACCTAAGCGTTCAGGAGGCCGTCATGGCCCGCCCCGCATCGTCCGCGCCCGCGGACAGCAATATCGAGTTGACCGGACTGCCAATGATCCTGGCGGTGGCCACCCTGGCCTTCGCCAACTTCATGGTCGTGCTGGACATGACCATCGCCAACGTCTCGGTGCCCAACATCGCCGGCGGCCTGGCCGTGTCGCCCCAGGAAGGCACCTGGGTGATCACCTCCTATGCGGTGGCCGAGGCCATCACCGTGCCCCTGACCGGCTGGCTGGCCAGCCGGTTCGGCGCGGCAAGGGTGTTCATCGTCGCCATCGGCATGTTCGGCCTGTGCTCGTTCCTGTGCGGTATCGCGCCGTCGCTGGGCGGGCTGGTGGTGTTCCGCATCATGCAGGGCCTGTCGGGCGGGCCGATGATGCCGCTGTCGCAGACCCTGCTGCAGCGGATCGTGCCGCCGAAATTCAGGGCCCAGACCATGGGCCTGTGGGCCATGACTACCCTGATCGCTCCGATCATGGGGCCGGTGCTGGGCGGCTCGATCTCCGACGCGCTCGGCTGGTCGTGGGTGTTCTTCATCAACGTGCCGGTGGCCGCGCTTTTGGTGTTCATCGCCCTGCGCACCCTGCCGCGCAAGGACGTCACCCAGCGCCTGCCGGTGGACTTCATCGGCCTCGGTCTGCTGATTACCTGGGTCGGCTGCCTGCAGATCATGCTCGACAAGGGCGAGGAGCTGGACTGGTTCAACTCGCCGGTGATCGTCGGCCTGCTGGTGACGGCCATCGTCGGCTTCATCGCCTTCCTGATCTGGGAGCTGACCGAGGAGCATCCGATCGTCGATCTGCGGGTGTTCCGACACCGGGGCTTCACCACGGCCTGTTTCGCTATGACCCTGGCGTTCGCCGGCATGTTCTCATCGATCGTGCTGATCCCGCTGTGGCTGCAGACGAACCAGG
Source organism: Caulobacteraceae bacterium (assembly GCA_947475845.1). Lineage (GTDB taxonomy): Bacteria > Pseudomonadota > Alphaproteobacteria > Caulobacterales > Caulobacteraceae > BOG-938. The sequence continues at coordinate 12,587 of CANJMO010000015.1, read as the reverse complement.
GCTACACGGCCACCTGGGCCGGGTACGTCACCGGGTTCAACGGCGCTCTGGCGGTGATCGCCGCGCCCATTGTCGCGGGGCTGGTGACCAAGGTCGATCCGCGCAAGCTGGTGACCTTCGGCATCCTGTGGATGGCCGGGGTGATGCTGTGGCGCTCGACCTTCGTGCAGGGCCTGGCGTTCCACCAGCTAATCATCCCGCAGCTGGCCCAGGGCCTGGCCATGCCGTTCTTCTTCATCCCGCTGATGACCCTGGCCATGGCGGCGCTGGAGCCGCGCGAGCTGGCCTCGGGCGCCGGCCTGCTCAACTTCGTGCGGACCACCGCCGGGGCGTTCGCCACCTCGCTGACGACCACCGCCTGGGCCAACTCCACGGACGTGGCGCGCACCGCCTTCGCCGGCCGCCTGAACGGGGCCGAAGGGGTGATCGACAAGATGGTCCAAGGCGGCATGAGCCACGCTCAGGCGCTGGGCTCGATCGAGTCGATCGTGCAGAGCCAGGCGGTGATGGTGGCGACCAACCACATCTTCATGATCATCGGCGTGCTGATGGCGGTGTCGGTGGCGGCGATCTGGTTCTCGCCCAAGCCGGCCGGTCCCGTCGCCGGGGCAGCCAATGCGCACTGATTTTCAAGTCGAGCCTGTCCGGGCGGCGAACCGCTCACACTTCGCCTGACAGGCTCGCTAACCCAAGGCCTTCTTGATCGCGGATTCCAGCGGCTCGGAGCGGAACGGCTTGGCCACCACCGGACGGTCGCGATGCTTGAGCGGCACGCCCGCCTCGCCGTAGCCGGTGGCGAAGATGAAGGGGATGCCGCGCGCGGCCAGGATGTCGGCGACCGGCTCGACGTTCTCGCCCGCGACATTAACGTCGAGCAGGGCCAGTTCGAATTCGCCGCTCTCGGCCAGGGAAATGCCCAGCGGCACGCGCGGGGCGAGGGCTGTAACGGCGCAGTCCATGCCTTCCAGCATGTCCTCCAGCATCAAGGCGATCAGGGCTTCGTCTTCGACCAGCAGGATGCGAGCAGGTTCGCCGGGCGCGCGGGTCATGACGGACGCACGAGGACGCGGTACGCGGCGATAGTCGTCTTTAGCGCCATTCGTGATCCCCTAAGTCGGTTCCCGACTTAACTACCGAACCTGCGGCAGGACGATGTGTTCCCCACGCAGCGGACTTTATTTGCGACAGCTTCGCAAGAAAACAGCCGCAATGCGAGCCTTTAAGGCCGGATGATCGACGCTACAACCGTCGCGTGCAAAAACCTGTGCGACGGCGGCAGGAACCACCGAGGGTGTTCAAGGTCTTTGCATAGATGAAAGATTTCCTGGAGCGCCGCACCAGCGGCCTGCTGGCGCTGGCCCGGCGCGAAATCGGGCCGATCGCGGTGGTGCTGACCGTCGGCGCCTTCCTGTGGGGGTTCCTCAACATCGCCGACGAAGTGGGCGAGGGCGACACCCACGCCTTCGACACCGCCATCATCTACGGCCTGCGCCAGCCCGGACAGCCGGGCGTACCCATCGGTCCTTGGTGGGTGACGACGGCGGCGACCGATGTGACCTCGCTGGGGTCGATCACGGTATTGTCGATCATCGTCATTCTGGTGTGCGGCCTGGTGTTCTCTCTGCGCCGGGTGCGCGAGGGCGGGCTGCTGCTGGCGGCCTCGGTCGGCGGGATGCTGCTGACCGGCTTGCTGAAGGATGTGTTCCAGCGGGACCGGCCGCCGATGGTTCTGCATCTGGCCCCGGCGATCAACGCCAGCTTCCCATCGGGCCACGCCACCCTCAGCGCTACGGTCTACCTGACCCTCGGCGCCCTGATCGCCCACTTCGCCCAGCGGCGGCGGGTGCGTGTCTACGCCCTGACGGCGGCGGTCATCCTGACCGTGCTGGTGGGCTGCAGCCGGGTCTACCTCGGGGTCCACTGGCCGACCGATGTGCTGGCCGGCTGGTGCGTCGGCGCGGCCTGGGCGCTGATATGCTGGAGCCTGGCGCTTCTGTTCGAGCGGATGATGGGCAAGTCGCTGACCAAGGCGGCCAAGGACGATGATCTGACGGCGCAGGGCGAAGACGTGGGCGCCCTTTCGGAAGGCGCCTAGCCCCAGGGGCCTTTGCGCACGCCGCCGACCGTCTGCGGGACCGAGGTGGCGATGGTCGCCGCCGGAGGGGTCCAGCCGCGCTTGGTCATCCGCATCAGGGCGTCGATCCGGTTCTGCGTCGCCGGGTGGGTCGAGAACAGGCCATCGGTGATCCGCCCGCTGGACAGCGGATTGATGATGAACAGGTGCGCGGTCGCGGGATGGGCCTCGGCCGGATAGTTGGGCAGGCCGCGGGCGTAGGCCTCGATCTTGCCGAGGGCCGAGGCCAGGGCCTTGGGATCGCCCGATAGCTCGGCCCCGACGCGGTCGGCTTCGTATTCGCGCGAACGCGACACGCCCATCTGCACCAGGGCCGCGGCGAAGGGCGCGATCATGGCCGCGGCGATGGTTCCGATCATGCCGCCATGGCTGCCTTCCTCGTCGCGCCGTCCGCCGAACATGGAGGCGAACATGGCGATGTTGGCCAGGGACGAGATGGCGCCCGCCAAGGTCGCGGTGATGGTCATGGTCAGGGTGTCGCGGTTCATGACGTGGGCCAGCTCATGGGCCATGACGCCGCGGATCTCGGCCCGGCTCAGCATGCGCAGCAGGCCGGTGTTGGCGCAGACGGCGGCGTGGGCCGGGTCGCGGCCGGTGGCGAAGGCATTGGGCTGGTCGCTATCGACGATGTGCACCTTGGGGCGGGGCAGGCCGGCGCCGTCCGCCAGGGCGTAGACGTCAGTGACGAAGGTGGCGATCAGCGGTTCGCGGTCGCTCTCGTCGACCGGCTTCGCGCCGTACATCGACAGCACGATCTTGTCGGCGTTCCAGTAGGAGAACAGGTTCATCCCCGCCGCCAGGGCGAAGGCGATCAGCATGCCGGCGGGACCGCCGATGACATAGCCGACGCCGATGAACAGGGCGGTCAGCGCCGCCAGCAACATGTAGGTCTTGGTACGGTTCACAGCATGCTCCTCAACAATGAGGGGGCGCCGTTCGCTTATGTCTGGAGGGTCCCAGCCTTGAGCATCGGGCGCACCCGATGCGGTCCGACATCGCGATCGCCTGATCGCCAGAGGGGCCCGGCCCGCGAGGGATTATGTGGGAGCGATTGCGGCGGACGCAAGGCCACGCTTGGCTCTCAGCACACCGGAATCTTGAACCCGTTCTGCGGCAGCCACAGGCCGTCCGCGCCGCCCGGCGCGTAAGGGACCTCGCCCGGATAGGTGCCGCGATAGCGCACGATGAAGCGCTTGCCCTTCTGATCGGCCAGGATGTCGCCGTAGTCGTCGACCTGTAGACCGACGCGGATGCCGCCCATGGCGACGTTGGAACGGTGGGTGCTGATGCCCGCGGCGCGCAGGGCGGGGCCGGTGGGCAGAAGCTCGTAGAGCGTGCCGGTGACCTCGTTGCAGCCCTGGTTCTCGTTCGGCATCTCGATGTCGAGCGCGGGCTTTTCGAACAGGTCCTCGCGGAAGCGCGCGTCGGGCTTCTCGCCGAGGTTGCCGATGGCGCCGAGGTCGAGCCACTGGTTGGTGACGCGGTAGCTCGCACCCGTGCGCGCGAGGTAGGTGATGGCCACGGCGCGGGCGCAAGGGCTGCAGCCGTCGGGCGAGACGCCGGTGGAGATCAGGGCGATGCGGCCGTCGCCGAGATCCTGAATGTGGGACGGGGAGTATTCGATGTCGACCTTCTTGCCCTTGCGCTCGATCTCGCGCGGGGAGGGGGCGAGGGAGCCGAAGGCGAGCTGGAAGACGGCGTCCATGTCGCGCGACAGTGGCGCGGCGTCGGCGGCCTTGTCGGGTTTGGCGGGCGAGCAGGCGCAGGCGAGAAGGGCGGCGGCCAGCGCTGTAAGCGCGGCATGCCCTCTCCACCGCTTCGCGGTCCCCCTCTCCCGCGAGCGGGAGAGGCCGCGGAGCGGCGGCTGGGCCATCTAGTCCTCGTCCATCTTGAGGGCGGCGATGAAGGCTTCCTGGGGAATCTCGACCTTGCCGAACTGGCGCATCTTCTTCTTGCCGGCCTTCTGCTTGTCGAGGAGCTTGCGCTTGCGGCTGGCGTCGCCGCCGTAGCACTTGGCCGTGACGTCCTTGCGCAGGGCGCGGACCGTCTCGCGGGCGATGATCTTGCCGCCGATGGCCGCCTGGATCGGGATGACGAACAGGTGCGGCGGGATCAGCTCCTTCATCTTCTCGACCATGGAGCGGCCGCGGCCCTCGGCGCGGTCGCGGTGGACCAGCATGGACAGGGCGTCGACCGGCTCGGCGTTGACCAGGATCGACATCTTGACCAGGTCGCCCTTGCGGTAATCCTCGAGCTGGTAGTCGAAGGAGGCGTAGCCCTTGGAGATCGATTTCAGGCGGTCATAGAAGTCGAACACCACCTCGTTGAGCGGCAGGTCGTAGATCAGCATGGCGCGGCTGCCGACGTAGCTCAGCTCACGCTGAACGCCGCGGCGGTCCTGGCACAGCTTGATGACCGCGCCGAGGTAGTCGTCGGGGGTCAGGATGGTGGCCTTGATCCACGGCTCTTCGATGCTCTCGATCTGCATCACGTCGGGCAGGTCGGCGGGGTTGTGCAGCTCGATGGTGGAGCCGTCGCGCTGGTTGATGTGGTAGACGACCGAGGGCGCGGTGGCGATCAGGTCGAGGTTGAACTCGCGGCTGAGGCGCTCCTGGACGATCTCCAGATGGAGCAGGCCGAGGAAGCCGCAGCGGAAGCCGAAGCCGAGGGCGGCGGACGATTCCATCTCGTAGGTGAAGGAGGCGTCGTTCAGGCGCAGGCGGCCGACGGCGGCGCGCAGGTCGTCGAAGTTGGCGGCGTCGACCGGGAACAGGCCGCAGAACACCACCGGCTGCACGTCCTTGAACCCCTTGAGCGGTTCGTCGGTCGGCTTGCGCTCGTCGGTGATGGTGGCGCCGACGGCGGCGTCGGCCACTTCCTTGATCGAGCCGGTCAGGAAGCCGATCTCGCCGGGGCCGAGGCTGTCGACCATGGTCGCCTTGGGTTCGAACACGCCCAGACGCTCGGCGGTGTAGACCGCGCCGGTCTGCATCATCTTGATCTTCTGGCCGACCTTGAGACGGCCGTCGAAGATGCGCACCAGCACCACCACCCCGAGGTAAGCGTCGTACCATGCGTCGACCAGCAGGGCCTTGAGCGGCTTGGTCTCGTCGCCCTTGGGCGGGGGCAGACGGGTGACGATGGCTTCGAGCACTTCGTGGATGCCGAGGCCGGTCTTGGCCGAGGCGAGCACGGCGTCCGAGGCGTCGATGCCGATCACGTCCTCGATCTGGGCGCGGATACGGTCGGGTTCGGCGGCGGGCAGGTCGACCTTGTTGAGGACCGGCACGATCTCGTGGTTGTTGTCGATCGCCTGATAGACGTTGGCCAGGGTCTGGGCCTCGACGCCTTGGCTGGCGTCCACCACCAGGATCGAGCCCTCGCAGGCTGCCAGGGAGCGCGACACCTCGTACGCGAAGTCGACGTGGCCGGGGGTGTCCATCAGGTTGAGGACGTAGTCGAGCCCATCGTCGGCCTTGTAGTTGAGGCGGACGGTCTGGGCCTTGATGGTGATGCCGCGCTCGCGCTCGATATCCATCGAGTCGAGCACCTGCTCCTTCATCTCGCGCGACGTCAGGCCCCCGGTCTCCTGGATCAGGCGGTCGGACAGGGTCGATTTGCCGTGGTCGATGTGGGCCACGATCGAGAAGTTGCGGATGCGGTCGAGAGGGGTGGTCATGGGCGTGCGTCTAGCACATCTCCGCGCGAGTGCGAGAGGGCGCGCGTTGACGGAGCGCCGGGGCCGCTGTTGTATGACGGTCTGTATAACGACGCTTGCGGCCTCGGCGCGCCTCGTTGCCCGCCAAGACAAGAAAAACAGGTGAGGAACATGGGCCTTCTGACGGACGAAGACCGGGCGAAGCTGATCCCGGGCGAGGAACTGCCGCACTTCATGCCGATCCCGACGCAGGCGGTGTCGAGCGACGAATATTTCCCTCAGCCGCAGAGCCCGAGGCAGCGCGAACTAGAGGCGCGGCTGCTGGCGATCGGCGACGAGCAGGCGCGGCGGCATGGCGTGTCGCGACGTCAGTTCTTCCAGACGGCGGCGGGGATGGCGGCGGCCTATGTCGCGATCAACGAGACCTTCGGCGGCGGGGTGTTCGAGGCCAGCCGGGCCGAGGCCCAGACGCCGGAGATCGCCAATGCCCGGGCGCAGGGTCTGAAGGGGCAGTTCATCATGGACATGCACACCCACTTCCTGCGCGACGACACCACCAACATGACCTTCGTCGCCATGCGCAACGCGGTCGGCAAGGCCGGCTGGAACAAGGATCTGGTGGGCAAGCCCCAGACCATCGCGGACCTGAAATACGACAACTATATCAAGGAGATGTTCCTCGATAGCGACACCAAGATCGTGCTGATCTCATCGGCGCCGTCGGACATCGTCAAGGACTGGTTCCTGACCAACCAGCAGATGGCGCAGGCGCGGGCCAAGGTGAACGAGCGGTTCGGTTCGCGCCGGCTGTTCTCGCACGCGATCTTCACGCCGGGGCAGCCGGGCTGGCTGGACGCGATCGATCAGGCGATCGAACTGAAGCCTGAGTCGATGAAGGGCTATACGATCGGCGACAACACCCACAAGGATATCAGCCGCTACCCCTGGCGCCTGGACGACGAGAAGGTCGCCTACAAGGGTTACGAGAAGTTCGTGAAGGCGGGCATCAAGAACGTCTGCGTGCACAAGGGGCTGTTCCCGCCGACCATGGACAAGACCTATCCCAAGCTGCGCCCGTTCACCGACGCCAGCGACGTGGGCAAGGCGGCCAAGGACTGGCCGGACCTGAACTTCATCATCTACCACTCGGCCTATCGCCATGTCGGCGGCGACCCGGCGGTGGCGCTGCGCGAGTTCGAGCGGACCGGGCGCATCTCGTGGGTCAGCGACCTGGCGGACGTGCCGCAGAAGTACGGGGTCAACAACGTCTACGCCGACACCGGCCAGCTGTTCGCCACGACCCTGGTGGCCGAGCCGAAGGTGACGGCGGCGCTGATGGGCATCCTGTTGCGCGACATGGGCCCCGACCACGTCTGCTGGGGCACCGACGCGGTGTGGACCGGCTCGCCGCAGTGGCAGATCGAGGGCCTGCGGCGGCTGGAGATCCCCGAGGACATGCAGAAGAAGCATCGCTTCAAGCCGATCGGGGCGGCGGACGGGCCGATCAAGAGCGCGATCTTCGGCGGCAACAACGCACGGCTGTACAAGGTCGATCAGAAGCAGGCCGAGGCGGCGATGGCCAAGGACAAGCTGACCGCTTTGAAGGTGGCCTACGAGCAGTCGGGCGCCGAGCCCAGCAACCTGCGCTACGGCTATGCCGCGCCGGGGCCGATGGACCACAACGTCTTCGCCTGATGGCGACGCGGCGGCGTTTCGTGAGCGGACTGGCGGCGGCGGGCGTGCTCGCCGCTGCTTCCGCGCGCGCGGCGATTAAGCCGAAGCCGCGGCGCAAGGTGTCCCAGGCGCGGGCCAAGTACCAGGACCATCCGATGGACATCCGCGCCTGCGCCACCTGCACCCTGTTTCAGGCGCCGGACGGCTGCAAGGCGGTGCTGGGCAAGGTCAGCCCGGACGGCTGGTGCGACCTGTTCGAGATCGCGGATTAAATCGCGGTTAACCGGACATTAAAGCGGCGCGCCCAAAACAGGCCATAGGGGCAGTAGAGGCTGAAAAGCTTCTTGAAGGAGATTCGCCTATGGACCGCCGCGTGCTCATCGCTTCCGGCCTCAGCCTGGTCGCCACCCAAGCGCTGGCGCAGAACGGCGGCCCGCCGCCGCCCAATCAGCAGCCCAATTTCCCGGCGCGCCCGAAGGCCGAAGCCTTTACCCTGGATGAGCTGGTCAACAAGGTGTCCGACTTCTTCGGCGTGACCGCCGAGGCGGCGGGCGCGGTGATCACCAAGGTGTTCAAGGAGAACGGCAACCCCACCGGCTACATCGCCGGGGAAGAGGTTTCGGCCGCCATCACCATCGGCCTGCGCTACGGCAAGGGCCTGCTCTATATGAAGAACCAGGAGCCGGTGACGGTGTTCTGGCAGGGGCCGTCGATCGGCTGGGACCTGGGCGGCAACGCTTCGCGCACCTTCACCCTGTGCTACGGCCTGCAGGAGCCGCGCGATGTGTACCAGCGCTTCCCCGGCGTCGAGGGCTCGGCCTATCTGGTGGGCGGCATGGGCGTGAACTACCAGCGCGCCGACGACATCACCCTGGCCCCGATCCGGGCCGGCGTCGGCCTGCGCCTGGGCACCAATCTCGGCTACCTGTCCTATTCGCGGAAGCGCAACCTGCTGCCGTTCTAGGTCAGTGACTGTCGGCTTTCGAAGCCAGCCAGTCCATCAGCGCCAACAGCACGCCCGAGACGACGAAGGTGACGTGGATGACCACCATCCACAGAAGCCTCGGCTCGTCTATCTGGCCATCCTCGCCCAGACGCATGAAGGCGCGCAGCAGGGCGATGGCCGAGATCGCCACGATGGAGGCGATCAGCTTCATCTTTAGGCCGGAGAAGTCGACCGTGCCCATCCATGAGGGCCGGTCCTCGTGGGCGCCGGTGTCGATCTTGGAGACGAAGTTCTCGTAGCCGGAGAAGGTGACGATCAAGAGCAGGTTGCCGGCCAAGGACAGGTCGATCAGCGACAGGGCGAGCAGGATCGCGTCCTCGGGCTTCATGCTGAACAGGTGCGGCAGCTCGTGGATCAGCTCGTTGGCGAAGACCACCAGAACCGCCACCAGAGCCAGGACCAGGCCCAGATAGAAGGGCGCCATCAGCCAGCGGGCCTAGAACAGGCCTTGCTCCAGGATGCGTTCGGCGAGGGGTTTGGGTTTGGATTCGGGCATGCGCACTCCGGGGCTGGCGGCAGCAAGCGCAGCCTGGCTGGGCAAGATCAAGGCCGCAGGGCGCGTCCCGGCAATTGACCAGTTGCATACAGGAATGCATTTGATGTCAGGCGGCGGGCGAAGATCGGCCGCTTGCCCGGGGGAAGACCATGACCACCACCACCATGACGCCGGCAGCGCGGATCAAAGCCATCTTCGGCGGGTCCGCGGGCAATCTGGTGGAGTGGTACGACTGGTACGTCTATTCGGCCTTCTCGCTCTATTTCGCCAAGGTGTTCTTCCCCAAGGGCGACCAGACCGCCGAGCTGCTGAACGCGGCGGCGGTGTTCGCGGTGGGCTTCCTGATGCGGCCGATCGGGGCCTGGGTGATGGGCCTGTACGCCGACCGCTACGGCCGCAAGAAGGCGCTGACGACATCGGTCGGGCTGATGTGCTTCGGTTCGCTGGTGATCGCCATCGTGCCCGGCTACCAGACCATCGGGGTGGCTGCGCCGGTGATCCTGGTGATCGTGCGCATGCTGCAGGGCCTGTCCCTGGGCGGGGAGTACGGCGCCAGCGCCACCTACCTCAGTGAAGTCGCCAGCAAGAAGAACCGCGGCTTCTGGGCGAGCTTCCAGTACGTCACCCTGATCTCGGGCCAGCTGATCGCCCTGGCGGTGCTGCTGGTGCTGCAGGCGACGATGTCGGACGCGGCCCTGGCGTCCTGGGGCTGGCGGATTCCGTTCGCCATCGGCGCGGTGCTGGCGGTGGTGGTGTTCTGGCTACGCCGCAATCTGCACGAGACCGAGCAGTTCAAGGCCGAGACCATGGCCCCCAGCGAGCGGGCCAAGACCATGTTCCTGTTCGTGCGCCACCCCAAGGCGACGCTGCTGGTGTTCGGCCTGACGGCGGGGGGCTCCTTGGCATTCTACACCTACACGACCTACATCCAGAAGTTCCTGACCAACACGGCGGGCTTCACCAAGGATCAGGCCAGCCAGATCAGCGCCGGGGCCTTGCTGGTCTATATGCTGCTGCAGCCGGTCTACGGCGCCCTGTCGGACCGGATCGGGCGGCGGCCGCTGCTGGTCGGGTTCGGAGTGCTGGGCATGCTGGCGACCTGGCCGATCATGACGGCGCTGGGCGCCGCGCGCGATCCCTGGATCGCCTTCGCCCTGTCGCTGACGGCGCTGCTGATCGTGTCGGGCTACACCTCGATCGCCGGGCTGGTGAAGGCCGAGATGTTCCCGGTGGGCGTGCGGGCCCTGGGCGTGGCCTTGCCCTACGCGGTGGCCAACTCGATGTTCGGCGGCACGGCGGAATACGCCGCCCTGTGGTTCAAGAACGGCGGCAACGAGAGCGGCTTCTATATCTACGTCACGATCATGATCGGCGTGGCCTTGGCTGCCGCCGTGTTCATGGGCGACACCCGCGACACCAGCCTGATCACCGAGGACTAACTCAAGACCGGAGTTTCGCTCCGGCCTTCTCCGCCGCCGCCAGGATGCGGCCGGACAGGGCCTCGATCTCGGCGTCGGTGAGGGTCTTGTCGGACGGCTGGATCAGGGCTTCGAGCGCCACGGACTTGAAGCCCTCCGGCACGCCCTTGCCCTGGTAGACGTCGAACACCCGCACGGTAGCGATCAGGGCCTTGTCGGCGCCCTGGACGGCGCGCACGAGGTCGCCAGCAGCCATGTCTTCAGGGGCTAGGAAGGCGAAATCGCGCGACAGCGGCATCAGGGACGAGGCGCGCCAGGCCGGACGGCTCTTGGTCGCCTTGCGCTTGGGCTCGGGCACGGCCTCCAGCCAGATCTCGAAAGCATAGACGGGGCCTTCGACGTCGAGCGCCTTGAGCACGCCGGGGTGGACCGCGCCGAACTCGGCCAGGGCCGATTTGCCGAGGCGCAGCTGGGCCGACTGGCCCGGATGCCACCAGGATGCGGCCTGGCCTTGCGCCAACTGAAGGGAGGCGGTGGGTGCGCCCAGTTCATCCAGCAGGGCCATCAGCTCGGCCTTGATGGCGAACACGTCTTCGGCCGCGCCGTGATCCCAGCGGCGGGCGGCGTGGGGGGCGAGGATGGCGGCGATGGCGGTGCGCTGGTCGCCCGGCTTGTCGCCGGCGAACACCGGCCCGATCTCGAACAGGGCGGCGTCGGGGAAGCCGCGGCGCGCGTTGCGGCCGGCTGCCTCGATCAGGTTGGGCAGGATCGACGGGCGCATGCAGTCGAGCTCGGCCGCGATCGGGTTTGACAGGATCAGCGATGGGTGGCCGCCGCCGAACAGCTCAGCGGTCTTGGTGGCGGTGAAGGACCAGGTGACTGCCTCGTTGAAGCCCTGGGCGGCGAGGGCGCGGCGGGCGGCGCGGACGCGGGCCTGGCGTGGGGTCAGGACGCCGCCGACGGCGGCGGGGAGCTGCGGCAGGGGCGTGGACGGCAGGGCGCCGTAGCCGGCGATGCGGGCGACCTCTTCGACGAGGTCCGCCTTGCCGTCGACATCGCGGCGCCAAGTGGGCGGGGTGACGGTGAGGGCCGAGCCGGAGCCTTCAACCGTGAAGCCGAGCTTGGCCAGGATATCGATGGTGGTGTCGCGGGCGATGGCGAGGCCGGACAGGCGCTGGACATAGGCCGGGTCGAAGGCGACCGGCGCGGGGGCGGCCGGGGCCTGGCCGGCGACCAGCACGTCCGACGGCTCGCCGCCGCACAGGTCGAGGATCAGCCTGGTGGCCAATTCCAGACCCGAGACGACGAAGCCGGGATCGACGCCGCGGGCGAAGCGGTAGGCGGCGTCGGAGTTGATGCCGGTGGTGCGCGCTGTCTGGGCGGTGCGCAGGGGGTCGAACCAGGCGCTTTCGAGGAAGACGTCGGTGGTGGGTTCGGAGCAGCCGGTGCTCTCGCCGCCCATGACGCCGCCGAGGCCGATGGGGCGCTCGCCGGAGGCGTCGGCGATGACGCACATGTCGGGGGTGACGGTGTAGGTCTTGCCGTCCAGCGCGATCAGGTGCTCGGGCGCGTGTTCGCGTCCCTCATGGCCGAGGCGGGCCTGGATGGCGCCGCCGACCAGCAGGGCCATGTCGTAGACGTGCAGGGGCCGGCACTGGTCGTAGGAGATCAGGTTGGTGACGTCGACCAGGGCGTTGATGGGCCTGAGGCCGATGGCCTTGAGGCGGGTCTGCAGCCAGGCCGGCGAGGGACCGTTCTTCACGTTGCGGATCACGCGACCGGCGAACATCGGGCAGGCTTCCGGGGCCTTGATGTCGATGCTGACCGGGCAGGGGAAGCCGCCCGTGACCGGCTTGACCGGCAGTTCCTTGAGCGTGCCGACGCCGGCGGCGGCGAGGTCGCGGGCGATGCCGGCGACGCCGAGCCAGTCGGGGCGGTTGGGGGTCACCTCGAAGTCGATGACGGCTTCGGCGCCGAACACCTGCGAGGCGGGCGTGCCGACCTTCAGGCTGTCGGGCAGTTCGAGGATGCCGTCGAGGTCGGAGACCTGCTCAAGCTCGGCGGCGGAGCACAGCATGCCGTTGGAGACGACGCCGCGCACCGGCTTCTCGACCAGGGTCACGCCGAGGCCGGGCACGAAGGCGCCGATGGGGGCGTAGATGGTGGTCAGGCCGGCGCGGGCGTTGGGCGCGCCGCAGACG
>CANJMO010000014.1 GCA_947475845.1 Caulobacteraceae bacterium | reverse complement strand
TTCAAGACGCCCATGCTGTGGGCGATCGGCTTCATCTTCCTGTTCACCCTGGGCGGCGTCACCGGCGTGGTTCTGGCCAACGCCGGCATCGATTACTCGCTGCAGGACACCTATTACGTGGTGGCGCACTTCCACTATGTGCTGTCGCTGGGCGCGGTGTTCACCATCTTCGCGGGCTTCTACTACTGGTACGAGAAGATGTGGGGCGTGAAGTACAACGAGTTCCTCGGCGCGACCCACTTCTGGATCACCTTTGTCGGCGTGAACCTGATCTTCTTCCCGCAGCACTTCCTGGGCCTGCAGGGCATGCCGCGCCGCTACATCGACTATCCGGAAGCGTTCTCCTACTGGAACAAGATCTCCTCCTACGGCTACGTCATCACCCTGGCGGGTGTGGGCGTGTTCCTGCTGATGCTGCTGGAGTCCGCCATCCGCCGCCGCAAGGCGTCCGCCAACCCGTGGGGCGAAGGCGCCACGACGCTGGAATGGACCCTGCCGTCGCCGCCGCCGTTCCACCAGTTCAACGAACTGCCGGTGATCAAGGCCGACTCGCACTGAGCCGGCTGGACTGAAGACTTCCAAGGCGGGGTCGCCGGGCTCAAGGCTCGGCGGCTCCGCCATCCTCGATTTTGCCAGGTGCCTCCCCGCGCCGATGCAAGGCGACCTGACGAGATGACCGACATCACTGCGTCCGCGCAGATTTCAGACACCGTGTCTTCGGCCGCTCCGGCGCGCTGGACCGACTATCTGCAGCTGCTCAAGCCGCGGGTGATGTCGTTGGTGGTGTTCACTGGGCTGACCGGCCTGGTCTGCGCCCGCGCGCCGATGAGCCCGGCCCTGGCCATGGTTTCGGTGCTGTGCATCGCCGTCGGCGCCGGCGCGTCCGGCGCGCTGAACATGTGGTACGACGCCGACATCGACGGCCTGATGCGCCGCACGCGCGGCCGGCCGATCCCGATGGGCAAGATCCAGCCGGTCGACGCGCTCAGCCTCGGCGTCGTGCTGTCGCTGTTCTCGGTGATGCTGATGGCCCTGGCCGCCAATGTGCTGGCCGCCGGCTTGCTGGCCTTCACCATCGTCTTCTACGCCGTGGTCTACACCATGTGGCTGAAGCGCTGGACGCCGCAGAACATCGTCATCGGCGGCGCAGCCGGGGCCCTGCCGCCGGTGATCGGCTGGGCGGCGGCCTCGGGCCACGTTTCGCTGAACGCGGTGCTGCTGTTTGCCATCATCGCCTTGTGGACCCCGCCACACAGCTGGGCCCTGGCGCTCTACACCACCGGCGACTACGCCAAAGCCGGGGTGCCGATGATGCCGGTGGCCAAGGGCGCCGCCTCGACCCGCAAGCAGATCCTGATCTACGCCCTGCTGTTCGTGCCCGTGGCCATCGCCCCGGCGTTCACCGGCCTGGGCGGCCCGGTCTATCTGGCGGTGTCCGCGCTGGGCGGGCTGGTGTTCCTGCTGCTCAGCTTTCGGGTTTTCCGCAGCCGGGCAGGGGATGACGTCAACGGCGCCACCACCGACGGCCTTTACGCGGTCAAGACCGGCTCCCTGGCGGCCCGCAACCTGTTCGCGTTTTCGATCCTGTACCTCACCCTGCTGTTCGCCTCCCTGCTGGTCGAGCGCACCGCCGGGCTCGAGCCGCTGCGTTTGATGGCGCTGCTGGGATGAGCAAGGCCCCCAATCCCTATGGCGAAAGCGACGAGGCGGCCAAGGCGCGCCGCATGCGCAACGTCGCCCTGGGCGTGGGGTTGAGCCTGTTCGTGGTGATCATCTTCATCGTCACCCTGGCCAAACTCGGGGGGGGCTGTCTTTGACCACTCCCATCTCTGACAAACAGCGCAAGGGCGCGCGGCGCACCGCGCTGATCAGCGCGGCGGTGGCGTTCGGCATGGTCGGGGCGGCGTTCGCAGCGGTGCCGCTGTACAAGCGCTTCTGCGAGGCGACCGGCTATGACGGCACGGTGCGCAAGGCCGACGAGAAGCCGGGCGTGATCCTCGACAAGACGGTGCAGGTGCGCTTCGACACCAACGTCCGCGGGCTGGACTGGGACTTCAAGGCCGACCAACTGAGCCAGACGGTCAAGATCGGGGCCACGGGCCTGGCCTTCTTCCACGTGACCAACCACAGCGACAAGCCGGTGACCGGCCACGCCGCCTACAACGTGGCGCCCGAAGCGGCCGGCAAGCACTTCCAGAAGCTGGAGTGCTTCTGCTTCACCGACCAGACGCTCCAGCCGGGGCAGAGCATGGACTTCCCTGTCGTTTATTTCGTCGATCCGGCCTACGCCGCCGATCCGGACGCCAGGAACGGTCAGGAAATCACCCTGTCCTATACCTTCTTCCCTGTGGGCGGCCCGCCGCCTCAGCCCAAGAGTGCGCAGGCTTCGCCGTCAAAGGCGCCCTCGGCCCTTGGCGCGGATGCGCGGGCGGCGTTATAGGCATGCGCAACACGATTTGGCGGCTGACCTTGCCGCACTCGATTTAGGGGTCCGACTACCGATGTCCCAAGCCGGCGTTAAGCACGACTATCACCTGGTCAATCCCAGCCCCTGGCCCCTGGTCGGGTCGTTCTTCGCCGTCGTGATGGCGGTGGGCGGCGTCGCCTGGATGAAGGGCCTGACCGTGTTCGGTTGGGCGATCGAGAAGCACAATCCGATCCTGTTCTTCCTCGGCTTCGCCGGGGTGCTCTACACCATGCTCGGCTGGTGGCTGAACGTGATCGACGAGGCCAACCACGGCGACCACACCCCGGTCGTCTCCATCGGCCTGCGCTACGGCATGATCATGTTCATCGTGTCCGAAGTGATGTTCTTCGTGGCCTGGTTCTGGATCTTCTTCGAAATGGCCCTGTTCCATCATGTGCGGGCCTCTTCGGGCATCGAAGAAGTGCGCGCCGCCTGGGCGACCTGGCCCCCCAAGGGCGTCGAGACCGTCTCGCCGTGGCAGCTGCCGCTGGTCAACACCCTGACCCTGCTGCTGTCTGGCACCACCGTGACCTGGGCGCACCACGCCCTGCAGGTCGGCGACCGCAAGGGCGCCAAGTACGGCTTGATCCTCACGGTGCTCTTGGGTCTGCTGTTCACCTCGATCCAGGCCTACGAATATACCGAGATCGTCCACGAGAAGCTGTTCTTCTCGCCCGAAGCCTCGGCCGCTGGCCTGTACGGCTCGTCGTTCTTCATGGCCACCGGCTTCCACGGCTTCCACGTCGTCATCGGCACCATCTTCCTGGCCGTCTGCCTGCTGCGCCTGATCAAGGGCGACTTCTCGCCCAAGCAGCACTTCGGCTTCGAGGCGGCGGCCTGGTACTGGCACTTCGTCGACGTGGTGTGGTTGTTTCTGTTCGCCTTCATCTATGTGATCTTCGGCAAATGAGATGAGCGGCAAAGGCGTGAACCCGGTTGCCGCCGGCCTCGCCTGCCGCTGCCCCAATTGTGGTGAGGGGGCCCTGTTCTCGGGGTTCCTCACCGTCACAAACCGCTGCGACGCCTGCGGCTTGGACCTGCGGGCCGCCGACAGCGGCGACGGGCCGGCCGTCTTCATCATCCTGATCGTCGGCTGCCTGGTGGGTTTCGGCGCCCTGATCACCGAGGTCGTCTTCCATCCGCCGGTGTGGGTGCACCTGATCGTCTGGCTGCCGCTGACCCTGATCCTGTGCCTGGCGCTGCTGCGCCCGTTCAAGGGCGTGATGCTGGCCATGCAGTTCCACAACAAGGCGTCCGAGGCGGGCCGCAATGATGTCTAGCCTGACGATCCAGCGGCCGAAGCCTGTTTCCACGATCCTGGCGCTGATCGGCTTTTGCATCCTGATCGGGCTGGGCGTCTGGCAGCTGCAAAGGCTCGCGTGGAAAGAAGGCCTGCTGGCGCACATCGCTGCCTTGCGAGACGCCCCGGCGCGCCCGCTGGGCGAGGCGCTCAAGGCCGGCAGCGACCTCGACTACACACGGGTGTCGTTCTCGTGCCCCTCATTGGTCGCCGCGCCGCGCGCCAAGATCTACGGCGTGCAGGATGGCCAGATCGTCTATCGCCAGATGGCCGCCTGTCCCTTGCCGGGCCAGTCGGGCAGCGTGCTGGTCGATATCGGCTACGAGGACTGCGCGGCCAAGGAGACGCCGCCGTTCGCAGGCGAACTGGTCGGCATCCTGCGCAAACCCGACGCGCGCACCTTCGTCACGCCTCCCGACCAACCCCAGGCGATGCTGTGGTACTGGCGTGACCTGACGTCGATCGCCCAGGCGCTGAAGGCTGGTCCGCCGTTGCCGCTGTTCCTGGCGCTGGAGCAGGGGCCGCAGCCCGCGACCGGCTGCCGGCTGGCCCGCGCGGCGATCCCCACCAACATCCCCAACCGGCATTTCGAATACGCCCTGACCTGGTTCGGGCTTGCCGCCGCCCTGGTCGGCGTCTATGTCGCCAGCCTCTTTCGCAAGCGGCCAGACTAAGATGCGCTATGTCTCAACCCGGGGCCAAGCTCCGGCGATCGGCTTCTGGGATGCGGTCCTGGCGGGACTGGCGCCCGACGGCGGGCTCTATATTCCCGAGGCGTGGCCGACCTTCACCTCGGCCGAGATCGCCGCCTTCGCCGGCAAGCCCTACGCCGAGGTCGCCGCCGCCGTGATCGGCAAGTTCGCGGGCGACGACATCGCTCCGGCCGAACTGCTGGCCATGACCACCGAGGCCTACGCCACGTTCACCCATGCGGCGGTGACGCCGGTCAAGGAGCTGTATCCGAACCTCTATCTGCTGGAGCTGTTCCACGGCCCGACGCTGGCGTTCAAGGACGTGGCGATGCAGATTCTGGCGCGGCTCTACGACAAGGCGCTGAAGGCCAAGGGCCGTCACCTGACCATCGTCGCCGCCACTTCGGGCGACACAGGCGGCGCGGCGGTCGAGGCGTTCCGCGGGGCGTCCAACGCCCGCATCATGATCCTGTTTCCCGAGGGCCGCATCAGCGAGGTGCAGCGCCGGTTCATGACCACCACCGGCGAGGCCAATGTCGCCAATGTCGCGGTGCAGGGCTCGTTCGACGACTGCCAGACCATCGTCAAGGACATGTTTGGCGACGCCGCGTTGCGCAAGGACGTCGATCTGTCGGGCGTCAACTCGATCAACTGGGCGCGGATCGCGGCTCAGGCGGTCTACTATTTCACCAGCGCCGTGGCGCTCGGAGCGCCCCACCGCAAGGTGTCGTTCGTGGTGCCGACCGGCAATTTCGGCGACGCCTTCGCCGGCTATGTCGCCAAGCAGATGGGCCTGCCGATCGAGACCATCACGGTGGCGACCAACTCCAACGACATCGTGGCCCGGGCGATCACCACCGGCCGCTATGCGCGCGGCGCGGTGCAGGCGACCCAGAGCCCGGCGATGGATATCCAGATCGCGTCCAATTTCGAGCGGCTCTATTTCGAGGCTGTGGGCCGCGACGCGGCGGCCACGGCCCTGGCGTTCAAGACCTTTGCCCAGGCCAACAACGCCGACGGTATCGACATCCCGCCGGACGCCCTGGCCTTCATGCGCAAGCTGTTCAACGGTGACGCCGTCGATGAAGCCGAGACCAGCGCCGCTATCGCCCAGACCCTGGCTGACACCGGCGAGGTGATCGACCCGCATACCGCCGTGGCCATCCGCGCCGCGCGCCGTCTGCAGGCCAAGGACAGCTCACAGCCCCTGATCGTGCTGTCGACCGCTCACCCGGCCAAGTTCCCCGAGGCGGTGCTGGAAGCGGCCGGCGTTGAGCCACGCATGCCTTTGGCCGCCGTGGGCCTGGACAAGAAGACCGAGAAATTCGACCGCCTGCCCAACGATGCGGATGCGGTGAAAGCCTACCTGCGCAACTTCGCCGGGGCCGCTTGAGCGGGCGCCTGCATCGCCTGAGCAACGGCGTCCGGGTCATCTGTGACCCGATGCCGGACCTGGAGACCCTCGCGGTCAGCGTGGTCGCCGGACGCGGCGCGCGGGCCGAAGCAGAGGCGCAGTCGGGCTGGGCCCACCTGCTGGAGCACATGGTGTTCAAGGGCGCGGGCGACCGTTCGCCCCGCGACATCGTCGAGGTGATCGAGGCCGCCGGCGGCCAGATCAACGCCGCCACCGGCTACGAGCGGACCAGCTTCCAGGTGCGGGCGCTGAAGGGCGGCTTGCCGCTGGCGCTGGACGTCCTCGCCGATCTGGTGCTGCGACCGACGCTGGACGCCACCGAACTGGAGCGCGAAAAGTCCGTGATCGCCCAGGAGATCGCCGAGGCGGCCGACGCGCCGGACGACCGGGTGTTCGACCTGGCGCAGGGCAGGGCCTTCGGGGCCCAGTCGCTGGGCCGCCCGATCCTCGGCGAAGTGGATACCATCGGCACCGCCGATCCCGCCGCGCTCGGCCTGTTTCGCACCCGCCAATACGCACCCGACCGCCTGGTGGTCAGCGCTGCCGGAGCGGTGGACGAGGCCGAGTTTCTGGCCCTGGTGGAGCGGTTGTTGGGCGCCGAGCAGGCGCCCGAAGCGGTCGATGACGCGGCGGCGGCGTTCGTGGGCGGATTTACGGCTGAGTCGCGTCGCTTGGAGCAGGCTCACACCGTCCTGCTGCTGCCGGGCGTCGGCGCCCGCGACGAGGCCTATTTCGCTCAACGCCTGTTCGCGGAGGCCCTTGGCGGCGGCATGTCCTCGCGCCTGTTCCAGGAAGCGCGCGAGCGCCTGGGCCTGGCCTACGCCATCGACGCTTATGGCGAGAGCTATGCCGACACCGGGATTTTCGGCGTCTACGCGGGCACGGCGGCCGGTGACGCGGGTAAGACCGCCGTGGTGGTGGCGCAGCAACTGCTGTCCCTGGTCGACGCCATCGACGACGCCGAGCTGAAGCGCTGCAAGGCGCAGTTGAAGGCCTCGATGTTCATGGCCCGCGAGTCGCCCCTGGCCCGCGCCGAGCAGGCCGCCGGCCAGACCCTGCTGTTCGACAAGCTGTTCTCCACCGGCGAGATCGCCGAGGCCATCGAGGCGGTCGGCCCGGGCGACATCCGCGCCTATGGCCAACGCCTGCTGAGCACCCACAAGACCGCCGGGGCGGTGCTGGGGCCGAAGTCGGCGCTGAAGGCCGGCGACGCGTTCGAGCGCGCCCTGTTCGGCTGACTTTGCGCCGGGCCTGAAGGCGCGCTAGCCTCGGGCATGGCCCTGCTCGACTGGATCACCCCGGAAAGCGGTCTTTGCCTCGACGGCAAGGGGGTGCGCCTGCGTGTGCCGCGTTGGCGCGACTACGCCGCCTGGTCGCGCCTGCGCCTGCAATCGCGCGAGTTCCTGCAGCCGTGGGAGCCGATCTGGCCGGAGGACGACCTGCTGCGCAGCGCCTTCCGCCGGCGCCTGGCCGCCTACAGCCGCGAGATCGATGCGGGCGGGGCCTATCCTTTCTTCATCTTCCGCCATGCGGACAACGCCCTGGTCGGCGGGGTGACCCTGTCCAACGTGCGGCGCGGCGTCGCCCAGATGGCCACGGTCGGATATTGGGTCGGCGAGCCGTTCGCCGGGCAGGGCCTGATGAGCGCCGCCCTGCCGGCTGTGCTGGACTTCGCCTTCGGCGACATCGGCCTGCACCGAGTGGAAGCGTCCTGCGTGCCGGAGAACCAGCCGTCGCGGCGCCTGCTCCTCAAAAGCGGTTTCCGCGAAGAAGGAATGGCCCCGACTTATCTGAAAATTAACGGGAATTGGCGAGACCATCTCCTGTTCGGAATGACGGCTCCGGGCCCATCCGCGCAGACAGACTCACCGTCGGTTTCCGCGGCTCCCTAACCGTCACTTCCAAAGAGCGGCCAGAACGGTCGCTCTCGCGCGAGGAAAGAGTGCGAAGTGATGGACGCGCAGGATAACTGCGTCGGCGCAGCGTCGTGACGGGGCGGCAAGACCGCTTCGTCTGGGACGCCACCGCGGCGCTGGAATCTCTGGGAGCCGCCGGCGTCGTCCTGTGGATGTGGGACCCCGAACGCGACAGCTTGCGCGTGACCGGACCCGCCCGTGGCCTGGGTCTCGGCCCGCTTGCCCCCGAATGTTCGACCGCCGCCATCCTCGCCCTGGCCGCGCCGCAGGACCGTGCGCTGATGGAGGAATTCCTGCAGCCGCAGACCCCCGGCGAGGAGATCGCCGTGAAGGTGCGCATGCGCGGCGGCCCAACGAAGGCTCAGCCAAGATCGTGCGCTCGGTGGTCAATCTCGGGCGCGACCTCGATCTGGAGGTGGTGGCCGAGGGCGTGGAGAACGCAGTGATGGCCCGCCACCTGCTGTCAATCGGCTGCGACTACGGCCAGGGCTTCGGCTATGCGCCCGCCCTGTCGCCGCAGGAGGCCGAGGTTTATCTCAACGAGAGCTACGTCGATGGCGCGGCCCCGGTGAAGTCACGCGGGGCGACGGTCTAGGCTCGCCCGGCCTGACCCGAAAGCCGTTCCACCGACACCCCGATCTTAGCCAGGGCGCGCGCCCATTTCAGCTCGTGCTCGGGACCGAACAGCAGGTCCTCGTCCGGATCGCAGGTCAGCCAGATGTTCTCCTGCAGCTCGCGCTCCAGCTGGCCGGCGCCCCATCCGGCGTAACCCAGGGCCAGCAGCGATTTGCGCGGGCGGGCGTGGGCGTCGCCCATGGCCTGCAGTACCTCGCGGGTGGCGGTGAAGGCCAGGCCCTCGGTGATCGGCACCGTGGTGTCGGCGCAGGCGTAGTCGTCGGTATGGACCACGAAGCCGCGTTCGCGCTCCACCGGCCCGCCGAACAGGACCGGGTCGTCGGCCATCGGAAAGGTCACCGGGATATCCAGGCGGCGCAGGAGGTCCGGAGCGGTCAGGCCTTCGACCGGGCGGTTGAGGGTCAGGCCCATGGCGTGGTCCTCGCCATGCGCGCACATCAGGATCACGGCGCGCTCGAAGCGCGGGTCGTCGATGCCGGGCATGGCGATCAGCAGACGGCCCGCGAGGAAGCCGTCGGTCATAGCGCTCTCAGAGATTGGCCGCCGTCCATGGTTTGATGTTTCCTGCATCCCGCCGGGGTTTCAAGCCGCGCCGCCGGCAAAGCCACAATCGCCCTTGAATGGGGCCGGGATTTGGCGTGGATAGGGCGGCCCTGTTCGAGTGGAGACACATCATGACCATCCAAGTCGGCGACCGCCTGCCGGAAGCCACCTTCACCATCTTCACCGCCGACGGGCCCAAGCCGATCACCACCGCCGAACTGTTCGCCGGCAAGTCCGTGGGTCTGTTCGCCGTGCCGGGCGCCTTCACCCCGACCTGCTCGGCGCGCCACCTGCCGGGCTATGTCGACGACGCGGCCAAGTTGAAGGCGGCGGGCGTGGACACGGTGGCCTGCGTCTCGGTCAACGACGTGTTCGTCATGAACGCCTGGGGCAAGTCGGCCAATGTCGGCGAGGACGTGGTGATGCTGGCGGACGGCAACGGCGCCTTCACCAAGGCGGTTGGCCTGGAGCTGGACGGCTCGAAGTTCGGCATGGGCCCGCGCTCGCAGCGCTACTCCATGATCGTCAAGGACGGGGTGGTCGATAAGCTCAACGTCGAAGCCGGCGGCGAATTCCGCGTCTCGGCCTCCGACTACATGCTCGAACAGCTGAAGGGCTGAGCCCGGCGATGGACAGGCCGCTCCATCGGTACTCCCTTGGAGCGATCGTCCTGCACTGGCTGATCGCCTACCTGCTGCTGCTGTGCCTGTATCAGGGGCTGGCGCTGCGCACGGCACCGGCGGCTGCCAAGTTCGACCTGTTCCGCGACCACAAGACGGTGGGCATCGCCATCCTGCTGCTGACCTGTGTGCGGCTGGCTTGGCGGCTGGCCCATCCGCCGCCGCCCTACGCCTCACCGCTGTCGCCGCTGGAGCGGATCGCATCGCGGGTGACCCACTGGGGCTTCTACGCGGTGCTGATCGCCATGCCGGTCAGCGGCTGGATGATGGTGTCCTCCAGCCCGATCCACACCTCCACGGTGATCTTCCGCAACTGGGGCCTGCCGGGCATCCCCTGGCCGGACGTGCCGGGCCTGCAGAGCCTGTCGTTCGGCCACAAGGTGGCGCTGACCAGCACCTCGGCCCAGGCCCACGATCTGTTCGGCTGGTCGGCGGCGGGGCTGATGGCCCTGCATATCGTGGGCGCGCTCAAGCATCAGCTGTTCAACCTCGGCCCGGTGATGCACCGCATGCTCCCGTTCGGCGCGATCCCGTTCGTGGCGTTGAAGGTTTCGCCGGGAGACGTGGCCAAGGGCGCCAGAGCATTGCAGGACGGCGGGCTGGTTCTGATGCCGACCGAGACGGTCTATGGCCTGGCGGCGGACGCCTCCAATCCGGAGGCCATCGCCCAGCTGTTCGAGGCCAAGGGCCGCCCCCGGTTCAATCCTCTGATCGCTCATGTGACTGGGCTGGAGGCCGCACGACGGTTCGCCCGCTTCGACGAGCGCGCGGTCAAGCTGGCCGAGGCGTTCTGGCCCGGACCCTTGACCATCGTCGTTCCGATCACCGACGTGACCGCGGTGTGCGACCTGGCGCGGGCGGGGCTGGATACGGTGGGCGTGCGGGCGCCGAGCCATCCGACCTGCCGCGCCTTGCTGATGGCGTTCGGCGGCCCGGTCTGCGCGCCTTCCGCTAATCGGTCGGGACGGCCGAGCCCAACGACCTTCGAGGACGCGATGGACGAGACCGGATTCGCCGTCCAGGCCTCGCTCGACGGCGGGCCGTGCACGGTCGGGGTGGAGTCCACGGTGGTGGCGGTGTTGCCGGGCGGGCCGGTGCGGCTGCTGCGACCCGGCGGGGTGGCGCGCGACGCGATCGAGGCCGTGGTCGGGCCTCTCGCCGAGGCCGACGACGACGCCAAGCGCTCTCCGGGGCGGTTGGTGCGCCACTACGCCCCCGATGCCCCGATCCGTCTGAACGCCGCGGCGCCTGAGCCCGGTGAGGCGTTCCTCGGCTTCGGCGACGGCTTCCACGGCCCGCTCAGCCTTAGCCCGAACGGCGACGTGCGCGAGGCGGCCCAGCGGCTGTTCTCCTGTCTGCGCGAGGCGGACAAGCTGAAGCCGAAGGGCATCGCGGTCGCTCCCGTCCCGGAAACCGGGCTTGGCGAAGCGGTCAACGACCGGCTGCGGCGGGCGGCCGGGTTTGTCGGCTAGGCTGCGACGGGTTAAATCGAGGCCATGACCGTTTCCGTGCCCGCCGACGTCATCTCGCGCCTGAAAGGCATGCTCGGCGAGGGCGGCTGGAGCCAGGATCCGGACCGGCTGGCGTCCAAGCTGGTGGAGGAGCGCGGCCGGTGGCGCGGGACCACGCCGCTGCTGGTCTTGCCCAAGACCGTGGACGAAGTCGCGGCAGTGGTCGGCGTCTGTTTTGAATCCGGTACGCCGATCGTGCCTCAGGGCGGCAATACCGGGCTGGTGGCCGGTCAAGTGCCGCAGGGCGAGATACTGCTGTCCCTGGACCGGATGAAGACGATCCGCGAGATCGCGCCGCTGGACGACGTGCTGATCGCCGAGGCGGGGGTGACGCTCCTGACCGTTCGCGAGGCGGCGGCGGGAGTAGGGCGGCTGTTTCCGATGAGCATCGCCTCGGAGGGCTCATGCTCCATCGGCGGCCTGATCTCGACCAACGCCGGCGGCACGGCGGTGATCCACTACGGCAACATGCGCGACCTGGTGCTGGGCATCGAGGCGGTGATGCCCAATGGCGAGGTGATGCGGGGGCTGAAGCGGCTGCGCAAGGACAACACCGGCTACGATCTGAAGCAGTTGCTGATCGGCGGCGAGGGGACCCTGGGGGTGGTGACGGCGGCCAGCCTGAAGCTGTTCCCCCAGCCGGTGTCGCGGGCGGTGGGCATCGTCGGGATCGGAAAGCCGCAGGACGCCATCGAGATGCTGGCGATCGCCAAGCAGCAGAGCGCCGGCGGGGTCGAGGCGTTCGAGCTGATGTCGCGCCAGTCCATTGCGTTCGCCCTGAAGAACATCCCCGGCCTGCGCGAGCCGCTGCAGGACGCGCACGCCTGGTACATCCTGATCGAAACCATCAGCGGCGAGCCGGGCGGGGCCGAGGCGGCGCTGGAGCGGGTGCTGGCCGAGGCGCTGGACGCCGGCTTCGCCCAAGACGCGGTGATTGCCCAGACTGACAGCCAGGCCAAACTGATGTGGCGGCTGCGCGAAGACCTGTCGGCGGCGCAGAAGCCCGAGGGGCTGAACTGGAAGCACGATATCTCGGTGCCGGTGTCCAAGATTCCCGAATTTATAACATGCGCTGACGCGGCTCTGCTGGCCCGCTGGCCCGACTGCCGGATCGGGGCGTTCGGCCACGTCGGCGACGGCAATCTGCACTACAACATCGCCCAGCCGGCGGGCGGCGACCGGGACGCCTTCGAGGCTGCGCGGGACGCCGCCGCCGAGGTGGTGCACGACATCGTCGCCGATCTGGGCGGTTCGATCTCGGCCGAACACGGCATCGGCGCGATGAAGGTGGTCGAGGCTCTGCGCTACAAGTCGCCGGTGGAGATCGAGGCGATGCGGGCGATCCGCAGGGCGCTGGATCCCAAGCGGATCATGAATCCCAGAGTCCTGTTTTAAAGCGTGCTGTTCTAGATAGCTGGGGACGCCTTGGGCGCGAGCCTTGCCCACCGCCAAGCCGGCAGCCAAAGTCCGCCCGCATGCTGATGGTCATCTCCCCCGCCAAGTCCCTCGACTTCACGCCCGCGCCGCGCGGCATGGGGGCGACCACGCCCGAGATGGCCGCCGACATCGCCGAGCTGGCCAAGGTCACCCGCAAGCTGCGCAAGAGCGACCTCAAGCGGCTGATGTCGATCTCCGACGACTTGGCCCGGCTCAACCATGAGCGCTTCCAGGCGTTCGATCCCGAAAGCGAGGACGGGTTGCAGGCGGCTCTGGCCTTCAACGGCGACGTCTACGCCGGGCTGCAGGCTCGTGAGCTGGACAAGGGCGGAATGGCCTATGCCCAGGCGCGGCTGCGCATCCTGTCGGGGCTATACGGCCTGTTGCGGCCGCTTGACGTGATCCAGCCCTATCGCCTGGAGATGGGGACGCGGCTGAAGACCAAGCGCGGGCCGAGCCTCTATGCCTTCTGGGGCGACCGCATCGCCAAGGCGCTCAACCTTGCCGCCGAGGGGCAGGGCGATCCGACCCTGGTCAATCTGGCCAGCCAGGAATATTTCGGCGCCGTGAACCGCGAGGCGCTGACGCTGCCGGTGGTGACCTGCCAGTTCAAGGAGACCCGAGGCGGGGAGAGCAAGATCATCAGCTTCTACGCCAAGAAGGCGCGCGGCCTGATGGCCCGCTACGCCATCGACCAGCGGCTGGACCGGCCCGAGGGTCTCAAAGACTTCAAGGTCGCCGGCTATGCTTATCAAGCGGGCCTTTCCACCCCAGAGGAATGGATTTTCAGCCGCACGCTCGACTAAGTGCATCGCGAACAGTATTCACGGGTTTATGCTGCATCGCAACATCATCTCTCGTAACGGAGCGTACCCGCCATGACGATCTCAGCCGACCTCAAGGGTCACGTCGCCATCGTCACTGGATCCACCAGCGGGATCGGCCAGGCCATGGCCAAGCAGCTTGCCAAGCAGGGCTGCAACATCATCGTCAATGGCCTGGGCGATCCGGCCAAGATCGAGGAAGAGCGGGCCGGGATCGCCGCCGAGTTCGGCGTCGAGGTTAAATACCACGGCGCGGACATGACCAAGCCGGAGGAGATCGCCGACATGGTCGACTTCGCCAAGCGCGAGTTCGGCCGGCTCGACGTGCTGCTCAACAACGCCGGGGTCCAGTTCGTCTCGCCGATCGAGGACTTCCCGATCGACAAGTGGAACCAGATCATCGCCATCAACCTGTCGTCGGCCTTCCACGCCACCCGCGCGGCGGTGCCGATCATGAAGGCGCAAGGCAGAGGGCGGATCGTCAACCTGGCCTCCGCCCACGCCCTGGTCGCCTCGCCGTTCAAGTCGGCCTATGTCGCCGCCAAGCACGGGGTGCTGGGCCTGACCAAGACCGTGGCCCTGGAAGTGGCCGAGCACGGCATCACCTGCAACGCCATCTGCCCGGGCTATGTGCGTACGCCCCTGGTGGAAGCGCAGATCGGCGACACCGCCAAGGCGCGCGGCATGACCCCCGAGCAGGTCATGAAAGAGGTGATCCTGGCCGCCCAGCCGACCAAGAAATTCGTCGAGTTCGACGAAATCGGCGGACTGCTGATCTATCTGGTCTCCGACGCCGGGGCTTCGGTCAACGGAGCCGGGCTGGCCATCGACGGCGGCTGGACGGCGGCCTAGTGCGCCTCACCCGCAAGGGCCCCGACAACGGGGCCGGCAAGCCGATCAGCCTGGCGCTGCAGGGCGGCGGCGCGCACGGCGCGTTCCAGTGGGGCGTGCTGGACCGGCTGCTTGAATACGGCGAGTTGGATATCCAATCGATCAGCGCCGCCTCGGCCGGGGCGATGAACGCCGTTTGCCTGGTCTCAGGCATGCTCGAAGGCGGGGCGGAGGGCGCGCGCAAGAAGCTGGAGAACTTCTGGCGGGCGGTCAGCCAGGGCGGATCGGGCGGCATGTTCGGCGAGAACATCATGACTCGGATGGCCACCGACTGGTTCACCAGCAATCCGGTGTCCAGCTATCTGCAGAGCCTGACGCCGACGGTGTCGCCCTACGATTTCAATCCGCTGAACCTGAACCCGCTGCGCGACATCCTGCACGACCAGATCGACTTCAAGGCGATCCGCGAGAAGTCGACCGTCGACATGTTCATTGCCGCCACGGCCGTGCGCACCAGCGAGGCCAAGCTGTTCCACGCCGCCGAACTGACGCCCGAGCACATCCTGGCCCCGGCCTGTCTGCCAGACGCGTTCCAGGCGGTGGAGATCGACGGCGTCGCCTATTGGGATGGCGGCTACCTGGCCAATCCGCCGATCTGGCCGCTGGTGCAGTGCCGCCCGCGCGACATCCTTATGCTGCTGCTCAATCCGATCGTGTCCAAGGGCACGCCCCGGTCGTCGTCCGACATCATGGACCGGCTGAACGAGATCGGCTTCAACGCCTCGCTGCTGGCCGAGCTGCGCACCCTGGCCACGGTGCAGGACATGATCGGCCGGGGCCTGCTGAAGACCGCCTCGGGCTATATGCGCCTGCGCTTCCATATGATCAGCGCCGACAAGCCGCTGCACGACCTGAACCTGTCGAGCAAGGCCAACACCGACTGGACCTTCCTGCAGGACCTGAAGAAGCGCGGACGGGCCGCGGCGGAGCAGTGGCTGAGCCAGGACCTGCCGTCGGTGGGCGAGAGCTCGAGCCTCGATCTTGGAAAGACCTTCCTTTGACCCCGGTCCCCACGGTCGGCGTGATCTGTTTCCGCGGCTCGGACGTGCTGCTGATCCGGCGCGGCAAGCCGCCGCGCATGGGCGACTGGAGCATCCCCGGCGGCCGGCTGGAGTGGAACGAGGCGGTGCGCGACTGCGGATTGCGCGAGCTGCTCGAGGAAACCGGAGTGCGCGCGGAACTGCTCGGCATCGTCGACGTGCTCGACGGCTTCTTCGGCGACCAGCGCCACTATGTGCTGATCGACTACGCCGCCCGCTGGCTGGAGGGCGAGCCGGTGGCCGGCGACGACGCGGTCGACGCGCGCTTCTTCCCGGTGGAGGAGGCGATCGTCACGGTGGAATGGGACACGACCAAGCAGGTGATTAGGGACGCCTGGGAGAAGTTCGGCTCGAAACTTTAGAGCAGGCCGTTGAGGCCCTGGCGCAGGGCCTTCAGGAACACGCTGGGCAATGACCGCGCCGCCTCGTCGATGGGCGTCCAGATCAAGCCCGACGCATCGCCCTCCGCCCGCATCACCTGCAGGGTCAGGGAGAAGTGGGTGAAGACGTGCTCGATCTGGCCGGCGGGGCGCCAGTCGGCCTTGGCGGGCGCGGCTGCCATCCCGTCCGATTGCGCGGCCCATTCGCCCGAGGGCAGGGCGAGCATGCCGCCGAGCAGGCCCTTGTCCGGGCGGCGGACGAGCCCGACTTCGTTGCCGCGCATCAGCAGGAAGGCGACGCCGTTGCGATGGGGGCGGTCGGCCTTGGCGGTCTTGCGCGGATAGCCGCTCGGCTCGCCCTCGGCATAGGCGGCGCAGTCGGCGGTGAGCGGGCAGCGGTCGCACAGGGGCGACTTGGGGCGGCAGACGGTGGCGCCGAGGTCCATGAGAGCCTGAGCCCAGTCGCCGGGACGCTCAGGTCCTACGAGGGTCGCGGCGAGCGCCTTCAACTCGGGCTTGGCGGCGGGCAGGGGCGTCTGCACGGCGAAGAGGCGGCTGATCACCCGCTCGACATTGCCGTCCACCACATTGGCCTCGCGGTCGAAGGCGATGGCGGCCACCGCGGCGGCGGTGTAGGCGCCGACGCCGGGCAGGGCGAGCAGGCCCGCCTCGGTGTCGGGAAAGACGCCGCCATGGCGGTCGGCGATTGCGCGGGCGCAGGCCAGCAGATTACGGGCGCGGGCGTAGTAGCCGAGCCCGGCCCACGCGGCCATGACCTCGCCGTCCTGCTCACGAGCCAGATCATTCACGGTCGGCCAGCGGCGGGTGAAGGCCAGAAAGTATGGCGTGGCGTGGGGTACGGTGGTCTGCTGCAGCATCACCTCCGACAGCCAGACACGGTAGGGATCGGCGCGCCCCCCTGCGGCGTGGTCGTGCGGCCCCACGCGCCAGGGCAGGGCGCGGGCGGATGCGTCGTACCAGGCCAGCAATCTGGCGCGGATGTCGGAGGTCGCGGACACGCGGTGTGTTAGCGCGCCCGGCGCTTTTTGTGCATAGATATCGCCATGCCCCGCCGCCTTCCCGACGCTTCGGAGACCATGCGCATCCTGGCCCGGCGCCGGACGCGGCCCCAGCGCCGTCCGCCGCCGTCGGCGGGCAAGGGGCTCGGCAAGCTGCTGAAGGGGCTGGAAGAGCGTTTCGGCCAGGGGCCGGACGTGCTGCGCGACCGCTGGCGCGAGATCGCCGGGGAGACCCTGGCGCTGCGCACCGAGCCGGTGAAGCTGGTCAAGAGCCGCACGGGGGGCGCCACTCTGGAGCTGAAGGTCGACGGGCCCGCCGCCGCCCTGATTCAGCATCAGGCGCCGGAGGTGCTGGCGCGGGTCAACATGTTCCTGGGTGAAGGCGCGGTGGCCAAGCTGCGCATCGTGCAGGGGCGGGTGAAGCCGCCGGCGGCCCAGGTCCAGGCGGCCGCCGCCGCCGCTGCGCGGCGCAAGAGGGCCCGTCCGCTGGACGCTGCCAAGGAGGCCGAACTGGAGCAGGGGCTGGAGAAGGCCGGGGACGGGCCGCTCAAGCAGGCCCTGATGCGGCTCGGCCGCGAGGTGCTGCGCGCCGAGGACGAGCGTTGACGGCGGCGCTCTATCGCTCTTAGTAGGCGGCTGATTTTACGGATGGTTCCCCATGGCGCCTAATCGCCGGCTTAGCCTTGTCTTGCTCGCCCTGGTCGCCGCCATCGGCATCCGCGGCGCCTCCGCCGCGACCGCCCCGGCCGCGGCGCCGCTGCTGGCCGAAGAAATGGTCATGGGCAATCCCCAGGCCAAGGTGACGATGGTCGAGTACGCCTCGGCGTCCTGCCCCCACTGCGCCGCCTTCAACAACGACGTCTTTCCGGCGGTCAAGAAGAAGTACATCGACACGGGCAAGGTGAAGTACGTGTTCCGCGAGATGCTGACCGATCCGGTGCCGTTCGCCGGCTCCGCCTTCCTGATCGCCCGCTGCGCCGGGCCGGACAAATACTTCGCGGTTCTCGATGAGGTGTTTCACCAACAGGCGGCCATCTACCAGAGCCGGGACCTGGCCGGCGGCCTGTTGAAGATCGCCGCCAAGTTCGGCCTCACCGGCGAGCAGGTGTCCACCTGCACCTCGGACGAGCGCGCCATCGAGGGCATCAACGACCGTGTGACCAAGGCCAGCAACGACGGGTTCGACTCCACCCCCACCTTCGTCATCGGCGAAACCAAGCTGGGGGGCGAAAAGACCCTGGCTCAGATCAGCGCCGTGATCGATCCCCTGCTGGCCAAGCAGGGCCCGCCAATTGACAAAGCCCGGCTTGCAGGGGTTCCTCGCAGGCAGGGTCGCGGCCATGCTTTGGGCGCGGAATCGCGCTTAACTCCTAGATCTGATTTTTCGGGAAACCATCCATGGCCACTCTTCGCCGCAGCCTTCTGATCGCCGCCGTCGTCCTCGCTGTGGGCGCCTGCAACAAGACCGGGGGCGGCTCGGCCGACAGTTCCGAGGCGATGACCATGGGCAGCGCCAACGCCAAGGTGGTGATGAACGAGTACGCCTCGGCCTCTTGCCCGCACTGCGCGGAGTTCAACAACACCGTCTTCCCCGAGTTCAAGAAGAAGTACATCGACACGGGCAAGGTGAAGTACGTCTTCCACGAGTTCCTGACGCCGCCGGTGCAGTTCGCGGCCGCCGGCTTCCTGACCGCGCGCTGCGCCGGCCCGGGCAAGTATTTCGACGTTCTCGACGCGATTTTTCGCGCTCAGGAAAACATCTATAAGTCCGGGGACTTGGGCGGAGGTCTTCTGCGGATCGCGCAGTCGTCCGGCATGACTGAAAAGCAATTCACCGACTGCATCTCCGATGAGAAAGCGCTCAATGCGCTGAACGCCCGCGTTGAGAAAGCCTCGACCAAGGACGGGGTTCAATCCACGCCGACCTTCATCATCAACGGGACCAAGCTCGAGGGTGAGCAGACCATGGCCCAGCTCGACGCCGCCGTCGCCGCGGCGAGCAAGTAAGGGGAGGCCCTACCTCCCTTGCAGTTCCAGCGGCTGCGCCTCTCGGGGTTCAAATCCTTCGTCGAGCCGACCGAGTTCCGCATTGAGCCGGGGCTCACCGGCATCGTCGGGCCCAACGGCTGCGGCAAGTCCAACCTGCTGGAAGCCCTGCGCTGGGTGATGGGCGCCAATTCCGCCAAGGCGATGCGCGCCGGCGGCATGGACGACGTGATCTTCGCCGGCTCGGGCACGCGCCCCTCGCGCAACCACGCCGAAGTCACCCTGACCATCGACAATTCCGACCGCACGGCGCCGGCCCAGTTCAACGGGCACCCGGTGCTGGAGGTGACCCGGCGCATCGACAAGGGCGACGGCTCGACCTACCGCGTCAACGGCCGCGAAGTGCGCGCGCGCGATGTACAGCTGCTGTTCGCCGACGCCTCGACCGGGGCCAATTCCCCGGCCTTGGTGCGCCAAGGACAGATTTCGGAACTGATCGCCGCCCGCCCGCAGAACCGGCGCATGATCCTGGAAGAGGCGGCTGGGGTGTCGGGGCTGCACACCCGCCGCCACGAAGCCGAGCTGCGCCTGCGCGCCGCCGAGGCCAACTTGGTTCGGCTGGAGGACGTGGCGCGCGAGCTGGACACCGCGCTGAACCGGCTACGGCGCGAAGCCCGCGCGGCGGAGAAGTACAAGCGCCTGGCCGCCGAAATCCGCATGGTCCAGAGCGCCATGCTGTTCGCCCGCTGGAGCGAGGCGCAGAAGGCCCGCGACAAGGCCGCCGAGGAGGCCGAGACGGCGTCCGGCGCCGTCGAGCAGACCGCCCGCGTCGCCGCCGCTGCCAGCGAGAAGGTTCTGATCGCGGGCGAGGCGATCAAACCGTTGCGCGAGGAGGAGGCGATCGCCGCCGCCGTCCTGCATCGCCTGGCCATCGAGAAGGACAGACTGGAGCGCGAGGCCGAGCAGGCTCAGGCCGAGGTGACGCGGCTGGAGGCCGAGATCGCCCGCATCGCCGGCGACCGCGAGCGCGAGGAACATATCGTCGAGGACGCCCAGGGCGCCCTGGTGCGGCTGACGGTCGAGGTGGCGGGGCTGGAAGCCGAGATCGCCGCCGCCCCCGAACGCCTGCCGGAACTGGAAGCCGCCTCCCAGGCCGCCGAGGCCGCTCGCGCCGCCGCCGAAGCCGAGGTGGAGCGGCTGGCCTCCGAAGCCGCCGCCCAGGAAGCCGAACGCCGCGCCGCCGCCACGCGGCTGGAAGAAGCCCGCCAGCGCGCCGCGCGCACTCAGCGTGCGCTGGAAGCCGCAAAGGCCGAGCGCGCCGCCCTGGGCCCATCCGAGGATCCCGGCGCGGCGGACGCCAAGGTCCGCTTCGATGCGGCCCTGGAAGCCCTGCGCGCCGCCCGTGCCGCGCTCGAAGCCGCCGAATTGGCCCAGCGCACCGCCGCCCAGGAAGAGGCCGCCGCCCGCGACGCGACCCGCAAGGCCGAGGACCAGCTGGCCCGGATCAAGTCCGAGGCCCGAGGCCTCGCCCAGCTGGCCGCGCCGAGCCTGAAGGGCGGCTTTGCCCGCGCCTCCGACTCGGTGGCTCCCGACCGCGGCCTGGAGGCCGCACTGGCCGCAGCGCTAGGCGATGATCTCGACGCTGCGCTGGACGCAAAGGCCGCCGCCTACTGGGGCGGAGCCGAGGCCACGCCGCCCAAATGGCCCGAAGGGGTCAAGGCGCTGGGACCCCTGGTCAAGGCGCCCGCCGCGATGGACGCTCGCCTGGCCTATGTCGGGCTGGTGGAGCGGGCCGACGGCGACCGCCTGCAGAAATCCCTGCCTGTCGGCGGGCGGCTGGTCTCGCGCGAAGGCGACATGTGGCGCTGGGACGGGTTCGTGGCCCGGGCCGAGGCGCCGCGTCCGGCGGCGGTGCGGATGGCGCAGAAGACCCGCCTGGCCGAGCTCGAGGCCGAGATCGACAAGCTGACTCCGGCCGCGGCCAAGGCGTCCGCCGAGCATCAGGACGCCGCCGGCAAGCAACGCCTGGCTGAGGAGGCCGTGCGCAACGCCCGCAAGGCGCCGCCTGACGCCGAGCGGGCCCTGGGTCAGGCGCGCGACGCGGTGGACGCCCTGGCCCGCGAGAGCGCGCGGCGCGAGGCCCGCGCTCAGTCATTGGACGAGACCATCGTCCGCTTCGAAGCCGAACACGCCGAGGCCGCCCAATTGCTGGCCCAGGCCGAGAAGGAAGCCGAAGACCGCGCCCGCACCGAAATCCTGACCGCGCCCGTGGCCGATGCGCGCCAGGCGGCGGCGGCGGCGCGCGAGGCGGCGTCAGGCGCGCGAGCCGCTCTGGATATCGAACGGCGCGAACGCGATGGGCGTCAGCGCCGGTTGGAAGGCGTCAAGCGCGACCACGACGACTGGTCGCGGCGCTCCGTGACCGCCGCCAAGCGGATGGAGACCCTGGACGAGGATCGCGTGAAGGCCGAAGCCGCCCTGGTGCGCGCGCGCCAGACGCCGGAAGCCCTGATCGGGCGCAAGGCCAAGCTGCTCGACGATTTCACCCTGGCCGAGGCGCGCCGCTCCAAGGCCGGCGACGCCCTCAGCGCGGCCGAGGCGGTGCTGACCGAGAGCGACCGGGCCTCGCGTCTGGCCGACCATCAGGCGTCCGAGGCTCGCGAGCTGATGGCGGCGCTGTCGGCGCGGCTGGAGGCGGCGCGCGAGCGGCTGATCGAAGTCACCGGCGACATCCGCGAGGCGGTGCAGGCCGAACCGGAAGATCTCGGCCGCAAGCTTAAGGAAGACGGCTCCACCATTCCGGTCGATCCGGCGGGGGTCGAGCAGCACCTGCGCGGGCTGGAGCGCGAGCGCGACGCCCTGGGGCTGGTCAATCTGCGCGCCGAGGAAGAGGCCAACGAGCACGCCGAGCGGCTGGAGACCATGCGGTTGGAACGGGGCGACCTGTCCGGGGCGATCACCCGCCTGCGCCAGGGCATCGAGGAACTGAACGCCGAGGGCCGCGAGCGCCTGCTCGCCGCGTTCGAGGTGATCAATGGCCACTTCCAGACCCTGTTCCAGGCCCTGTTCGGCGGCGGCGAGGCCGAGCTGCGGCTGATCGAGTCCGACGATCCGCTGGAGGCGGGCCTGGAGATCTTCGCCTGTCCGCCCGGCAAGAAGCTGGCGCAGATGTCGCTGATGTCGGGCGGCGAGCAGGCGCTGACGGCGGCGGCGCTGATCTTCGGCGTGTTCCTGGCCAACCCGGCGCCGATCTGCGTGCTGGACGAAGTGGACGCGCCGCTGGACGACGCCAACGTCGACCGCTTCTGCAACCTGCTGCACGAGATGCGCACCCGCACCGACACCCGCTTCATCGCCATCACCCACAACCCGGTGACCATGGCGCGGATGGACCGGCTGTTCGGCGTGACCATGCCCGAGCGGGGCATCTCGCAACTGGTGTCGGTGGACCTGGTTCAGGCCGAGGCGCTGGTGGCGCAGTAGGCGGCGCTTAGTTCTTTTTCGCAGCGGACGAGTTGGTCTGTGGCGGTGCGCCCTCTGTCACCGAGCAGATGTTAGTCTGACAAAAGGGGCGCCGCGCATCTTGTTGAAGCGCCGTTGTGGACTGATCGATCATCTTACGTTGCAGGGATAGAAGAATGGGTTGCTTGGCCTGCAAGGCCCTGCCTGCCGGGCTTTCCAAGAACGCGACAATTCCCGTGAGTTCCTCGACGGAGAACTGCTGCGCGTAAAGCAACGCCGCTTGATCTAAATCGCGTGGCGGATTCTCCAAGGCCGCCAAAAGCGCGCTTGCCGCAGCCATTTGCACTGTGGCTTCGGATCTGGATCGAATCTCGTAGTCGTCCCTCAAGAGAGGCGCCAGATCGCGTGAGAGGGACTGCGCTGCCGATATTGGAACACCGTCCGCAACAGCCAGACGTCATCCTAATGCGAGAGCTTCTGCGGTGGGCTTGTCAAAAAGCACCGGAGGATCAGGCGGCGGTGGGTCATCTCCTCCGAACGAAAACGCAATCGGTACGGAAATTTCCGCTCCAGATACCGCCACTCCATCAACAGTTTTAGGTTTCATTCTAAAGGACGCGGACATGTTCACTGCAGCCCGCCCGAAGCCCATGCCGACAGGTGACTCGGACAACACCGTGCAATCGCGAACTGTGCCGAATTGATCGACCGCGCACTTGAGCATTACACGACCCTCCAAGTTCAACACTCGGGGAAAAGGCGGGTAGAAGCGGGCCATATCGTCCGTGGTTGGTTTCACAACCCAGTCCGGATTAGTGATCACAGCGACATGCGGCGCCTGAGCTAGAGCGGCACTTGAAAAAGCTGACGCTGCCGCAACCAGAAAGCCTCGTCGAACGCCGGCCACGATTTTGGCCCCTCGCGATGAAGTATGATCGTCCACCAAAGCTCAAGCTCAGCCATCTGAAGCGGGGAAGCAAGATTAGCGAGCCTGTCCCTGAGGCTTGGGGGCGGGGCGCAAGCGCCTGCGCCAGGCGAGCAGCGGCTTCTCGATAAGCCGGTAGGAGGCTCCCGCCAGCATTAGGGCCAGGATCAGGCACAGCGCAGCGCCCGCGCCCGTCGACCAGCCCCGGGACATAATCGCGAAGGCCGCCAGCGACAGGGCGACGGGGTGGAACAGGTAGAGCGAGTAGGAAGCCCGTCCGAGGGCATTGAGCGGTTCCAGCAGGTTTGAGTCCTCACCGGCATCAACCGGCCGCATGACGAACAGGGCGACGATGGCCGCCGCGCCGAACGGCAGCAGCCAGTCGCGCAGGTGCATCGGGCCCAGCATGGGGTCGAACAGTCCCAGGCCGAGGGTCAGGATCACAGCGGCGATGCGGGCGGTCCATAGGGGCGGGGCGGCAGCGGCGCGCGGCTGCTTGAGCGCCCAGTCGGCGATCAGGGCGCCGAGGTACCATTGCCAGAACGAGGTCAGGAACAGCTCCTGGCCGACGATGCGCCAGGGGTTGCCGGTCGCCAGCAGCTTGGAGGCCGCGCCGAACACCACCAGCGCCAGGACCAGCAGGGCGGCGGCCGTCCAGACCTTGGCCGGGCGGTTCGCGAACAGGATGTAGGCCAGGTAGAAATGGACCTCGAGCCCGATGGTCCAGAACACCCCGTTGGTCCCCAGGAAGGTCGATGGGGCCAGGGTGTGCAGCAGCAGCAGGTGGCTGACCACGTCGAACGGGGAGCCGGCGCCGTCGATCAGTTCGGTCTTGATCAGGGCGCCGACCGCGATCGAGGCGAACAGGGCGATCCAGTAGGGCGGGGCGATGCGCAGGAATCTGCGGATCAGATATTCGCGCACGTCCAGGCGGACCACGCCTCCGCCGGCCAGGGCGCGCGCCTCAGGCAGGCGGATGCACAGGCCGCTGATGACGAAGAACACCGCCACCCCGAACTGGCCGAGCCAGCCGAACAGCTTCTCCGGACCGGGGCTGATGCGGGTGAAGCCATAGAAATGGCCGCCGATATGGCAGATCACCACCGCTAGGGCGGCGAGCCCCCTCAGCCGCTCGATATTGGCGATCTTGCGTGGCTCGGAAGGGGCGGGCGGTGCGGCCATCGCGGCGACGATAGCAACCTGCGACGGGCGCGGTAAGCGGCACCCCTTGAATCCCTCAGCCCAAAGGATAGCGTCCCCCGCATGATCTCGCTCCTCATCAGCGCGACACTCGCGGCCCAGGCGCCTTCGGACGCCCTGTGCGCCGCCGCCTACGCCCTGGAGGCAGCGCACATGCAGCAGTCCGGCGAACTGCCCAGCGCCTTCGCGCCGCCGGAGTCCCTGACCGCGCCGCAGAAGACGGCCGTGGCGGCCTCGCGGCGGATGATCACCCAGGGCGTGCTGTGGACGGCTCTGGCGACGCGGACCGAGGAAGGGCGGCGCGAGACCAACCGCACCTTCCGCGCCCTGGCCCGCTCGCAGAAGGACGCCAACGAAGCGTTCGGAGCCTGCAACGAAATCCGCGCCGAGGACCGCATGCCCGTGATCGTCGCCCCGCCGGCGCCTGTCGATGGGCAGGAGGGCTGCGCCAGCGAGGTGGCGGCCTTCTTCAACGCCCTGCGCGCCTGCGCCACGCTTGAGTCGCTGCGCTCGCAAGCCCAGGCCGTGCAGTCGAAGCTGGAGCAGGGGACGCTGAGCTGCCGCTCCAGGGACCAGGCGCGCAATGCCTGGGGCCAGATCGGCTCGGCCCTGGCCGGCGCCGACAGCGTGGGCCAACGCTACCGTTGCGGCGGGCAGTGAGCGCTCAGCCGCCGCCGATCAGGACGTAGGCCAGGTCCAGGTAGGGGATCGGCTGCAGGATGTAGAGCGCGTTGGCCCCGATCTGGAACAGGATCAGCAGCGGCAGAGCCCACAGATAGACGGTGTGGATACGCTTCAGCACGATCAGATCGCGCACGGCCCCCACCCCGATCAAGGCGTCGACGAAGACGTAACCCCAGTTGGGCGGCACGACCGCTGCAGGGAAGCGGGTGAGGGCGGCAACGCACAGGCCGATGGAGGCGATCAGCATCAGCCGCTGATGGACCTCGGCCGACTTGCGCCACCATATCGCCAGGCCAAAGCAGACCGTGAACGCCGCCATGTCGTAGAAGGCCACGGCCAGGAATGCGACGTCGTCGCTGTCGCCAAGGCTTGAGCGGATGCGGGTCATGGCCAGGGCCGTGGCGATCCCCAGCGGCGGAAGGGCGCCGCCGACGACGAAGGCGATCCAGCCAAGTCTGCGGTGCCATCGGCGACGACGCAGGGCGATCAGGGCCGTCTGGGCCACGAACAGCAGCACCCAGCCCAGGTAGACCGCGGCGTGGACAAAAAGAATCGGTGGGCGCGGGAAGTCCGGGTGGATCAGGCTGCCGTCCACAGTGCGGCCGAAGCCATAGATGACGATGGCCGCGATCAGCAGCGACATGCCGAGGTAGAAGGGCCGGTCGAAGCGCGCTTTGCTCAAGGTCATGGCCGGCCGGGCTCTTTCAATGCGGTTGTCGCAGGCCTGTTTAAGCTGCGGCGTTTTGCACTGCACACCGATATTCTTTGACTTTTAACACCTTCGGCCCCATATCCGCCCTGCGTCGATCAACGACGCCGAGGCGCTCCAGCCGCGTGAGGGATGCATTCACTGCGCATCCAGCCCTGTCGAGCCCCTTAGAGCTATCCATAAATCGCCCAGGATCACGCGGGGCGCTTCCCAAGACTTCCCGCGCAACGCGGCCCGATCAATGGATCCGGCTGCGCATGCGCCTATGTGAAAGAATATCTTTTGACTCAATTCACCGACCTCGGCCTGGCTCAGCCGCTTCTGAAAGCGCTGACCGCCGAAGGCTACACCGTGCCGACGCCGATCCAGGCGCAGGCGATTCCCCACGTCATGCAGGGCAAGGACCTGCTCGGCATCGCGCAAACCGGCACCGGCAAGACCGCCGCCTTCGCCCTGCCGATCCTGCACCGCCTGGCCGCCAACCCGAAGAAGGCTCCGCGCCGCGGCGCCCGGGTGCTGGTGCTCAGCCCGACCCGCGAACTGGCCAGCCAGATCGCCGAGAGCTTCCGCTCCTACGGCCGCCACATGGGCATCACCGTCGCGGTGGTGTTCGGCGGCGCCAAATACAACCCGCAGATCAAGGCCCTGGCCAATGGCCTGGATGTGCTGGTGGCCACCCCCGGCCGCCTGATCGATCACCTGCAGCAGAAGACCTGCTACCTCGGCGAGACCGAAATCTTCGTGCTCGACGAAGCCGATCAGATGCTGGACCTTGGCTTCGTGCTGCCGATCCGCAAGATCGTCGCCCAGCTGCCCAAGGAACGTCAGAACCTGTTCTTCTCGGCCACCATGCCGGGCGAGATCGGCAAGCTGGCGGCCGAGCTGCTGAAGAACCCGGAAAAGGTCTCCGTCGCGCCCCAGTCCACCACCGTCGAGAAGGTCGAGCAGACCCTCTATTTCGTGGAAGCCCAGCGTAAGCGGGCCCTGCTGGCCGAGCTGTTCGCTGAACGCGCCCTCAGCCGCGTGATCGTGTTCACCCGCACCAAGCGCGGCGCCGACCGCGTGGCGCGCTATCTGGAAGCCTCGGGCGTGCCCTCGGCCTCGATCCACGGCGACAAGAGCCAGAGCCAGCGCGAGAAGGCCCTGGCGGCGTTCAAGGCCGGCGCCTGCCGCGCCATGGTCGCCACCGACATCGCCGCCCGCGGTATCGACGTCGATGGCGTCAGCCACGTCATCAACTACGAACTGCCCAACGTGCCGGAAGCCTATGTCCACCGGATCGGGCGCACCGCCCGCGCCGGGGCCACGGGCATGGCCATCAGCCTGTGCTGCGACGACGAGCGCAACCTGCTGAAGGACATTCAGCGCGTCACCCGTCAGACCATCCCGGCCTTCGACCGCCGCAACGACAAGATCCTGGCCCAGGCCACGGCTGTCGCCGACGCGCTGGTTCCCAAGGACGCCAACCGCGAAGACCCGGTCAATCCGCAACAACGCAACCGCGGTGATTCGAATCGCCCCAATCGCTCGCACGGCCGCAACCAGGGTCATCCCGGTTCGCACGGCCGCGGCGCCGGCGGTGGTGGCGGCCAAGGTCAAGGCCAGGGCAGGGGCGAAGGCTCCGGTCGTGGGCGCGGCGGCCCCAATCGCGGCCCCGGCCGCGGCGCGGGTGGCGGCAACGGCGGCGGTCACTCGCCCAAGGCGATCACCTCCGGATCGTGGAGCCCGATCGACAGCTAAGTTTGGGTCGAATTTGTCGCAGACAAATCAACGGCTTATGACAGATATGCGCGAACTTGACGCGCTGCGGCGGGGCCTATAGGTTCCGCCGCGATCTGGCCGGGCTAACCTTCGGCCGCCACCAGCATCGCAGTCTTCCATGTCGCCTGCAGACGATCCGCGTGCAGAGGCGCTCAAGCGTCTCGACGAACGGGCTGCCGCGCTGGGGGCCCGGACGCAGAAGCCGGCGCATTCTCATGCCGGCGAGCAGGCGGTCAGTCAGGCTTACCGGATCGTCGCCGAACTGTTCGGCGGGGTCCTGGTGGGGTTGGCCGGTGGGTTCTTTGTGGTATGGGCCTTCAAGGTCCCGCCAGCAGTAGGTTTGATCGGGGGCGTCCTTCTCGGATTCGCCCTCGCGCTATGGATGGCGTGGCGCACGGCGCAACGCCTGATGGCGATGGCTAAGCAGGACGGGGAGCCGCAGTCGGTTCCCTTCGATGACGACGAGGAGTGATTAGGTCTAATGGCCGCCGATCCGATTCATCAGTTTCAGATCACCAAGCTGGTCGATTTCGGCCAGGTGACCCTGCCGTTGTTCGGCAAGACTGATCTCGCCTTCACCAATTCGCACCTGGCGATGACTATCGCCTTCGTGCTGATCGTCGGCTTCCTGACCATCGTCACCTCCAACATGCAGGTGGTGCCCGGGCGCACCCAGGCCGTGGGCGAGCAACTGTTCTCCATGATCGACAACCTCGGCGAGTCGATCATCGGCCACGAAGGCAAGAAGCTGTTCCCCTTCGTCTTCACCATTTTCAGCTTCATACTGGCGATGAACATCATCGGCCTGCTGCTGACCTTCACGGTCACCTCTCAGCTGGCGGTCACCGCCACCTTCGGCCTGATGACCATCGCCCTGGTGATCATCATCGGCTTCGCTAAGCATGGCCTCGGCTTTTTCAAGCTGTTCGTGCCGTCGGGCGTGCCGATCGTGCTCCTGCCCGTCATCGTGCTGATCGAGTTCGTCTCGTTCCTGCTGCGCCCGGTCACCCTGGCCCTGCGTCTGTTCGGCAATATGCTGGGCGGTCACGTCGCGTTGAAGGTGTTCGCCGGCTTCGTCGTCGCGCTGGGGGCCCTGGCCGCTGGCGGCGGGATTGGCCTGCTGGGCATCCCCGGCGCGGCCCTGTCGCTGTCGATGGTGGTGGCTCTGACGGCGCTGGAGTGCCTTGTCGCCTTCCTGCAAGCTTTCGTTTTCGCGGTTCTCACCTGCATCTATCTGAACGATGTGGTGAACCTCGGGCACGGGCACTAGCCCGCGTCCTTCCAACCTTAACTCTGCAACCTAGGACTGAGAGACAATGAATCCTGAAGCAGCCAAGCTCATCGGCGCCGGCCTCGCGACCATGGGCATGATCGGCGCCGGCATCGGCGTGGGCAACATCTTCGGTAGCTTCCTGAACGGGGCCCTGCGCAACCCGTCGGCCGCCGCCAGCCAGATCGGCAATCTGTTCGTGGGCGCCGCCCTCGCCGAAGCCCTGGGCATCCTGTCCTTCGTGCTCGGCATCCTGCTGAAGTACGGCTGATCCATCCTGACCGTTCGCGCGGCGCCGGCTGATGCGGCGTCGCGCCCGATTACTCTGACGGATACGGCATGGCTGAAGCTGCAGAAACACTGACCACCTCGACCGAACAGCCGGAGGCGTCGGCCGGCCTGCCCCAGTTCCAGTTTCAACACTGGGCGGGTCAGATCGCCTATCTTCTGATCCTGTTCGTGATCCTCTATGTGCTGATGTTGCGCGTGTTCGCACCGCGCATCCGCCGGATTTTCGACCAGCGCGAGACGACGATCAACGACGCCATCGCCAGCGCCAGGCAGGTACAGGCCGAAGCCGCGGCTCAGGCCGAAGCGGCGCGCACGGCCCTCGCCGGCGCCCGGGGCAAGGCGCAGAAGACCGCGTCCGACGCCAAGGCCAAGGCCGAGGCCGAAGCTAAGGCCCGTCAGGCGGTCGAGGAAGCCAAGCTCAATGAGCGTCTGGCCGTCGCGGAAACCGAAATCCGCGCCGCCCGCGACTCGGCCATGGCCAACGTCAACACCGTGGCGACCGAGACGGCCCAGGCCATCATCGAGAAGCTGACCGGCAAGGCGGCTTCGAACGACCAGCTCGACGCCGCGCTCGCCAAGCTGCAGGGATAAAAAAGGCCGATGCCCGCTTTCCTCGAACTCGAATTCTGGAAGCTCGACAACCCGGAGCTGTGGGTCGCCGTCGGCATGATCTTCTTCCTGGCGATCCTGTGGTTCGCCGGTGGGTTCAAGATGGCCGGCGCCGCGCTCGACGCCAAGGCCGGCAAGATCAAGACCGACCTGGACGAAGCCGCGCGCCTGCGCGCCGAAGCCGAGGCCATGCTGGCCGACATCCGCAAGCAGCGTGACGCCGCCGAGATTCAGGGCGCCGAGATGCTGAAGGCGGCTCAGGACGCGGCCAAGCATTTCGAAACCGAAGCCAAGGCCAAGCTGGAAGAGCAGATCCAGCGCCGCGCCGAACTGGCCGAACGCCGCATCGCCAACGCCGAAGCCCAGGCCTCCGCCGAGGTCAAGGCCGCCGCCGCCGAACTGGCCGCGCAGATGGCCGAGGGCGTGCTGGTCGCGCGCCTGGCCGGCGCCAAGTCCGATCCGCTGATCGACTCCGCCACCGACCAACTGGCGACCCGCCTGAAGGTCTAGGCCGTCGAGCGTGCGAATGATCAAAGGCGCCGCCCCGCAAGGGCCGGCACCTTTTTCATTTCAGAAGCTGATCGGGATCAGCGCGCCTTGCGGCTGCGGATGTGGCGGCGGGTCCGGCGGGCCAATCGCCAGCGGTGCGGCAGGCGCAGCAGACGGAAGAAGGCGCGCTCGGTGCGCAGGAGTTGTTGCCAGGCCACCGGCATGACCTCGGGCTCACGGCGCAGCAGGCGGCGCAGCGGGAACACCATCTTGGGGTGCCGGCGTTGGACGCGGATGAAGGTGCGGCGGGCCGAGTACGACGTCCGCATCACGATGGCCAGACCGATCACCATGAAGATGCCGAGCAGGTGGGTCGGCAACAGGGCGCCGACGGCGCCGACGATGATCAGGGCGATGCCGATGCCCATCATCACCCAGCGCGCGCCGTGACGGGCCGCGGCCTTGGCGGTCGCGGTCTCGAAGCGGACGGAGGTTAAGATCGACAGAACGGACATTATTTTCCTGCGCGCCAATCATTGGCGCATCGGCGGGTTAGCAA
This sequence comes from Caulobacteraceae bacterium, assembly GCA_947475845.1. Lineage (GTDB taxonomy): Bacteria > Pseudomonadota > Alphaproteobacteria > Caulobacterales > Caulobacteraceae > BOG-938. The sequence continues at coordinate 13,932 of CANJMO010000014.1, read as the reverse complement.
TTGGAGAATCGGAAAACGGCGCCGTTGGCAGCGACGTCCCCCTTCCGCCATACGGCTGAAGATAGGCGCCCTGTAAGATGGATTAAGAAGCGATCATGTTTATTCCGCGGCCAGTGGCGCCGGCGCCGCAGGCTGCGTCCATTTCAGGCGCGGTTTGCGGGCCGCCTGGGTCTCGTCCAGCCGCCTGAGGGGGGCCGCGACCGGGGCCGCCTTGAACCGCTCCAGCGCCGCCGGATCGTCCTTGGCCGACAGGGCGTCCAGCGCCAGCACCCGCAGGGTGTCGCAGAAGCGATCGAGTTCGGCCTTGGACTCCGTCTCGGTCGGCTCGATCAGCATCGCCCCGTGCACCACCAGGGGGAAGTACATGGTCATAGGGTGAAAGCCCGCGTCGATCATGGCCTTGGCGAAATCCAGGGTGGTGACGCCGGTGCCCTCCAGCCAGGCGTCGTCGAACAGGGCTTCGTGCATGCACGGGCCGTCGGGGAAGGCCGGGCTCATAAGGTCGCCGAGGCGGGCCTTGATGTAGTTGGCGTTGAGCACTGCGTCCTCGGCCACCTGGCGCAGGCCGTCCGCGCCGTGGCTGAGCATGTAGGCGTACGCCCGCACGAACATGCCCATCTGGCCGTGGAAAGCGCTGAGGCGGCCGAAGGCCTGGGCGGCGACGCCCTCGCGGCCCTCGATCAGGCGATACCCGTTCTGATCGTGGACGATCCACGGCTCGGGCGCGAAGGGGGCCAGGGCCGCCGACAGCACCACCGGACCCGCGCCCGGACCACCGCCGCCGTGCGGGGTGGAGAAGGTCTTGTGCAGGTTGATGTGCATGGCGTCGACGCCGAGGTCGCCGGGCCGCACCTTGCCGACGATGGCGTTGAAGTTGGCCCCGTCGCAGTAGAAGTAGGCTCCCGCCGCGTGGGTCAGGCGCGCGATCTCGACCACGTCGCGCTCGAACAGGCCGCAGGTGTTGGGGTTGGTGACCATGATCGCCGCCACGTCGGGGCCGAGCTTGGCCTCCAGATCGGCCAGATCGACGCGGCCGTCCGTGGTCTGAGCGATTTCTTCCACCGTGTAGCCGGCGAAAGCGGCGGTGGCGGGATTGGTGCCGTGGGCCGAGGTGGGGACCAGCACCCGCTTCCTGGCGTCGCCGCGCGCCTCGTGGGCGGCGCGAATGGCCAGCAGGCCGCAGAGCTCGCCATGGGCCCCGGCCTTGGGCGGCAGGGCGACGGCGGGCATGCCGGTCAGGGTGGTCAGCCAGTGCGACAGCCGGTCCATCAGCTCGATGGCGCCCTGCACGGACGATTGCGGCTGCAACGGGTGGATGTCGATGAAGCCGGGCAGGCGGGCCAGCTTCTCGTTCAACCGTGGGTTGTGCTTCATCGTGCACGAGCCGAGCGGATAGAGCGCCAGGTCGATGGCGTGGTTCTTCTGCGACAGGCGCACGTAGTGGCGCAGGGTCTCGGGCTCCGACAGGCCGGGCAGGCCGATCGGCGCGGTGCGCACCAGATCGCCGAGGTCATCGGCCACATCGGCGGCGACGTCCGGCAGGTCGACGCCGGTCTTGCTCCAGCCGCCCAGTTCGAAGATCAGCGGCTCGTATTGCAGCAATCCCTTGGCGCCCTCGGGCGCGGCGGCGGCCACGGCGTTGGTTTCCGGTCGGGTGGGGCGGCCGATGGTCTGCATGCTCATGCCCGGGCCTCCAGCATCTGCGTCAGGACGCGGGGCAGGATGTCGATCTCGCCGTCCTGGGTGGTTTCGGTGGCCGCCATCAGCAGCACGTCGTTCATGCCCGCGTCGGGGTCGAGACGGGAGTAGGGCACGCCTGCCAGGATGCCGTGGGCGGCCAGGCGTTCGACGGCCTCGGTCGCGTCCATCGGCAGGCGCACGGCCAGTTCATTGAAGAAGCGCTGGGTCAGCACCTCGACCCCCGGCACGGTCTCCAGCGCTGCTTTCAGCCGCTTGGCCTTGGCGTGGTTGATCAGGGCCAGCTTGCGCAGGCCCGCCTCGCCCAGCAGGCTCATGTGGATGGTGAAGGCCAGGGAACACAGGCCCGAGTTGGTGCAGATGTTCGAGGTCGCCTTGTCGCGGCGGATATGCTGCTCGCGGGTCGACAGGGTCAGGACGAACCCGCGCCGGCCCTCGGCGTCGACGGTCTCGCCGCAAAGCCGCCCGGGCATCTGGCGCACCAGCTTCTCGCGCACGGCGAACAGGCCGACGTAGGGCCCGCCGAAGTTCAGGCCGTTGCCGATCGACTGACCCTCGGCCACGGCGATGTCAGCCCCCATCTCGCCCGGCGATTTCAGCAGGCCGAGCGACACCGCCTCGGTGGTGACCACGATCAGCAGGGCGCCGGCGGCGTGGGCCGCCTGCGCGATCGCGGTCACGTCGGTGACCTGGCCGAACACATTGGGGGTCTGCACGACGACGCAGGCGGTGTCGGCGTCGATGGCGGCGATCACCCCGGCCTCGGCGTCGATGCGCGGGGTCAGGCGCAGGGTCTGCACCCCCGCCACGTGGGCCAGGGTGTGTGTGGTGGCGGCGTAGTGCGGGTGCAGGCCGCCGGACAGCACGGCCTTGGTCCGCCGGGTGACGCGGGCGGCCATCATCACCGCCTCGGCGCAGGCGGTGGAGCCGTCGTACATCGAGGCGTTGGCCACATCCATGCCGGTCAGGGCGGCGACCTGGGTCTGGAACTCGAACAGATATTGCAGCGTGCCCTGGGCGATCTCGGGCTGGTAGGGCGTGTAGCTGGTCAGGAATTCCGAGCGCTGGATGATGTGGTCGACGCTGGCCGGCACATGGTGGCGATAGGCTCCGGCGCCGCAGAAGAACGGCCCCGCGCCCGCCGGACGGTTACGCGCGGCCAGCCCCGCCAACTCGAGTTCGACCTCCAGCTCGCCCTGGTGGAGCGGCAGATCGACCGGGCCCTTCAGCCGGGCCGAGGCGGGGGTATCGACGAACAGGGCGTCTATGTCGGCGGCGCCGATGACGCCCAGCATCTGGGCGCGGTCGTCGGGCGTGAGCGGCAGGTAGCGCATACTTACAGCGTATCCAGATAGGTTTCGTAGGCGGGGCGATCCATCAGGGCGTCGATCTGGGCGCTGTCGGCTACCTTGATCTTGACGATCCAGGCGCTCTTCTCGGGGTCCTGATTGACCATCTCCGGCGTGCCCGGCAGGTCGGCGTTGGCCGCGACCACTTCGCCGGCGATGGGGGCGTAGACGTCGGAGGCCGCCTTGACGCTCTCGACCACCGCCATGCTGTCGCCGGGCTTCAGCGCCTTGCCGACGTCGGGCAGTTCGACGAACACCACGTCGCCCAGCTGTTCGGCGGCATAGGCGGTGATGCCGACGGTGGCGACATCGCCGTCCAGTTCGACCCACTCGTGATCCTTGGTGAAACGCATGGTGGGCACTCCTAGGTTTTGCGCGCGTAGCGATGGGGGACGAAGGGCAGGCCGGCGACTTCGGCGGGTTGCGACCGGCCGCGGACGATGACGTTCAGGGGCGTGCCGACGGCCGACAGGGCGGGCGGGACGAAGCCGAGCGCGATGGGCGCCGACAGGGTGGGCGAAAAGCCGCCGCTGGTGACACGGCCGACGATGGCGCCGGATGCGTCGGCGATCTCCGCGCCCTCGCGGGCCGGGGCGCCGGTGACCTTCAGGCCGACGCGGACGCGGCTCAGGTCGCCGTCGAGCTCGCGCAGGACGCGGGCGGCGCCGGGGAAGTCTGCGGCCAGCCGGCGGCGCTTGGACAGGGCGAAATTCAGCCCCGCCTCGACCGGCGAGATGGTCTCGGCGAGGTCGTGGCCGTAGAGCGGCAGGCCGGCCTCAAGGCGCAGGGAATCGCGGGCGCCCAGGCCGATGGCCCGCACCCGCTCGTCCGCCAGCAGGCGGGCCCACAGCAGCGAGGCCGCGGCCTCGCCCACCAGGATCTCGAAGCCGTCCTCGCCGGTGTAGCCGGAGCGGGTGACGGTGAGCTCGTCGCCGTCCAGGTGCAGGGCGGCTGTCTGCATGAAGGTCAGGTCGGCGGCCTCGGGGACCAGGGCGCTCAACACCGCGACCGCCTCGGGCCCCTGCAGGGCGATCAGGGCGTGGTCGGCCAGGGGATGCAGGGTCGCCTGGTCGTGGGTGGCCGCGCCGATCACGGCGAAGTCGGCGTCCTTGGTCCCGGCGTTGACGACGATGAACAGCGAGCCCTGGCGCTCGTCCTCCAGCGGGCGGGCGATCATCAGGTCGTCGAGGATGCCGCCGTCCACATTGAGCAGCAGGGTGTAGCGCTGCTGGCCGCGCTTCAGCCCGGCGATGTCGCCCGGGATCAGGGGTTCGATGGCGGCGGCGACGGCGGCGTGGTCGGCGTCCGCATCGCCGGTGGGCGCGTCCAGGGTCAGGACAGCGGGACCCATGTGCGAGACGTCGAACAGCCCGGCGTGCTCGCGCGTCCAGCGGTGCTCGGTCAGCACGCCGTCCCTGTACTGCACCGGCATGTCGTAACCGGCGAAGGGGACGAACTTGGCGCCCAATGCGGCGTGGGCTTCGTAGAGGGGGGTGCGCTTCAGCGCCTGATCGGTCATCCGGTCTCCAAGTCTCGCGTGGGCGCGCCGGGCGGGATTCCGCCTGATCGCACACCCCCGCTGTCCTTGGGCCTGAGAGATTCCGAGCCTGTGAAAGGCCCTTGCTCCGTCGGCGTGCGGCCTGACGCCGCCACTTTCCAGCGTGACTTAGCCCGCGCGGTCCTTTTGCCTGAGCGTTTCCGGGGTGGTTGCGCCTTCGGCTCCGGACTCAAGGCCCGGTCTCTCCCGCGAGAGCAAGATCAGGTTGGGCTGGGGCCGGAGGGGAGTCAACCGGGGTTGAAGACTCACGTGTGTTGCAGCTTCACCCCGACCTATGCTTTGCAGGCCAAGCCATGATGTTCGGACCTGCCCCCACCGCCGCTGAGCTGTTCGCCGAGGGCGCGCGGCATCATCAGGCCGGGCGGATGGCGGACGCCGAGCGCTGCTACCGCCAGGCCATCGCGGCCGATCCGCGCCACGCCGACGCCCTGCACTGGCTGGGGGTGATGGCGGGTGAGGCCGGGCGGCCCGACGTCGCCCTGCAGCTGATCGACCGGGCGATCGCTGTCCAGCCGCTCTATTCGGAAGCCCACACCCACCGCGCGGTGACTCTGCTGGCGCTTGGCCGGATGAAGGAGGCCGCCGACAGCTACCGAAAGGCGGTCAGCCAGAAGAAGGACAACGTCGAGGCCTGGTACGGGCTCGGCGGCGCCCTGCGCGAACTGAACCAGTTGGACGAGTCGGCCTCGGCCTACCGCCGGGCCATTGCGCTGAGGCCGCGCTGGGCCGAGGCGCACAACAACCTCGGCGTCAGCCTGCAGAAGCACGGCAAGTTCGACGAGGCCGCCGCCGCCTACCGCGCCGCCCTGGCCCTGGCGCCGGACTATCCGCAGATGCACTACAACCTCGGCTCGGCCCTGATGGCGCAGCGCGACCTGCCGGGCGCCCTGGCCTGTTTCGACAAGGCGCTGGCGCTCGATCCCGGTTACGCCGAGGCGCTCGGCAACCGGCTGCTGTGCCTCACCTACAGCCATGATGTGTCGCCCCAGGCCCTGCTCGACGCCCACCGCGAGTGGGACCGCCGTTACGGCGCCCGCGCCGCGCCGCAACCCCACGCCAACGACCGCGACCCCGAGCGGCGCCTGCGCATCGGCCTGGTCTCCGGCGACTTCCAGACCCATCCGATCGGCTATTTCCTGACCAAGGCGCTGGAGCAGCGCGACCGGGCGGCGGTGGAAGTGTTCTGTTACTCCAACGACCTGTTCACCGACGCCGTCACCGCGCGCCTGCAGGCGCTGTCGGACCATTGGCGCGTGATCGCCCAGACCAATGACGAGCAGGCCGCCGCCGCAATCCGCCAGGACCGCATCGACATCCTGATCGACCTGTCCGGCCACACCGACAAGAACCGGCTTTCTCTGTTCGCCCTGAAACCCGCGCCGGTGCAGGCGTCGTGGCTCGGCTATCCGGGGACCATCGGCCTTGCCGCCATCGACTACCTGATCATGGACCCCGACACCGTGCCGCCGGGCGCCGAAGCCTGGTGCGCCGAGGCCGTGGCGCGCCTGCCGCACGGGCGCTTCTGCTATGCGCCGCCGGACTATGCGCCCGGGGTGACAGTCCCGCCGCCGGGCCCGGTGACCTTCGGCAGCTTCAACAACGTGACCAAGGTCGGGCCGGAGGTCGTGGCCCTGTGGGCGCGGGTGCTGCGGGCCGTGCCCGGTTCTCGCCTGCTGCTGAAATGGAAGACGCTCGGCGAGCGTTCCATCCGCCACAAGCTGCGCGCCGAGTTCGCCGCCGCCGGCATCGACAAGAACCACGTCGAGTGGCGCGGCTCGACCCCCCATCCCAAGATGCTGGCCGAATACGCCGAGGTCGATATCGCGCTCGACCCCTTCCCGTTCTGCGGCGGCCTGACCAGCGCCGAGGCGCTTTGGATGGGGGTTCCGGTGGTGACCCTGCCCGGCGACCGGCCCGCCTCGCGCCAGACCCTGGGCTTCCTCAACCAGATCGGACTCGGCGAACTGGCCGCGACATCCGAGGACGACTACGTCCGCATCGCCGCTGAGCTGGCCGCCGCCCCCGCTCGCCGCGCGGACCTGCGCCGGGGCATGCGGGCGCGGATGATAGCCTCGCCGATGTGCGATGGGGCGCTGCAGGCGCGCGGGCTCGAAGCCGCGTTCCGCACCATGTGGCGGCGCTGGTGCGCGGGCGAGGCGCCTACGACCTTCGACGCCTGACTACATCCGCTCCGGCGTAGCGATGCCGAGCAGGGCCAGCACGGTGTCCATCTGCCGCAACGTCGTCTGCGCCAGGTTGAGGCGCGAGGCGCGTAACTCCGGAGTCGGCGCGATCAGCACCGGGCAGGCGGCGTAGAACTTCGAGAAGCTCTGGGCCAGGCGGTAGGCATGCTCGGCCAGGAAGTTGGGCGCGCGCTTGGCGTAGGCTTCGCTGAGCGCCGCGTCGAAGGCATCCAGGGTCAGGGCCAGCTCGCGTTCGGCCGGCTCCTCGACCACGACAGGCCCGGCCGCGTGGCCTTCAGCCTCGGCCTTGCGCAGCAGGCTTTTGATCCGCACCGACTGGTACAGCAGATAGGGCCCGGTCTTGCCTTCGAAGCTGGTGAAACGGTCCAGATCGAAGATGTAGCTGGTGCCGCGGAAATTCTGCAGGTCGGCGAACTTGATCGCGGCCACGGCCACCTTGTGCGCGGTGGCCTCGAAGTCCTCGGGCGACAGCTCGGCGCCTAGGCCCGCTTCGTGCAGGCGCTGGCGGGCCTTCTCGCGCGCCATCTCGATCAGGTCGTGCAGCTTCAGCACCCCGCCCTCGCGGGTCTTGAACGGCTTGCCGTCGGGCCCGTTCATGGTGCCGAAGCCGAGATGCTCCAACTGGCCCTGTTCGGCGTAACCGACCAGGTAGGAGGCGCGGAACACCTGCTCGAAATGGTCGGCCTGGCGCTGGTCGACGACATAGAGGACCAGGTGCGGATCGAACGATTGGCGCCGGTCCAGGATCGTGGCCAGGTCGGTGGTGCCGTACATGGCCGAGCCTTCGGACGAAATCACCAGCAAGGGGTCGGGGGTGGGGACCACCACCACCGTGCCGTCGTCCAGCTTCTTCTTCTTGGTCTCGCCCTCGCGCGCCACGCGCACGATCTGGGCGCCCTGGTCGAGCTCCAGCAGGCCCTTGGTCTTCAGGTCCTCGACCATCTGCGCGATCAGCGGGTCGGCGTCGCTCTCGCCTTTCCAGAGGTCGAATTCGACATCCAGCGCCTTGAACTCGCGCTTGAGCGCCGTGCGGCTGACCTCGACGAAGTGGCGCCACAGCCGCAAATAGCCGGCCTTGCCGGACTGCAGTTCCATGGTCGCGCGGCGGGCGCGGTCGCGGTAGTCCTTGTCTTCCTTGGCGCGGGCGGCGGCCATCGGATAGAGGCGGTCGAGCACCTCCAGCCCCAGGCCCTCGATCTCGCCTTCGTCAGCTTCCGCCACGCGGGCCCAGCCGGGATTCTCGTCCGAGGCGGCGACGATCAGCAGGCCCATCTGGAAGCCCCAGTCGCCGAAGTGGGCGTCGCCCAGCACCTCGTCGCCGAGGAAGCGGAACAGGCGCTTGAGGCTCTCGCCGATGATCGAGGAGCGCAGGTGGCCGACGTGCATCGGCTTGGCCACGTTGGGTCCGGCGTAGTCGATCAGGACGCGGCGTTGCTCGGCAACCGTCGGCGCGCCCGAGCGCCGATCGGCGGCGATCTCGGCCGCCCGTTCAGTAAGGGCGGCGCCGGTCAGGCGCATATTGATGAAGCCGGGGCCGGCGATCTCCAGCGCGGCCAGGCGCGGGTCGTCCTTCAGCCGTTCGACCACGCCCGCGGCGATCTCGCGCGGATTGCGGCCGGCGGCCTTGGCGGCGGCCAGGGCGCCGTTGCTCTGGAAATCGGCCAGGTCGGGACGGTCGCTGACGGTGACGCGGCCATAGTCGGCGGACAAGCCTTCGGCGGCGAAGGCGGCCCCGACCGCTTCGCCGAGAAGCCCTTTGAGGTCGCTCATTGCTTGGCGGCGGGACCCGGCGTCGCGGCGGCGGTGGCGGTCACCGCGGCGTTGGGACGGAAGCGCTTGCCGTCGCGGTTGAAGGCGACCATTTCCGGGGTCACGTCAAAGCCCACCAGGACTTCGAAGTTCGAACCCGACACCGTGGCGCGGGCGCGGGGAATGGAGATGCCGTAGACCTTGTCGGTGATCAGGGTGCGGTCCGCACCGGCGGGGAAGGTGGCCGGCAGGTTGAAGTATTCCTTGGCGATGATCTCCTGGTTGCGATCGGTGACCGCCACCCAATAGCGATAGGTCTTCTGCGAGGACGGCGCCTGGGGCCCCTTGCCGAGGCCGAACAGGACCTCCATCTCCACCTTGATGGGCTCATCGCCCTTGTACTGACACGAGGAACTCAGACCCTGGATCTCGCCGGTGTAGCCGACGGCGGCGGCGGCCTCGCGGTTGTCCTTCAGCTCGACATAGCGAGCGGCGTCATACAGCACCTTGACGTAGGGGCAGGGGCCCGCGTTGCGCAGGGCCGGCAGCGGCGCCTGCTTGTCGCCCCATTCGTCGTCTTTTTTCTTCTTTGCCGCGGGATCGTCGGCCGGATCGCCTTGTTGGGCATGAGCATGGGTAGCCGGAATGGCGGTCCAGGCGACAGCGAGGGCAAGGGCGCAAAGGAGGGGGCGGCGCATGGGGCGCTCCGAGAAGGCAAGGGGGCGGGAAGACCCGCCGACACGATTGTGCTAGTTGATCGCTTTGATACCGGCTTCTCCGCTTCGCCGCAACGCGCCCTGGCCGCGCGCGGCGGACAAGCCCGCAGTTTCTGTCTGGATTTGACCTCATGAACGTTCTCGTCCGGCCTTCGCTGAAGGTGCAGCTGGCCAGCCCACGGGGCTTCTGCGCCGGTGTGGAGCGGGCCATCCAGATCGTCGAGCGGGCCATCGAGAAGTACGGTGCGCCGATCTATGTGCGCCACGAGATCGTGCACAACGCCTATGTGGTGGAGCGCCTGCGCGCGATGGGCGCGGTGTTCATCGACAATGTCGAGGACTGCCCGGCCGACCGGCCGCTGGTGTTCTCGGCCCACGGGGTGCCCAAGTCGGTGCCGGCCGAGGCCGATCAGCGCGGGGTGTTCTACCTCGACGCTACCTGCCCCCTGGTGTCCAAGGTCCATATCGAGACCCAGCGCCATTTCGACGACGGACTGCATGTGCTGCTGATTGGCCATGCCGGCCACCCCGAGGTGCTGGGCACCATGGGCCAGCTGCCCGAGGGCGCGGTGACCCTGATCCAGACCGTGGACGATGTGACGGCCTATCAGCCGGCCGACGCCTCGCGCCTGGCCTTCGTCACCCAGACCACCCTGTCCCTGGACGACGCGGCCGAGATCGTGGCGGCGCTCAACGCCCGCTTCCCCGATATCGCCGGGCCGATCAAGGAAGACATCTGCTACGCCACCACCAACCGCCAGGAAGCGATCAAGCGGATGGCGGAGGGCTGCGATCTGGTCCTGGTGGTGGGCTCGCCCACCTCGTCCAACTCCCTGCGCCTGGTCGAAGTGGCGATCCGCGCCGGCGCCCGCGAGGCCAAGCTGATCGACGACGCGTCCGAGATCTACTGGAACTGGCTGAACGACGTCGGCGTGCTCGGCCTCACCGCCGGGGCCTCGGTCTCCGAAGTGCTGGTGGAGGGCGTGATCCAGGCCCTGCGCACGCGCTATGAGCTGGAGGTCGAGGAGATCAACCCGACCCGCGAGAATGTCACCTTCAAGCTGCCCCGGGTGCTGTTGGCGGACTGATCCCGCCAGCTTCGCCTTGACCCGGACGCCGGGCTCGCCGATCAGACGCCATGGCCGTCTACACAGATATCACCGACGCGGAGCTGGAAGGCTTCATGGCCGAGTTCGACCTCGGCCAGCCCCTGGCGTTCAAGGGCATCGCCGAAGGCGTGTCCAACTCCAACTTCCTGCTGGAGACCGACGCCGGCCGCTTCATCCTGACGGTCTACGAGGCGCGCACCCACGAGAAGGACCTGCCGTTCTTCCTCACCTTGCTGCGCTGGCTGGCCGATCATGGCTACCCTTGCGCCCCGCCAATGCCCGCGCGGGACGGGGACCTCTACAAGCGGGTGCGCGGCAAGCCGGCGGCGATCGTGCTGTTCCTCAAGGGCATGTCGGTGCGCCGTCCGAGCGTCGCCCATTGCCGCGAGGCGGGCAGGGGGTTGGCTTTGCTGCACAAGGCCGCCGAGGGCTTTTCCGAAGCGCGAGTCAACGACCTCGGCCAGTCGTGCTGGGCCGCGATGTTCGCCGGTCACGAGGCCAAGGCCGATGCCCTGAAGCCGGGGCTGGCGGCGACGGTCGCTGCCGATATCGCCAGTTTCGAGCGGCTCTGGCCCCAGGGCCTGCCGGGGGGCGTGATCCACGCCGACTTCTTCCCCGACAACGTCTTCTTCCAGGCGGGCCGGTTCGCCGCCGCCATCGACTTCTATTTCGCCTGCACCGACGCCCTGGCCTACGACTTGGCCATCTGCCTGAACGCCTGGTGCTTCGAGGCGGACGGCAGCCTCAATGTCACTGCCGCGCGCGCCCTGGTGGCCGGCTACGGGGCCGAGCGACCGCTGTCCAAGGCAGAGCGCGCCGCTCTGCCGATCCTGGCCTGGGGCGCGGCCATGCGCTTCTTCCTGACTCGGCTACAGGACTGGGGCCCGGCCCCCGACGGGGCCCTGATTAAGCCGCACGACCCGATGCAGTACGAGCGCAAGCTGGCGGTGCACCGGGCGGCCTTCGCCTCGGGCGAGGGCCTTGTGCTGTTCGGGGCCGCTGAGTGACACCCCAAGTGATCGTGCACACCGACGGCGCCTGCCGTGGCAATCCCGGCCCGGGCGGCTGGGGCGCGATCCTGCATGCGGGCGCCCACACCAAGGAGCTGTGGGGCGGCGAGCTGGACACCACCAACAACCGCATGGAGCTGATGGGCGCGATCCAGGCCCTGGAAGCCCTCAACATGCCCTGCCGCGTGCAGCTGCACACCGACAGCCAGTATGTGATGAAGGGCATCACCCAGTGGATTTCCGGCTGGAAGGCCAAGGGCTGGAAGACCGCCGACAAGAGCCCCGTGAAGAATGTCGATCTGTGGCAGCGGCTCGACGCGGCGCGGGCGCGGCATGACGTCGACTGGCGCTGGATCAAAGGCCACGCCGGGCATGAGTTCAACGAGCGGGCCGACGAGCTGGCCCGGCGCGGCATGCTCGAGGCGCTGGGCGAGGCCTAATCGGCTAGGCCGCTAATAATTTTGACAATTTCGTCAAAGAGCGCACTCTCAATCCGCTGACTTCTTGCGGATCCGATCGCGCTCAGTTCAGCACGGCGGTTGGGCTACATCTCCGCGCGGACCTTGGCGCGCAGTACGTCGATGGGGGCCAGGCCCTTGTCGGTCTTGAAGTGCCAGTAGGTCCAGCCGTTGCAGGCGGGGGCCGATTGCACCATGGCGCCGACCTTGTGGATCGAGCCGGTCAGGTCGCCGATCACCAGGCTGCCGTCGGCGCGTACGCGGGCCATGCGCTCACCCTTGGGGCAGAACAGCTGATCCCCGGGGCGCAGAAGGCCGGCTTCGACGATCTGGCCGAACGGAATGCGCGGCTCGGAACGCTTGGAGCCCATCACCGCCATGTCCTCGGCGCTGGCCGGAACCACTTGGCTGATCCGGCGGCGGGCGAACTCGATGTAGGTCTCTTCGCGCTCGATACCGATGAAGCGGCGGCCCAGGCGCTTGGCGGCGGCGCCGGTGGTGCCCACGCCGAAGAACGGGTCCAGGATCAGGTCGCCGGGCTTGCTCGACGCCAGGATCAGGCGGTGCAGCAGGGCCTCGGGCTTTTGCGTCGGGTGCGCCTTCTTGCCTTCCTCGTTCTTGACCCGCTCGCCGCCGGTGCACAGGGGCAGGGACCAGTCCGACCGCATCTGCAGGTCGTCGTTGGCCATCTTCATGGCGTCGTAGTTGAAGGTGTAGCGGCGCTGGCCGCGGCCCTTGGCGGCCCAGATCATGGTCTCGTGGGCGTTGGTGAAGCGGGTGCCCTTGAAATTGGGCATCGGGTTGGTCTTGCGCCAGATGATGTCGTTGAGGATCCAGAAGCCCAGGTCCTGCAGCGTTGAGCCGACGCGGAAGATGTTATGGTAGCTGCCGATCACCCACAGCGAGCCGTCGTCCTTGAGCACCCGCTGGCATTGCGCGAGCCAAGCCTTGGTGAAGGTGTCGTAGACCTCGAACGAGGCGAACTGGTCCCAGTGGTCGTCGACCGCATCGACCTTGGAATTGTCCGGGCGCGTGAGGTCGGCGCCCAGCTGCAGGTTGTAGGGCGGATCGGCGAAAATCAGGTCGACCGACTTGGCCGGCAGCTTGGCCAGCTGCTCGATACAGTCGCCCTGGATGATGGTTTCCGCGCCGAAGGTCATGGTCCGCTCCGCGTACTGCTGGAATCTCATCCAATGCCAGGGCGGGGTTAAGGAAGGATTCACGACGTCTGCCGCCAGGGGCGCCGCAAATCCGTTCACCTGCGAAGCCTTTGGGCAAAACCGGCCGATGCCTCTGGTTCTGCGCCCAAGTGCGGAGCCAACTGAGACTGTCGCCGTTCGGTGCGAACGGTAGGCGTTTTGAAAGGCGGCTCGACATGGCCGGTGAAGCACAGACGATCGAGGCGACGGTTCCCATCAGCGGGCGCAGGCTGGCCCTGCCGCCGGGTCCGGTGTTCGAACTGGTCCGGGCCGCCGATCTCGACTTCTCGATCGGCGAATTTCGCGCCTGGGCGGGCTACAAGAACTTCGGATCCGACCGGGCGACCGACGACCTGATCCACTATCAGCACGTCCTGACCTTCGCCCCGACCGATCAGGCCGGGCGCACCGGCGTCCACGCGCATCTTGCCCACGCTCACGTCATCATCCCGACCTCGGGCCGGGGCGTATTCTCTTACGATGGCGTGGTGACCCCGGCGGTCCCCGGCGATGTGATCGTCCAGCACGGCGGCACGGTCCACGACCAGTTCCAGTTCAGCTACGCAGCATCGTCGGCGGCGGAGAACAGGCTCACGCCCCTGGCCATCGAGCCGCAACCGCCCGAGGCGCCGGTCCGGTCGTTCTCGTTCCTGGAGCTGTTCGTCCCCAAGATCTTCGCCAACGTCGAGATCGTGGCGCCGCAGGATGTGTCCGAGGCCGATCAGGCGACCGCCTGGGACCATCCCTATCATGCCCGCACCGAGGACTTCTTCGTCCAGCACGCCGACGCGCCGGCGGCGGCGCATCGGCCGGTCGCCGGCCGTCCAGATATCGAGGCGCGCGACGCCGGGACCTGGGCCGCCACCGGCGGCCTGGTGGCGA
>CANJMO010000013.1 GCA_947475845.1 Caulobacteraceae bacterium | reverse complement strand
GCTGACCCGGCTGTACTTCTGGGGAACCACGGTCACGCCGGGCGCCGTCGACAAGGTCAAGGCGGCCCGCAAGGACATGATCGTCTACGCCGGCCTGACCGCCAAGGATGTAACCGTCGAGACCAAGGAAATGACCCCCGCCAACTAGCGGGCGGTCTCGAAGCGGGGGGCGGTGGCCAGCAGGGCCCCGCCCACCAGCAGCACGCCGCCGGCGATCCACAGCGGCGGCCCGTAGCTGTGGAAGGCGCCGTTGAGCAGGGCCGGGACGAAGGCGCCCGAGCCGAGGCCCACGGTGTAGGCGCCGTAGAGCTGACCGTAGGAGGCCAGGCCGAAGTAGCGGGCGGTGAGGTAGGCGATAACGTCGCCCTCGGCCCCCATGCACAAGCCGATCAGGATGGCGGTCAGCGGGGCGGCGTCGGCGCCGAGGCTGGCCAGCAAAAACAGGCCGATGGCGGCCAGGGCGGAGGCGACCCCGGCGACCCAGGGGGCGAAGATGCGGTCGACCAGGAAGCCCATCACCAGCCGTCCGACCAGGACCGACAGACCGATCAGCCCCTGGATCGCCGCGGCGTGCACCAGGCTGTAGCCGCCATCGGTGAGGATCGGCGCCATGTGCAGGGTCAGGCCGCCGACGCCGGCGGCGATCAGGAAGAAGCAGAGCAGCAGGCGCAGGTATAGCGGCTTGCGCAGGGCGCCCAGCAGAGACAGGCCCGGCAGGGTGGGCCCCGGACCGGGCGCGGCTGTGCGCTGGCAATTTCCCAGGGACAGCAGGCCGAGCACGATGGGAATGCTGACAATGGTGGCAAGGGACATGGCCAGGTAGCCGGCGCGCCAACCGCGGGTCTCGATCACCCAGGCGACCACCGGCGGGGCCAGGATCGCCAGGGCCCCTGGACCAGCCAAGGCGATCCCGAGGGCCAGGCCGCGCGCCTTGCTGAAGCTCTGGTTGACGGCGCTGGTGTAATTGGCTGGGCCGTTGCCGGCGCCGAAGCCGATGATCAGCAGCTGGGACAGCATGAACAGGGGCAGGGAGCGCACTATCAGCCCGAGGGCGGCGAAGGCGGCGGCGACCACGATGTAGGCGACAAAGGCCGGGCCGCGCGAGCCGTAGCGGTCCACCAGCCAGCCCACCAGCACCGAGGCGCCGGCGATCTCGAAGCCGCCAATCAGGCTGACCGGGGACAGTTGCTGCCGGGTCCAACCGAACTCGTGCTTGAGCGGCTCGAGGAACAGACCCTGGGTATAGAAGAACAGCGTCAAGGCTCCGAAGCCGAGGCCCCAGAACGCGCCGGCCAACGTTGGCCACCCCTTGCGGAGTTCCTGAAGCGTCGTCTCGGTATCCATGTCCCCGGCTTACAGCACTGTTCTTATCTTGCGTCGATTTGCGGCCCGCCCGCCGTGACAGTCAATCGGCAAAACCCTCGCCTGGGCGCTTGACCTGCCGGGGACCGCGTGGCGAGTCCTGGACGTCGATAAGGGGAAACACCGCCCATGCCTGAAGCTAGCGCCATCCGTCTCTACGCCACGCGGCGTTTCACCCCGGCGGTGGAGCAGGCAATGGACGCGCGCTATCAGGTCACGCGCAATTGGGCGGATACCGCGATGACCTCGGACGCCTTGGCTCAGGCGGCGCAGGGCTGCGAATACCTGATGGTCAGCCTGACGGAAAAGGTGACGGCGGAGGTGATCGCGCGCCTGGCGCCGACGCTGAAAGTGATCTGCACCCTGTCGGTGGGCGTCGAACACCTGGATCTGGCGGCGGCGAAGCAGGCTGGGGTGAAGGTGCTGAACACCCCCGATGTGCTGTCGGAAGCCACCGCCGAGATCGCCATGATGCTGATCCTGGGCGCCGCGAGGCGGGCGGCGGAGGGCGGTCGGATGATCCGCGACGATACCTGGTACGGCTTCACCCCCACCGGCATGCTGGGCCAGCAGCTGACGGGGCGCCGGCTGGGCATCCTGGGCCTGGGACGGATCGGCAAGGAGGTGGCCAAGCGGGCCGCGCCGTTCGGGCTGAAGCTGCACTACCACAACCGCCGTCCGCTCCCGGCAGAGGAGGCGATGGGCACGACCTATCACGAGACCAGCGACAGCCTGCTGGCGGTCAGCGACATCTTCTGCATCACCGCGCCCTCGACCCCGGAGCTGAAGAGCTTCCTCAATGCCGAGCGGATCGCGCGCCTGCCCAAGGACGCCATCGTGATCAATGTGGCGAGGGGCGACATGGTCGATGACGACGCCCTGATCGAGGCGCTGCAAAGCAAGCGGTTGTTCGCGGCGGGGCTGGACGTGTTCCGCGGCGAGCCGGACATCGACCCGCGCTACCGCACCCTGGATAATCTGTTCGCCGTTCCACACCTGGGCAGCGGCACGGTGGAGACGCGCGACGCCATGGGCTTCGTGCTGCTGGACGGGCTGCAGGCCATCGAGCGGGGCGAGACGCCGCACAACCAGCTGGTCTGATCGATGACCGGGGCCGCCCTGTGGGATTTCTGGATCGACCGGGGCGGCACCTTCACCGACGTGATCGCGCGCGGTCCGGACGGGCGGCTGCACGCGCGCAAGCTACTGTCGGAAAACCCCGAGGCCTATGCCGACGCCGCCGTGCAGGGCATTCGCGACCATCTTGGGCTGGCCGCCGCCGAGGCGATTCCCGCCGG
This sequence comes from Caulobacteraceae bacterium, assembly GCA_947475845.1. GTDB lineage: Bacteria > Pseudomonadota > Alphaproteobacteria > Caulobacterales > Caulobacteraceae > BOG-938. The sequence goes on along the minus strand of CANJMO010000013.1, from coordinate 43,982 downwards.
GGTGATCGGCGAGGTGCGAATGGGCACCACGGTGGCCACCAACGCGCTGTTGGAACGCAAGGGCGAGGCCACCCTGCTGGTGGTGACGCGGGGTTTCCGCGACGTGCTGCGGATCGGGGTGCAGGCGCGGGCCGACATCTTCGCTCGCCGCATCGTCAAGCCGCCGCCGCTGTATGAATCGGTGCTGGAGATCGATGAGCGGGTGCTGGCCGACGGCGTGGTCGAGCGGCCGCTGGATATCGAGGCGGCGCGCGCGGGGCTGATCAGGTATCGGACCGAGGGGTTCGAGGCCGTGGCCATCGCCCTGACCCACGGCTACCGCTTTACCGCGCACGAGGCGGCCCTGGCCGCACTGGCGCGCGAGATCGGCTTCGCCCAGGTTTCGGTCAGCCACGAGGTTTCGCCGCTGATGAAGCTGGTGGGCCGGGCCGGCACCACGGTGGCCGACGCCTATCTGTCGCCGGTGCTGGACCGCTATGTCGCTCAGGTGTCCAAGGCGCTGGAGGTCGAGCGCACCGGGGCCCGTCTGCTGTTCATGATGTCGTCCGGCGGTTTGACTTCGCCCGGCGCCTTCCGCGGCAAGGATGCGGTGCTGTCGGGGCCGGCGGGCGGAGTGGTCGGCCTGGCGCGGACAGGGGCGGCGGCGGGGTTCGACAAGCTGATCGGCTTCGATATGGGCGGCACCTCCACCGACGTCGCCCACTACGCCGGAGACTATGAGCGCACCCTGGAAGCAGAGGTCGCCGGGGTCCGGCTGCGGGTGCCGATGATGTTGATCCATACGGTGGCGGCGGGGGGCGGCAGCGTGCTGCACTACGACGGCGCCCGCTTCCGCGTGGGGCCGGACTCGGCCGGCGCCAATCCCGGACCCAAGGCCTATCGCCGGGGTGGTCCCCTGACCGTGACCGACGCCAATGTCATGGCCGGCAAGCTGAAGCCGGAGCGGTTCCCGGCCATCTTCGGACCGGACGGCGGCGAGACCCTGGATGCTGAGGCGGCCAAGGCGGCGTTCGAGGCCCTGGCGGCCGAGGTCGGCGACGGGCGCAGCCCGGAGGCGATCGCCGACGGCTTCCTGCAGATCGCGGTGACGCGGATGGCTCAGGCGATCAAGACGGTGTCGGTGCGACGCGGTTACGACGTGACCCGCTATGCGCTGGGCTGCTTTGGCGGCGCGGGCGGTCAACACGCCTGCATGGTGGCCGACGCCCTGGGCATGACGACGGTGTTGATCCATCCCCTGTCGGGCCTGCTGTCGGCCTACGGCATGGGATTGGCCGAGGTGCGCGCGGCGCGGCAGGCGGCGCTCGATCTGGAACTGGGCGAGGCGATGGAGATCTTGCCGACGGTCGGGGCGCGGCTGGCGGCGGCGTGCCTGGACGAGCTGGCGGGGCAGGGCTTCGACGCCGCCGCCGCGCGCGTGCAGGTCAGCGCGCACATCCGCTACGCCGGATCGGACACCACCTTCGAAATCCCAGCCTATGGGCTGCGCGGCGGGGCGGTGGTCGACGACCGCATGGATGGCCTGCGAACCGCCTTCGAGGCGGCCCACCGCGAGAGGTTCAGTTTCCTGGATGCCGACAAGCCGCTGGTGGTCGAGCTGGTCTCGGCCGAGGCGATCGTGGAGGGCGCGCGGATCGAGGAGGGCTCGGCGACGGCTTCGACGGGCGGCGAGTCTGACGGCGACCGCTTTTTCAGTGACGGCCTCTGGCATCAGGCGAGGGTGCTGGCGCGCGGAGCCCTGACGCCGGGGCAGGTGCTGGCGGGCCCGGCCATCGTCGTGGAGCCCAATCAGACCGTGGTGGTGGAGCCCGGCTGGTCGGCAGTCCTGACCGCCGCCGACCACCTGATCCTGACCCGGACCGAAGCGCTGCCCGCCCGCCGCGAGGTGGGGACAGAAGCAGATCCGGTGATGCTGGAAATCTTCAACAACCTGTTCATGTCGATCGCCGAGCAGATGGGCTTCGCCCTGCAGAACACGGCCTATTCGATCAACATCAAGGAGCGGCTCGACTTTTCCTGCGCCATCTTCGACGCCCGGGGCGCCCTGGTGGCCAATGCCCCGCACATGCCGGTGCACCTGGGTTCGATGGACGCCTCGGTGGAGACGGTGATCCGCGCCAACCCCGATCCCCGACCCGGCGACGCCTTCGTGCTCAACGCGCCCTATAACGGCGGCACCCACCTGCCGGATATCACCGTGGTCACGCCGGTGTTCGACGAGGCGGGGGAGGCGCTCCTGTTTTGGGCGGCCAGCCGCGGCCACCATGCCGATGTCGGTGGCCAGTCGCCGGGCTCGATGTCGCCTTTCGCCGATACGATCCAGGCCGAGGGCGTCTATATCGACAATTTCAAGCTGGTGGAGGGCGGCCGTTTCCGCGAGGCGAAGATGCTGGCCCTACTGACCGCCGGGCCGTGGCCGGCGCGCAATCCCGCCGCCAATATCAACGACCTGAAGGCGCAGGTCGCAGCCAATCGCAAGGGCGCGGCGGAGCTGGCTTCTGCCGTTCGCCAGTTCGGGCTGGGTGTGGTGCAGGCCTATATGGGCCATGTGCAGGACAACGCGGCCGCCAGCGTGCGGGCGATGCTGAAGAGCCTGCCGGACAGCGAATTTTCATACGAGATCGACCAGGGCTCGACGATCCAGGTCAAGGTAACGGTAGACCGCCAGGCGGGCGAGGCGGTGGTGGACTTCACCGGGACCTCGCCTCAGCGACCAGACAACTTCAACGCGCCCCTGCCGGTGACGCGGGCGGCGGTGCTCTATGTGCTGCGGGTGATGGTGCAGGACGAGATCCCGATGAACGCGGGTTGCCTGCGACCGGTGCGGATCGTGTGCCCGGAAGGCTCGATGCTCAGCCCGCGCTATCCGGCGGCGGTGGTGGCCGGCAATGTCGAGGTCAGCCAGGCGGTGACCGACGCCCTGTTCGGCGCCTTTGGGGCCTTGGGCTCCAGTCAGGGCGGGATGAACAACCTGACCTTCGGCAACGGCCGCTACCAGTACTACGAGACCATCGCCTCGGGCGCGCCGGCCGGGCCGGGCTTCGATGGGCCCGAGGCGGTTCAGGTGCACATGACCAATTCCCGCCTGACCGATCCGGAGGTGCTGGAGGCGCGTTTCCCGGTGGTGGTGGAGGACTTCCATGTGCGCGAGGGCTCCGGCGGCAAGGGGCGCTGGAGCGCCGGAGACGGGGTGTCGCGCACGCTGAGGTTCCGCGAGCGGATGGACTGCGCGATCCTGTCGTCATGCCGGCGGGTGCACCCGTTCGGCTCGCAGGGCGGGCGGCCGGGCGAGCTGGGCCGCAACAGCGTGCGGCGACTGGACGGGCGCGAGGAGGCGCTCGGCGGGTGCGATCAGGCGGTGCTGGAGGCGGGCGAGGCGGTGACTATCGTCACCCCCACCGGCGGCGGCTTCGGCGCGGCCTAGGCTGCGGCGGGGGTCGGCGCGGGCGCTTCGAGACGGCCCCATTTGACGCGGCGCCAGATGCGTTCGTGCACATAGTAGAGGCCGACCTTGGTCAGGGCTTCGACCCCGGCGATCGATATGGCGTAGTGCAGCTTGCCGGTGACCAGCATGGTCAGGAGGAAGGTGTCGAGGCTGCCCACCACGCGCCAGCTGACCGCCTTGCTGAGCGAGCGCAAGCGGGCGTTGGGCGACCAGGGGAAGATGCGCCACAGCCGCTCGTGGCCATAGAACAGGAAGATCTTGGTGAAGGTTTCCAGCGTGGCGATGGAGGCCGCGGACACCGGCTCGTGGGTGATCAGCCAGCTCCACAGGAAGGTGTCGGCGGTGCCGATGACGCGCCAGGTGACGCCCTTGACCAGGGAGCGACCATGGGAATCCGCCCCTTTCAGCAGGCGCGGCTTAGGCAGGGCCGTGTCGGCGGAAGGCAGGGTCAAAGGCGGATTTCCTTTAGCTGCCGAGACTTCTAGGGCCCCGGCAGATCAAAGGCTAGTAAATCAATAGGTCATCCGGAAGACGGCCCGCAGGTCCATCGCGTGATAGCCGTTGCGGAATTCGCCGCCGCCCTGGAACGAGAAGTGGACGTAGTTGCCGTCGCCCTTGAGCGAGAGGCGGGCCATGGCCGCGCCGCCCATGGCGTTGGGCGAGACGGTGAAGCTGGGCGAGCCGGCATAGGCGAAGCGGGCCGTGGTGTTGGGCGCGCCGCCCTGGACCACCGAGTTGTAGCCGACTTCCAGCTGCGGCGTGAAGATGAAGGTCTTGCCGAACTTCATGCCGGTGACCAGCGAGGCGGTGGCGTTGGTCTGGGTGCCGTCGCGGCCGCTGACCGCCAGGTTGTAGCCCGAGCCGCCGCCGCTTTCGGTGTAGGCGTCTTCGTGGGTGTGGAAGAAGTCGGCATAGACCTTGGGCTGGACGAACAGCCGGCTGGTCAGGTCGAACTGCATGCCGGCGCCGAGGTGGCCGGTCAGGTCGTAGCCGCTCCAGCTGCCGGTGGCCGTGCGCGACACGCTGGTCACGGTCGACAGGTCGCCGGACAGGATCGAGGCGATGAACTGACGGCGGTCCTTGACCACCAGGAAGCCGCCGCCGAGGCGCGCATCGATGCTGAGCAGGCCGAAGCGGGGCGCCAGATAGACGCCGCCCTCGATCCGCGACACGGAGTTCAGGCTGTCGCTGCCGCCGCCGCCAGGACGGGTGACGTTGGCGCTGGCCAGGGAGAAGGTGCCGCCATAGCCGCCGAAATCGATGCCGCCGACGAAGCCGAGGCCGGCGGAGTGGAAGGCGTTGTTGTCGGCCTTGGACTGTTCGACGCCGGTATAGAACTCGCTGATCCACATGCCGGTGGTGGAGAAGTCCTCTTCGTCTTCCTCGGTAGACAGGTCGAAGCGGTCGGCGGTGGCGCGAGAAATCGCCTTGGACATGTTGAGCGCGGTCTGGAACACGTCGCCGCCGCTGTTGGGCAGCAGTTGGTCATAGGACGCGATGAAGTTGGCGCGAGACTGCGACGATACGATCGCGGTCTGGATGTTGGAGTCCTGGGGCAGGGCCGCCAGGATCGCCGGGAAGGCGGCGGCTTCCGCCTTGTTCATCAGCAGCTCTGACGCGCTCTTGGTGGCGACTGTCAGGCTGATGGTTCCGGCCGCGACATTGGTGTTGACCGAGCCGCTGAACAGGAACGGCAGGGAGGTCAACAGGGCCGCGCCGCTGGAGCCGACGACCAGGGAGTTGGCCTTGACGATGGTGAAGGTCTGGGCGGTCGACGGGGTCGACAGCAGGGTCGCGCCGATCTTGGAGCCCGACGCGAAGTTGGCGGCGCCGGAGACGTTGTAGACGGTGCTGGTCTTGTTCTGCGGGTCCAGGGCCACGATCAGCGAAGAGGAGCCGCCGACGGTCAGGCTCGAGGCGTTGATGGTGGTCGCGGCGTTGTTCTGCAGGATGCCGTTGGTGACGTTGATGGCCAGGGCGTTGCCGCCGTAGGTCATGGCGCCGATGTAGATCGCGGCGTTGTCGATGGTGAAGCTGCTGGCGCCCGTGCCGAAGCTCAGCGATCCCGAGATGCCGCCCGACAGCAGGTTGACCTTGTTGGGGCCGTTGCCGAGCATGATGTCGCCGACGATGCTCGGCTTGTTCGCGCCGCTGAGCTGCTGCGTCAGGGTGATGCCGGTGGTGTTGGCCCGCAGGTCGAGCGCGATGCCCTTGCCGAGGACCTGTTCGCCGGTCTGGGCGGCGGTCAGGCTGGCGACGATGTTGCCGCTGTTGATGATGGTGGCCAGCTTGCCGCTGCGGTCGACGATGACCGAGGCGTTGACCGTATTGCCGGCGCCGGAGGCGACGATATTGCCGAAGTTGGTCAGGCTGGGAATGTTGGCCCCGGCGTCGATCAGCAGGGCGGTGGAGGTCTGGGCGCCGGCCGAGGTCACCGTCGAGGTGATCGCGCCGGCGTTGAGGAAGGCCGCGCCGGTGACGCCGTTCTCCAGGTGGATCGCCGTGGCGTCGGCCTGGTAGGAGGCCGCGCCGACCTGGCCGCGGACATAGATGCCGCCGTTCAGATTGACCCCGCCGCCGCCCACGCCGATGTCGAGGGCGGTGGAGGTGACGCCGTCGAACACGCCCTGGCCCGAAACCGAGCCGCCGATGACCAGGCCGTAGCCGCTGGAGCCAAAGTTGCCGATGGTGATCGGCGTGCTGGACCCGATCTGCAGGCCGGGCGCCGAGCCCGCGCTGCTCAGCGAGGCGGTCCCTTCGACGCTATCGACGATGCCGTCGCCGTCGGCGTCGGTGGTGGTGTCGGTGGCGACGGTGGTGGAGGGCGGCGCGGCGACGAAGATGCCGCCGGCGACGCTGTTCTGCACCAGGGCGGCCGAGCCGCCTTGCTGGACGTCGGTGGGCGTCGCCTCGATCTTCTGCAGGGCGGTGGTGCCGGTGATGCGCGACGAGATGGCGTAGCCGGTGGAGGTGACCGAAGAATAGAAGGTCAGGGCCCCGTCGATCTTGCCGGTGGTCTGCACGCCGACGGCGTTGACGCCCTGCACGGTGATGGGGCCGCTGATTTGAACCGCGCCGGTGATCTCGCCGGCGGTGCGGATAGCCACGGTCTGGTCGCCGTTGGCGGTGATGCCGCCGGTGCTCGCCAGACTGCCGTTGAGGCCGTTGCCAATGGAGATGCCGCGCGAATTGTTACCCTGGACGGTGATCGAGCCGCCGTTGCTAATATTGCCGGTGAGCAGGCCGGTGGTCTGGATGCCGACGCGGTTGTTGCCCTGGGCGAACGGAGCCTCCGGGATGCCGTCGGCGTTGACGCTGTCGATCGCGGTATAGCTTTCGGTCAGGTTGATGGTGCCAGTATTGGCGATCTGGCCTGTAAAGGCGCCCGACTGGACCAGGATGCCGACGGCGTTGTCGATATCCTTGGATTGGATGATGCCGCCGTTGGCGACCGAATTATTGCTGTTGATGGTGACGGCCGCGCCGGCCCCGTTCAGCTGCTGGGTGCCGGCCGAGGTGATGGTGACATCGCCCGAGCTCGAGGTCGAAAGCGGGGTGGATTGCGAACTGGAAATGGTTGTCTGGGCAAACGCCGGCTGCGCGCATAGCAAGGCCAGGGGCGCAATCGCCACAGCAGCCATCAATCGTTTACGCATGCGTTCGCCTCTCGAAGGTGCGAGGGTTCTAGGGGCGAGCGGTGTCTGCTGGCTTGCCACTTTAATACCGAGTGTGTCCAATTGCTTCCATCCTGAAATGTACCCGGGAGCGGGACACACTTGGGTGACTAGGCGACATCAGCCGCAATCACGTTGCGGCATTTACCCCGACAATGTCGTCTTGGATAGGCGGGGGGCTCAGCCGTGGATTTTGATGTGATACTCGCCAAGGAAAGCGTTTCGGTCGAGCCCAAGCGCAAACTCACCGTACTGCTTGTGGACGACGATGAGAAGCTACGACAGCTCGTCGCCGAGTTCTTGCAGCGTCATGGCATGGAAGTGATCGCCATACCCGACGGTAAGGAGGTCGATGCGGCCATGGCGCGCCAGACCATCGACGTCGTCGTGCTGGATGTGATGCTGCCCGGCGAGGACGGTCTCAGCATCTGCCGCAGACTGACAGCCCGCGAGGCGCGGCCGGCGATCATCATGCTGTCGGCGGCGGGCGAGGACGCCGACCGTATCGTCGGCCTGGAGCTGGGGGCGGATGACTACCTGCCCAAGCCCGCCAATCCGCGTGAGCTACTGGCCCGCATCCGCGCCCTGATGCGGCGCTCGGCGCCCCCGTCCGAACCGGCCCAGCCCTATGTGGGCTACGAGTTCTCGGGCTGGACCCTGTCGATCTGGGCGCGCGAGCTGCAGACCCCGGACGGGGTGGTGGTGCCCCTGACCGGCAGTGAGTTCGCCCTGCTGCGCACCTTCGCCGAACATCCGCGCGAGGTGCTCGACCGCGACCGGGTGCTTAGCCTGGTGCGCGGAAAATCCAGCTTCGCCTTCGACCGGGCGGTGGATCTGCAGCTCAGCCGCCTGCGCCGCAAGCTGACCGCGGCCTATGGCGAGGCCGGCAACCTGTTCCGCACCGTGCGCAACGAAGGCTATATCTTCGTTTCCGCCGTCCGCCGCTTCTGACTCGGCTGCCCATGCGTATGCCGAAATGGCGTTGGACGCTCAGCCACCAAATTCTGACTCTGGCGGTGGTGGCGGTGCTGACTTCCCAGCTGGCGGGGCTGGTGGTCCTGCTGACCTTGCCGCCGCGTCCGCCGGCCCCGGTGCCGATGGACCAAGCGTTCGAGCGCATCCGCGACGCCATCCGCCAGGTCCAGAGCCATCCCGGCGCGGATGCGGCCCGCGAAGCCCGGGCGGCCAGCGACCGGCGGTTGAATTTCTCTCTGGTGGATCAGGCCCCGCAGGCGTCGGACGATCCGTTTTCTCTGCGTCTGGCGATGCTGGCCGCCGACCGTCTGAGCTTGCCGCAGGACGCGGTTCGCGTGATCAGCCAGGGTCCTCCGCGAGGCCCGCGCCGCGATCGCGGGCCCGATGGCCCGGGCGGACCCGGCGGCCCGGGTGGTCCAGGCCCCGAGGGCGACCGCGAATTCGGGCCGCGCGGCCGATTGGGCGGGATTCCCGGCCCGGCCGCGCCGGCCATGGTGCTGCGCCGCATGGACCGCGACCGCGACCGGGGCTTCCGCTGGGGCGAGTTCAATTTCCCGCGAGGACGGCGCGGCCTGGCGATCCAGGTGGGTCAGCGCTGGCTGGTGGTGCGCAGTCCGGTGTCCTCGGCCGACGCCCTGTGGCTGCGTCAGGTGGCGCTGACCTTCGCCCTGACCCTGGCCGCTCTGCTGGCCCCGGCTTTGTGGCTGGCCAACCGCACGGCCAAGCGCATCCGCGCTTTCGCGGAAGGAGCAGACCGCTTCGGCCGCAATCCCGACGCGCCCCTACTGCCCGAAGAAGGCCCGCACGAGCTGCGTCAGGCCACCGCCGCCTTCAACCGCATGCAAGCCCGCATCCAGCGGCTGGTCACCGACCGCACCATGATGATGGCGGCGGTCTCCCACGATCTGCGCACGCCCCTGGCTCGGGTCCGCTTCCACATCGCCGACCTGGAGCCCGGCCAGCGCGAGGCGATCGCCGCCGATATCTCGCAGATGGACGAACTGATCGGCCAGATGCTGAGCTTCACCCGCGACGCCCTGCCCAACGCCGAACGGCGGCGGTTCGATCTGTCGGCCCTGGCCAACACCCTGGTGGACGACCTGCAGGACTCCGGCGCCGAGGTGACCTTCGACGGACCGGAGCGGTTGACCGTCGAGGCCAATCTGGCGGCGGTGCGCCGGATCATCAGCAACCTGCTGGACAACGCCCTGAAATTCGCCGGCCATGCGCGGCTGACGCTGCAGCAGGCGGACGACGACATGGTCCTGGTCATCGTCGAGGACAGCGGGCCGGGCATCCCACCGGACATGCACGAGGCGGTGTTCGAGCCGTTCCGCCGGCTGGAGCCGTCGCGCAACCTGGAGACAGGCGGCGTCGGCCTCGGCCTGGCCATCGCCCGCAACCTGGCCCGTGGCCATGGCGGCGACATCACGCTGGATCCGCAGGCTGTGTCGGGCGCCCGCTTCATCTTCTCCCTGCCCTTGCGCTAAATGGTGCGGCAGGCTTGGAAGAGAGCCCGATTGATCGATAAGCGCGGTCGCGCGTTGTAGCGCCGAGGGGTGGGGCTTGCTGACCGGATGAATATCACTGAACGGCTATTCAACCGCCTGATGGTGGGCGTGGTCGTGCTTGGCTTCCTGGTGCTTCTGGCCGCCGGGGGCACGGCCGGCTGGATGGTAGCGCGCAACCAGGAATTCACCGCCCTGGTCAACCACACCTACGACGTCGAGCAGAGCCTGTCGGACCTGCAGATATCGCTGGAGCGGTCGGAGACCGCGCGCCGGGGCTTCCTGCTGGATCAGGATCTGACCTTCTACACCGCCTATCAGACCGCCTCGGGCCGGATGCCGGGGCTGATGGACCGGATCGGGACGCTGACCGCGGACAACCCGCGTCAGCAGAAACGTGTCGCCGAAGCCAAGCCCTTGATCCGGCAGACGATCGCTCTGATGAACGATTCCATGCCCTGGTGCGGGCGGGCGAGGTGGCCAGGGCGCATATCGAATTCCAGACCGACCCGAGCGTCAAAGCCCTCCGCGCCCTGCGCGCCCTGACCACGGCCATGGCGGCTGAAGAGGCCACTCTTCTGCGCCAGCGAAACGATGTGCAGGTGGGCACGGGACGGCTGCTGTTGATCGTATTGGCGGTTTCCGGGGCGATTCTGCTGTTCCTGGCCATCGCATCGCTGGTGGTGATCCTGCGCTACACCAAGGATCTGGCGGCCTCGCGCGGCGAGCTGCGCGGGCTGAACGCCAACAGCCTGCAACTGGTGTCCGCCTTCGTGCAGATGCAGAGCGTGGTGCTGTCGGATCAGGGCGCGCGCAACGCGCTGCAGGACACCCAGCGCCGGATCGAGGCGATCATGCAGGTGCACCGCAAGCTCTACACCTCCGATCGTCGAGGCGGTGGAGATGAGCGGCTATCTGTCGACCCTTCTGCACGAGCTGGAGGACACCTGGTCGACCCCGGATGCGCCCCGGCGGCTGGTGCTGTCGTCCGAGCTCCTGCGCCTGCACACCGACAAGGCGGTTTCGGTCGGGGTGATCGTCAACGAGCTGGTCACCAACGCTTGCAAATACGCCTACGGCTCCGAGGGGGGCGGCGAGGTGCGCGTGTCGCTGAACCAGGATGGGCCGGCGCACCTGTTGCTACGGGTGGAAGACGACGGCGTCGGCATGAAGGGCGCAACCTCCGCGCGCGGCACAGGCCTGGGCGGCAAGATCATCGGGGCCATGGCCGCCAGCCTTAAGAGCGCGGTCAACTACGACGAGGCCGGACCTGGGGTCCGCGCCAGCCTGCGTATCGGCGCCTGAGGCCGACATGCGCGATGGTCTAACCTCGGATGATCAAAAACCGTGTTGCACCCCCGCAATATTTACTGGGATGACGGCTCAACTCGGGCTAACAAGGGTGATGGACGTCCTGCAAGAATCGGGACGCCGACGTAGGGCGATAGCGAGATGAGCGAAAACTCCGCCAACAGCGGCCGCAGCAGCACGATCATCGCCACGCGCGTCAACTGGCTGGGCAACCGGCTGGTGACGACCGCTTCGGCCACCTACGGCCAGATCGGCCTGGGCTTCCTAGATGCCCGCCTGCTCTATCTGCTGGGCCGCCGTCCCGACATCACCGCCGCCCGCATCGCCGAGATCATCGGCGTGGACGCCGCCGCCGTCAGCCGGGCGGTCAAGTCGCTGAAGGCGCGCAAGCTGATCGCCGAAGCGCGCGGTCCGCTGCGCTCGCTGTCCCTGACCGACGACGGCTGGGCGCTGTGTCACCTGACCGAGAAGATTTCCGACGAACGCGAAGTGCGCCTGCTGCGCGGCTTCACCGACCACGAGGCCGAGCAGATGCTCGACCTGCTCAACCGCATGCTGGACAACATGGGCGAAGTGGCCCTGCTGGCCGAACAGGTGCCGCAGGTCGTCAGTCAGGCGAAGTCGGAGTCCTGAGGAGACTCAGGTCTTCAGCTGGTAGCCGGTCTTGAAGATCCAGCGCACCACCAGCAGGCAGATCCCCAGGAACACCGCGGTCGCCGCCAGACTGATCCCGACCGGCACATCGGCGATGCCGTAGAAGCTCCAGCGAAACGCGCTGATCAGATAGACCAGCGGATTGAACAGGGTCAGCGCCCGCCAGAACGGGGGCAGGGCGCTCAGCGAATAGAAGCTGCCGCCGAGGAACGACAGCGGGGTGATCACCAGCAGCGGGATCATCTGCAGTTTCTCGAAACCGTCCGCCCAGATGCCGATCAGGAAGCCGAACAGGCTGAAGGTCAGGGCCGTGAGCAGCAGGAACAGGATCATCAGGATCGGGTGGTCGATGTGCACCGGCACCAGCAGGGCGGCCGTGGCCAGGATGATCAGGCCGAGGATGATGGCCTTGCTGGCCGCCGCCCCGACATAGCCCAGCACGATCTCCAGATAGGAGACCGGCGCCGAAAGGATCTCGTAGATGGTGCCGACGAACTTGGGGAAGTAGATGCCGAACGAGGCGTTGGACACGCTATTGGTCAGCACCGACATCATGATCAGGCCGGGCACGATGAACGAGCCGTAGCCGATGCCTTCCACCGACGTCATGCGCGAGCCGATGGCCGAGCCGAACACCACGAAATAGAGCGAGGTAGAGACGACCGGCGCCAGCACGCTCTGCATCAGGGTGCGCCAGGTCCGATGCATCTCGAACATGTAGATCGCGCGAATGGCCCGCCAGTTCATCACTGATCCTTCACCAGGCTGACGAAGATTTCCTCGAGCGAACTCTGGTCGGTGTGCAGGTCCTTGAACTCGATGCCCAGGGCTTCCAGGCTCTTGAGCAGGCCGGCGATGCCGCCGCGCTCCTCACGGATGTCGTAGGTATAGACCAGCTCGTCGCCGCCCTTGGTCAGCTCCAGGGGATAGTCGCCGAGCGCGGCGGGCAGATGGTCGAGCGGGGCCGACAGCTGCAGGGTCAGCTGCTTCTTGCCGAGCTTGGTCATCAGGTCGACCTTGTTCTCCACCAGGATCAGCTCGCCCTTGCTGATCACCCCGATGCGGTCGGCCATCTCCTCGGCCTCCTCGATGTAGTGGGTGGTCAGGATGATGGTGACCCCGGCGTCGCGCAGACCGCGCACCACCTGCCACATGTCGCGGCGCAGCTCGACATCGACACCCGCGGTGGGCTCGTCGAGGAACAGGATGGTCGGCTCGTGCGACAGGGCCTTGGCGATCATCACCCGGCGCTTCATGCCGCCGGACAGGGTCATGATCTTGCTGCTGCGCTTTTCCAGCAGCGACAGGTCCTTGAGCAGCTTCTCGATCAGGGCGTTGTTCTTCGGCTTGCCGAACAGGCCGCGGCTGAAGTTGACGGTGGCCCAGACGGTTTCGAAGGCGTCGGTCTTCAGTTCCTGGGGGACCAGACCGATCTTGGTGCGGGCGGCGCGGGCGTCGGTGAGGATGTCGTGGCCGTCGACCAGCACCTGGCCTTCGCTGGGATTGACCAGACCGCAGATGATGCTGATCAGGGTGGTCTTGCCGGCGCCGTTGGGGCCGAGCAGGGCGAAGATCTCGCCGGCGCGGATCTCCAGATTGATCGACTTCAGCGCCTGGAATCCCGAGGCGTAGGTCTTGGACAGGTCGGTGACGCTGATGGCGGCGGGCATGGGATCCTGAATAGCGGAGTGTGGGCCGTACCGCCCTGCGATATTTTCACGAAGAACTGATGGGTGGGAGATCGGGGCGCGTATCTCCTCTCAGAAGCATCGCTTCTCTTATCCTTCCCTTTATTCCACTCAAGCCCCCGGCCGCCACCTTGGCCGGGGGTTTTTTCTTGCGCGCGGCGAGAGCGCGCGGACGCGCGCGCCTAAGGTGCTGACAGATCTATGGAATTTTTTGGAAGTAAGGAGGGCGGTCCGCGCACTGGCGCGGCGCGGACCGCCTCGCAGCCGGCTGAGCTGCATTCGTAGAATTGCCTCACCGAAATCCCCCCGGAAACCGGCGAGTCCTCCTTACGAACCGAAAACGCGACGGGGATGACGCGCTTTCATACAGGTGACGCCGCCGATTTCGCCTCCCCCCCAAAGGATCGGATAAAAAAATTTCAGTATCGAAATCAGTCCGTGTTCGGGGATGGCGCGCGTCCGCTTTAGTGGCTAACCACGAGGGTGCAGCGGTAGTCCAAGGAGCGTTCCGGCGATGTCGCAATCCATCGATCCGTTCCGCGCCATCGCCATCAGCCACCTGGCTCATGAGCTGAAAACGCAAGGCTGCTCGATCATCCACATGGAGTTCGGCCAGCCCTCCACCGGGGCGCCTAAGGCCGCCATCGCCCGCGCCCACCATGTGCTGGACACCGACGGCCTGGGCTATTGGGAAAGTCCGGCGCTAAAAGCCCGCATCGCCCGCGACTATCACGACCGCTATCAGGTGCAGGTGGAGCCCGAGCGCGTGACCCTGACCTGCGGCGCTTCGCCGGCGCTGGTCCTGGCCCTGTCGTCGAGCTTCGAGCCGGGCGACCTCATTGCCACCGCGCGGCCGGGTTACGTCGCCTATCGCAACGCGCTGAAGGCCCTACGCATGATCCCGGTGGAGATCGAGTGCGGCCCCGCCGAGCGCTTTCAGATGACCGCCGCCGCCCTGGCCGCCATCGAGCCGGCGCCCAAGGGCGTGATCCTGGCCAGCCCGGCCAATCCCACCGGCACGATCATCGCCCCGGCCGAACTGGAGGCGATCGCAAAGGTCTGCCGCGCGCGCGGCATCCGCATCGTCTCGGACGAGATTTACCACGGCCTCAGCTACGTCGAGCCGGCGGCGACCATGCTGCAGTTCGAGCCCGCAGCCCTGATCGTCAACAGCTTCTCCAAATACTACAGCATGGTCGGCTGGCGCTTGGGCTGGCTGGTGACGCCGGCCGATCAGGTCAACCACGCCTGGGCCTACAAAGCCAATATGTTCCTGACCGCGCCGTCGCTGAGCCAGCACGCCGGGCTGGCGGCGATGGACTGCCGAGAGGAGCTGGAGGGGAATGTCGAGGTCTACCGCGCCAATCGCGCCCTGATGCTGGAGGCCCTGCCGGCGCTGGGCCTGAGCTCGATCGCCCCGCCGGACGGCGCCTTCTACATCTGGGCCGACATCGGCCACCTGACCCAGGACAGCATGGCCTTCTGCGAGCGCCTGCTGCGCGCCACCGGCGTGGCCACGGCGCCCGGCGTGGACTTCGATCCGGTGGAAGGCGGCCATTTCATCCGCTTCAGCTTCGCGGTGTCGACGGCGGAGGTGCGCGAGGCGCTGGAGCGGATGATCCCGTGGTTCGCGGCGCAGGCGAGGCTCTAATGCACCGACGCCAGGCGCAGGCCGGCTGAGGCCGCTGGGACCGCTTCCATACGCACCGGCAGGGCTTGTCCGCCCGCCGACAGGGCCCTGGCCAGGGCCTGGGCGGTGAAGCGCAGGGTGTCGGCGAAGTCGCTACGGGTCAGGAAGCCGATGCGCATGCGTAGCAGGGAGTCGTCGCCCTTCAGCACCGCGTCCTGGGCGGCCGAGACGATGCCGAGCACGGCGGTCTCATCGACGCTGACGCAGGCGCAGCCGGGCACATGTACCTGCAAGCGTCGGCGGCTGGACATGCCGATCAACTGGACGAGGGTGAAGTAGGCCTGCAGGGCCGGGGCGCCCATCGGGCCGCAGCGGCTGACGAAGGTCTTGGTCAGCAGGGGACAGTCGCTGTGACCGACAGCGATGGTGCGCAGGCCCCAGACCAGCAGGTGTTCTGCCGGGTCGAGGTCATGAAGGGTGGCTTGTTGGTTGACTGGGGTTTCCAGTGCGATGTCCAGCATGGGGGGCTCCTGCGATACCCCATGACATTATGCAAATGATTATTAATAGCAATATAGAAAGTGGGCTGTTGGCCTATTTGGCGGCGACCACGGTCGCGGCGGTGTGGTCGATCAGGGCCTCGGCTTTGTCCACGGCCTCGTTGGTTTGGGCCTTGCCGTCGATGATCTCGTCGGCCCAGTCCATCAGGCGCTCGCCGGTGACAGAGCCAAGCTCCGGCTCCTCGGCGACGGCGACGCCGCTTCGGCGGGCGATGGCCTTATCCCAGGCGGCGCGGACCTTGGTCCAATAGCTCGAGGTCTTGGCCCAGTAGGCGTCCGCGGCGGCAAAGGGGAAGTCGGTGAAGCGGTCGTAGCTGTTGATCACGCTCTCGCGGGCATAGGTGATGCTCTTGCCGTCCTTCGTTCCGACCTTGGCGTTGTCCTCCTGCTGCACCCAGCCCTTGGGCGTGAGGATGTGGCGGTTGGTGCCGAGGTAGTGGTCGTAGGGCGGATGGCGGGTGGCGTCGCGGCGAGCCAGGGGCCGGCGGGTTTCCGAGCTCAGCCACTGGGTGACGCCGTCGGTATAGGTCCATCGGCCGACCGCGCCGTAGCGGGGAGAGTCGTCGGTCTGCCACACGGTCTGCGACCAGGCGCCCTTGCGGTCGGCTTCGGCCACCGGCTGCAGCACCCATTTGCCGGAGGAGGCGTAGACCAGCACGGTCTTGGGCTCATAGACCCAGTCCTGGCGCCAGTGCTTGATGACCATCGGCTTCTTGCCGACCACGCCGACCAGGATGTGCTGCAGCACGATCTTGCCGGGTTTGTCTTCGATGGCGCGGACCACCTCCTCGCCGGCGGTGATTTTGGGCTTGAGCAGCTTGTAGTCGGGCTGCAGGGCCATGAACTCGCGCATGTCGAAGGTGACTTCGAAGGTTCCGGTCATGCCCAGGATCGCCTGCCGGTCGCGCTCGGCCTGGGTCTGAGCAAGCGCGGAGCCGGGGGCCAGCAACAGTAGGGCCAGGGCAATCAGGGCTTTGCGGAAAGGCATCGGCGTCATCCTCGCAATCTTGCGAACGGCTCTCAACTCTACGCCCCCTGCGCCGGGGCGCAAGGGATCAGCGCGGCGGGTAGGTGTGGCGTGAGCCGCCGGGGTCCTCGACGTCGCCTTCGCCCAGATAGTGGGGGCCGACCGGGACCTTTCCGTGGCCGCCGGGAATGTCGAGCACATAGGTCGGCTGGCACAGGCCCGAGAAGCGTCCGCGCATGGCCCGCATGACCGCCTGACCGTCGGCGATGGAGGTGCGCAGGTGGCTGGTCCCCGGCGCGAGGTCGCCGTGATGCAGATAGTAGGGCTTGATCCGCGTCTCGACGAAGGCGCGCATCAGGGCGCCGAGCACTTCGGGGTCGTCGTTGACCCCGGCCAGCAGGACGGTTTGGGCCAGCATGGGGATGCCGGCGTCGACGATCAGGGCGCATGCGGCGCGGGCGGCGGAGGTCAGCTCGCGGGCGTGGTTGGCGTGCAGGGCGACATAGACCGCCTTGCCCTCGCATTTGAGGGCCGCGACCAGATCAGGGGTGACGGCGGCGGGATCGACGGCGGGGACGCGGGTGTGCAGGCGCACGACCTTCACATGATCGATGGCGGCCAGGCGCTGCATGACCTCGGCCAGGCGGCGTGGGGACAGCACCAGGGGATCGCCGCCGGTCAGGATCACTTCCCAGATTTCGTCATGGCCGGCGATGTAGGCGAGGGCGGCGTCGAGGGCTTCGCCGGCCAGGGGCTTGATCCCCTCCGGTCCAACCATCTCGCGGCGGAAGCAGAAGCGGCAGTAGGTGGCGCAGGTGTGGGTGATCTTGAGCAGGACCCGGTCGCGGTAGCGGTGGACGATGCCTTCGACCGGGCTGTGAGCGTAGTCACCGACCGGGTCCGCCTCTTCGCCGGGCATGACGTCGAGCTCGGCTTCCTGCGGCAGGAACTGGCGGGCGATAGGATCGTGCGGGTCGGCCGGGTCGATCAGTTTGGCCAGAGCAGGCGTGATGGCCACCGCGTATTGCGCGGCCACCCGCTCCAGAGCCGGGATGCTGGCGGCGTCGATCAGGCCGGCGCCGGCCAGGGCGTCGATGGAGCGCAAGGTCTTCATGGCTCGGGGATCTCCGCGACGGGGGTCCATAGCACCTGTTCGATATGGCGCGCGCCGGTCGCCAGCATGACCAGGCGGTCGAAGCCCAGCGCGGCGCCGGAGGCGTCGGGCATCTGTGACAGAGCGGTCAGGAAGTCCTCGTCGATGGGGTAGCTGTCTCCGTAGACACGCGCCTTCTCGGCCATCTCGGCTTCGAAGCGGCGGCGCTGCTCGGCCGCGTCGGTCAGTTCGCCGAAGGCGTTGGCCAGCTCGACCCCGCAGGCATAGAGCTCGAACCGTTCGGCCACCCGCGGGTCGCGGGCGCTAGGCCGGGCCAGGGTGGCTTCGGAGACGGGGTATTCGTAGAGGATGGTCGGGCGGCCGACGCCAAGCTCCGGCTCGATCTTCTCGACCATGATGCGGCTGAACACGTCGGCCCAGGTGTCGTCCGGGGCGGTGCGGACGCCGGCGGCCTTGGCCAGGGCGGCAAGGGCGTCACCATCACTCTGCCCGTCGGCCTGGACGGTGGTGAGCAGGTCCATGCTGGCATAGCGCTCGAAGGCCTCGGCCACCGACAGGTGATAGGGCTGGGCGAAGGGGTCGCTGTCCTTGCCACGCCATCTGAAGACATTGGTCTGCGCGGCCTCGGCAGCGATAGCCAGCAGCTCCGCGCAATCCTCCATCAGGCTGTCGTAGGACTGCCAGGCCCGGTACCACTCCAGCATGGTGAATTCGGGATGGTGCAGAGCGCCGCGTTCGCGGTTCCGCCAGGCTTTATCCAGGGTGAAGATGCGGGTCTCGCCGGCGGCCAGCAGGGTCTTGCAGGCGAACTCGGGCGAGGTGTGCAGGTAGAGCGGAGCGCTGGTTCCATCGGTCGCGATGGCCTGGGTCTGGAAGGCGTGCAGATGGGCTTCGTTGCCTGGCGACACCTGCAGGGCGGCCGTTTCCACCTCGATGAAACCGTGGCCCTCGAACCAGCCGCGCACGGCGGCGCGGATACGGCCCCGGGCCACAAGGAAGGGCCGCCGGTCCTGATGGTTCTGCGGCCGCCACCAGGGCGATGAGGGAGCGTCGGGCAAGGGGCGGAAACCTGGATGGGCTGGTGGTATCGGCGCGGATCGTATAGGTGCGCGGTAAGCTGTTGCTTTAGCAGAATGAAGCGCGGGCCCAAGCAGCCTGCCGAGTTTCGAGGACGGACACGTGAAAGTTCAGGCCAGTTCGCTGCGCAAAGGCGCCGTCGTCGACATGGACAACAAGCTCTATGTCGTTCTCAGCGCCGAGAACATCCACCCCGGCAAGGGCACCCCGGTGACCCAGCTGAACATGCGCCGCATCTCCGACGGGGTGAAGGTCTCCGAACGCTATCGCACCACCGAAGTGGTCGAGCGCGCCATCGTCGACCAGCGCAACTTCACCTTCCTGTACAAGGACGCCGACGAGTACCACTTCATGAACCCGGAGAACTTCGACCAGGTCACCGCCCGCGACGACATCATCGGCGAGCTGGGCGTCTATCTGGCCGACGGCATGACCGTGACCCTGTCGACCCACGACGGCGTGCCGATCGCGCTGGAACTGCCATCCAGGGTGACGCTCGAGGTCATGGAGACCGAGCCGGTGGTCAAGGGCCAGACGGCCTCGGGCTCCTACAAGCCGGCGATCCTGTCCAACGGCCTGCGCACCATGGTGCCGACCTACATTACGCCCGGCACCCGCATCGTCGTGCAGACCGAAGACGGTGCCTATTACGAGCGCGCCAAGGACTAGCCTGACCGCGCCTTCGTGCTAGCTTCCCGGCCAAACAACGGGAGGACAAGTCCATGAAGACTCAAGCCACGATCCTGGCCACCCTGGCGCTGCTCGCCTCGAGCGTGCCGGCCGGCGCGCAGATCACCGAGACGCGCGAGAGCATCGGCTACGACGGCGCCAAGCAGATCGTCGACACCTGCATGGTCATGGCGCGCGAGAAGCATTGGCCGATCGCCCTGTGGGTGCTCGATATCACCGGCCAGCCGGTCTATTTCGCCTCGCTCGGATCGAGCGAGATCGGCATCACCACCGCCAAATTCAAGGCTGAATCCGCCCTGCGCACCGGGGCGCCCAGCGGGGACCGCCAGGCGGCGCTGGCCACGCCGCTCGGCCAGCTGACCACGGGCAAGATCGGCCTGTTTCCGGTCGACGGCGGCATCCCCCTGATCAAGAACGGCAAGGTGATCGGCTCGGTCGGCGGGGGCGGCGGACGGCCGGAGAACGGCAAGTCGGTCGATCAGATCTGCGCCCAGGCCGGCATCGACGCTACGTTCAAGAAGTAGGCTTCAGTGAAGATCGTCATTACCGGCGGCGCCGGCTTCCTCGGCCAGAAGCTGGCCCGCCGTCTGTTGCAGCTGGGCCAGATCGCCGCCGCCGACGACGGCGTGCGCCGGTCCATAGGCGAGATCGTCCTGATCGACCGCGTGGCGGGGCCGGACCTTGGCGACAAGCGCATCCGCAACGTCGCCGCCGACATCACCGATGCGGGCGTCATGAAAGGCCTGATCGGGCCGGACGTCGATCTGATCTTTCACCTGGCGGCGATCGTCAGCGGGGCGGCGGAGGCCGATTTCGACCTCGGGATGGGCATCAACCTGGACGCCTCGCGCCAGCTGCTCGACCTGGCCCGCGCCGCTGGGCGCAGGCCGCGGGTGGTGTTCACCTCGTCGGTGGCGGTCTACGGCGGCGTGGTGCCGCCGGTGGTTACCGACGACACCCAGCTCAATCCACGCTCGTCCTACGGGGTGCAGAAGGCGATCGGCGAACTGTTGCTGACCGACTACACGCGCAAGGGCTTCATCGACGGGCGGATCCTGCGCCTGCCGACCATCAGCGTGCGGCCGGGGGCGCCGAACAAGGCGGCGTCGTCGTTCGCCAGCGGCATCATCCGCGAGCCGTTGAATGGCCAGCCCACGGTCTGTCCGGTGGCCACCGATCTGAAGCTGTGGCTGCTGTCGCCGCGCGGGGCCATCGACAGCATCATCGCGGGGGCGGAGCTGCCGTCGTCGGCGTTGGGGGATAAGCGGGCGCTGAACCTGCCGGGGCTGTCGGTCAGCGTGGCGGAGATGATCGCGGCGCTGGAGCGGGTCGCAGGCAAGGCGGCGACGGATCGCATCGCCTATCAGCGCGACCCGGCGATCGAGGCCATCGTCGGCAGCTGGCCGGGCGCCTGGGATATCAGCCGGGCCGAGGGGTTGGGTCTCAAGGCTGACCCCGACTTCGACGCTATCGTGCGCGCCTACGTCGAGGACGACCTGCCAAAAGCCCGAGCTTAATTAGCCTAGTCTTCTCGAGGCGGGTTTCCGGCGGCGATCTGCGCTTCGTACTGAGCGCGTTCCTTGTTGCGGCGCTTGGCGTCAGCCTTGTCGGCGGCCTTGATCGCCTTCAGGCGGTCGCGTTCCTGGCGCTCGAAATTGTAGTTTGGGGGCCGCGCCATCGAATGCTCCGGGTTACAGGGGTCAGCGCGCCGCGCCGGTGATGTCCTTGATCAGGGCCTGGACCGTGGCCTTGCCGCCCTTCGCCCAGATCAGCTTGAGCTGCTCCAGGGTGCGCGAGGCGGCGTCGTCGAGCCGCCATTCGCAATTGACGAAGCGGCAGTTGGAAAAGCTCGGGACCGGACCGCCGGTGTAGACCAGACGGCAGTCCTGGAATTCGCAGTCGGCGAAGTGCTCGCCGTCCAGGGCGACGGTTTCGTGGTTGAAGAGGGTCGCTGTCTGCATAGGTGTGCTCCGCGCCAGGCGGCGCGTTGAAGGTTCTGGGCGCTCTTACAGGCGCTTAGGATTGGGCAGGCGCTTAGGGCTTGGTCTGTTCGGGACGGAAGGCCGCGGCGCAGATCGCTTCCAGATGGTCGCGGATAGTGCGTGACGCCAGAAGCACATCGACGGCCCGGTGGCCGTCAGCGGTCAGGTGATCCTTGACCGACGCCAGGTTGGAGAACTTTCCAGACCGGGCCAGAGCGTAGGCGCGCAAAACGGTCGACATGATTTTGGTCCCCCGTGGGCGCGATAAAGACAGAGGTAGATCCGCCGGGCCGAAGCCCGGCGGGATAGATTTTAGACGGCTTGCAGGTTGCCGGCAGACATCTTGCCGCTGCGCTGATCTTTTTCCAGGTCGAAGCTGAGCTTCTGGCCTTCGTTGATCGAGCCGAGCGACGAACGCTCAACGGCCGAAATGTGCACGAACACGTCCGCGCCGCCGTCATCGGGTTGGATGAAGCCGAAGCCCTTGGTCGCGTTGAACCACTTCACGGTGCCAACAGTCATGAAAATCACCTTTCGGGTGTAAATATTCGCCGGCCAGGGTGGCCAGCGGGGATCGGATTTTCGGAGAGGATCTAGTGTGGACCCGGAGCTCGATCCTGGGATCAAGCGTGGAGAGCAACCGAGCCAAAACGACAATCGATGCCCCTAAATCGCACGGTTAGGCGCCATCGGCAAGGTTATTGCAGACTCGCGGGGTGGATATCCGTCAAGCCGAAGGTCTTGATCAGGTCCTGCACCTGGGCCGGCGACAGATATCGGGGGTTCAGACCGCGCAGCAGCAGATAGAGCTTGGCCGTCTCTTCGAGTTCCTCGGTGGCGAACACCGCCGCTTCCAGGCTCTCGCCCGCCACCACCGGACCGTGGTTCGCCAGCAGCACGCTTGAGTGCTTGCCCGCCAGGCCGCGGATGGCGTCTGCCACCGCCGGATCGCCGGGCCGGTAGTAGGGCAGCATCGCGGTCGAGCCGCATTTCATCAGGAAATAGGGCGTCATCGGGGGCAGGGCCGAAGCCGGGTCGATCTCCGGCAGCATGGTCACCGCCACGGCGTGGGTGGAATGCAGGTGGACGATCGCCTTGGCCGAGGACCGGCTATCGTAGAGCGCCGCGTGCAGGGGGATTTCCTTGGTCGGCTTGTCGCCATCCAGCAGGCGTCCCTGGGCGTCCAGCCGCGACAGGCGGGCCGGGTCGAGGAAGCCGAGCGAGGCGTTGGTCGGGGTTACGAGCCAGCCGCCGTCGTCGGTGCGCACCGAGATGTTGCCGGACGAGCCGGGGGTCAGGCCGCGCTCGAACAACGAGCGGGCGAAACGGCAGATGTCTTCACGCAGGCGGGAATCGGTCACGCGGGCGGTCCCTTGAGGAAAGGCGTCTGGGATTCGTCCTAGCATGGAATGAGCCGCCGGCGGCGATTGCGCCATTGGCGGCGGCCTCGGGCCAGCCTAACAAGAACAGCCAGCGTCGGCGGATCGATCGGCGGCGGGACAGGGAGGGCCAATGGCCACGTCGGATCACGCCTTCACGCCGGGCGTCGCGCCTGAAGACCAGGCCCTCGCCGCCCGGGCCTATTCCAAGGTGTTCTGGCGGCTGATGCCGTTTTTGGGCCTGTGCTACATCGCTTCATATCTGGACCGGGTGAACATCGGCTTCGCAAAGCTGCAGATGTCGGATGAGCTGAAGTTCTCCGAGACCGTGTTCGGCCTTGGCTCGGGCATCTTCTTCCTCGGCTATTTCCTGTTCGAGGTGCCTAGCAACATCTTCATGCACAGGGTCGGGGCCCGCGCCTGGATCGCGCGGATCATGATCACCTGGGGCCTGCTGTCGGGGGCCTTCATCTTCGTCAAGAGCGTGCCGGCCTTCTATGGCCTGCGCTTCGTGCTCGGGCTGGCCGAGGCCGGCTTCTATCCGGGTGTGATCCTCTATCTGACCTACTGGTTCCCCGCTCGCCTGCGCGGCCAGGTCATCGCCGTCCTGATGTCGGCGATCCCGATCTCGTCGATCATCGGCAACCCGCTGTCGGGCTGGATCATGGACGCCATGAACAACGTCGGCGGCGTGTCCGGCTGGAAATGGATGTTCCTGATCGAGGCGGCGCCCGCCGTGCTGATCGGCATCGCCTGCCTATTCTATCTCGACAACTCCATCGTCGCGGCCAAGTGGCTGAGCGCCGATGAGAAGCGGGTGCTGGCCGAGGCCATCGACCACGATACCAAGACCCAGGTCGGCGGGACCCACAACACAAAGGCGGCGTTCACCGACAAGCGGGTGTGGCTGATGAGCCTGATCTATTTCTGCTTCATCATGGGCCAGTACGGCCTGACGTTCTGGCTGCCGACCCTGATCAAGACCGCCGGCGTCGTCGGCAACACCCGTATCGGGGTGATCAGCGCGATTCCGTACATCGCCTGCGTGATCGCCATGAATCTGCTGGGGCGCAGCGCCGACCGCCATCGCGAACGACGCTGGCACCTGGCGATACCGGGCCTGATCGGCGCGCTTGGCTTCATCCTGGCGCCCAATGCGCCCAACGTGACCCTGGCGGTCTGCGCCCTGTCGCTGGCGGCGGCCGGGGCGATCAGCTGCGCCCCGTTGTTCTGGGCCCTGCCGACCTCATTCCTGGCCGGCGCCGGGGCGGCGGCGGGCATCGCGGTGATCAATTCGGTGGGCAACCTGTCCGGCTTCGTCGCGCCCTACCTGATCGGCTACGTCAAGGACACCACCGGCAGCGCGGCGCTGGGCATGTACATCATCGCCGGTTGCATTGTAGTCGGGGCCGGGCTGGTGCTGGCGACACCGGCCAAGATGGTCAATCGGTAGCTTTCGGGAACAGTCATCCATGTCTTCGGGTAGGCAACGCGCGGCCGTGATCGGCCTGGGCTCGATGGGCTACGGCATGGCCCAGTCGCTGATGCGCGGGCAGTTCGAGGTGGTCGGCTGCAATATCTCGCCGGAAGCGGTGGAGCGGCTCAAGGAGGAGGGCGGGCTCGGCGCGGCCTCTCCGGCGGAGGCGGCCGAGGGCGCCGACGTCGTGGTCTGCGTGGTGGTCAACGCCGAGCAGACCGAGCATGTGCTGTTCGGCCCCGGGGGCGCGGCCGTGACCATGCGTCCGGGCGCGGTGTTCATGTCCGCGGCCACCATGGACCCTGAATCGTCCCGGTCCCTGGCCGCACGGCTGGAAGCGACGGGCCGTTATTATCTGGACGCGCCGATCAGCGGCGGCCCAGCCAAGGCGGCGAGCGGCCAGATGACGATCATGGCCTCAGGTACGCCCCAGGCGTTCAAGGCTTCCGACGCGGCGCTGAACGCCATGGCCGGAACGATCTACCGACTGGGTGACGCCGCCGGCCCGGCCTCGGCGTTCAAGATGATCAACCAGCTGCTGGCCGGGGTGCATATCGCGGTGGCATCCGAGGCCATGGCTTTCGCCGCCCAGCAGGGGCTCGATCTGGCCAAGGTCTACGAGGTGATCACCGGCTCGGCCGGCAACAGCTGGATGTTCGAGAACCGCATGCCGCACGTCGTCTCGGGCGACTACCATCCGCTGTCCGCGATCGAGATCTTCGTCAAGGATCTGGGCATCGTGCAGGACATGTCGCGCGCCGCACGATTCCCGACGCCCCTGGCGGGCGCCGCTTTGCAGATGTACCTGGCCGCCGCCGGTGCCGGGATGGGCAAGGACGCCGACGCTTCCGTCGCCCGCGTCTACGCCAATATGGCGGGGGTCACCCTGCCGTTCACCAACGCGACCCGGAAGAAGAAGTAGAGTCCGATGCCGACCTTCGCCGCCAACCTCAGCTTCATGTTCCAGGAATGGGACTTCCTCGACCGCTTCTCCGCGGCCGCCGAGGCCGGCTTCACTGCGGTGGAATACCTGTTCCCCTATGAGCATCCGCCGGAGGTGATCGCCGCGACCCTGGAGAAGGCGGGCGTGGATCAGGCGCTGTTCAACCTGCCGCCGGGTGACTGGGCGGCGGGCGAGCGCGGGCTGGGAGCGCTGCCGGAGCGGTTCGACGAGGTGCAGGCGTCGGTGGACAAGGCGCTGCCCTACATCAAGGCGACAGAGGTCCAACGCGTACACATAATGGCCGGCATCGCGGGCGCCAACGACCCCAAGGCGCAGGCCGCCTATCGCAAGTCGGTGGCCTATGTGGCGGGAAAGCTGGCGGATGTGGGCGCCGAGTTGATGCTGGAGCCGATCAACGGGCGCGACATGCCCGGCTATTTCCTAAACGACGTCGATGTGGCCGCCGCCCTGATCGGGGAGCTGGCCTTGCCCAACGTCAAGCTGCAGTTCGACATCTACCATACCCAGATCATCCACGGCGACGTGACCACCCGCCTGCGCCGTTACATGCCGATCATCGGCCATGTGCAGATCGCCAGCGTGCCGTCGCGCAACGAGCCTGATTCCGAGGAGCTCAACTACCCCTATCTGTTCCGCGAGCTGGACCTACTGGGCTACGGCGGCTTCGTCGGCTGCGAGTACCGGCCGCGGGGCAAGACCACCGACGGGCTCGACTGGTTCACCGATGCCGGCGGGCGGGCGTCGTGAGCGGCATCGTCCTCGGCTGCATCGGCGACGACTACACAGGCTCGTCAGACCTCGCCAATGCCTTGACGCGCCAGGGCTTGCGTACGATCCAGACCATCGGCGTGCCTTCCGACGATCTGAAGTTGCCGCCCGCCGACGCGGTGGTGGTGGCGCTGAAGAGCCGCTCGATCCCGGCTGACGACGCCGTGGCTATGTCGCGCCCGGCGGCGAAATGGCTAAAGGCGCGAGGCGCGCGCCACATCCTGTTCAAGATCTGCTCGACCTTCGACTCCACCGACAAGGGCAACATTGGCCCGGTGATGGACGCGCTGAAGGCGGATGAGGGCGCGGACAGCGTCGTGCTGGTCAACTGCGCCTTCCCCGAGAACAAGCGCAGCATCTATTTCGGCAATCTGTTCGTCGGCGACGTTCCGTTGAACGAGAGCCCGCTGAAGGACCACCCGCTCAACCCGATGCACGACGCCAATCTGGTGCGGGTCCTGGGCCGCCAGAGCAAGACCAAGATCGGGCTCGTCGCCCTGGCCGACGTCGACAAGGGCGAAGCCGCCATCGCCGCCCGGGTGCAGGCCCTGGCCGCCGAAGGCTATGGCGCGGCCATCGTCGATTCCGTGCTCGACCGTGATCTGGCTCCGATGGGCCGGGTCGCCGCCAAGACGCCGCTGAGCGTCGGCGCCTCGGGCCTCGGCATCGGCCTGGCGCGGGCCCTGATCGAAGAGGGCGCGGTCAAGCCCGCCGACGCTTCGGATCTTGGCGGCGCGGCCATCGGCGGACCGATCGCGGCCCTGTCGGGAAGCTGTTCCGCCGCCACGCTCAATCAAGTCGCCCAGGCCGAAGGCTGGGGCCAGGTGCTGAGGCTCGACACCGCCGCCCTGGTCTCCGGTCCGCAGGAAGCGCAGCGCGCCATCGCCTGGGCTGCCGAGCGGATCAAGGACGGCCCCGTGCTGATCGCCTCCAGCGCCCCGCCCGAGCAGGTTCAGGCTTTGCAGGCCCGCTTCGGCCGCGAGGAGGGCGGACGGGCCATCGAGGACGCCATGGCCGTGATCGCGCAAGGGTTGGTGGATCTGGGCGTGCGCCGCCTGATCGTGGCCGGAGGTGAGACCTCCGGCGCTGTGGTGGACAAGCTCGGCCTGCCGGCCTTCGCCATCGGGCCCGAGATCGCGCCGGGCGTTCCGGTCCTGCGCACGGTCGGGCAGGAGGGGCCGCAGATGGTGCTGGCGCTGAAGTCGGGCAATTTCGGCGGGCCTGACTTCTTCGCCGACGCCGCGCGGCTGATGCCCTAGGCGACCCCGGAGGCGGGTGACTCGACCACTCTGCCCACCGCATAAGCCGGTGCTATCGTGGCCGTAATCGATCCTCAGCGGAGCCCGTGACCCATGATCAAAAGCCTCCTCGTCGGTTCAGCCCTCGGCCTCGGCCTGATCACAGCCGCGCCGGCCCAGGCGCAGACCCCGCCCGCGCCGCCGCATCCGCTGGGCTTTTTCGTCACTTCGTCTACCCCGAGCCAATCGGGCGACCTCGGCGGCCTGCCCGGCGCCGACAAGGTCTGCCAGGACCTCGCCGCCGCAGTCGGCACCGCCGGGCGCACCTGGCATGCCTATCTCTCGGTCCCGGCGATGGACGGTAAGCCGGCGGTCAACGCCCGCGACCGCATCGGATCGGGCCCCTGGTACAACGCCAAGAACGTGCTGATCGCCAACACTGTCGCCGAACTGCACGGCGACGCGACGCCCGACCGCAGCAACATCCAGAAGCAGACCGCGATCTCGGAGAAGGGCGAGCTGAACAAAGGCGTCGGCGACACCCCCAACCAGCACGACATCCTGACGGGATCCGACCCCTCCGGCCGGGCCCTGCCGGCCAGCGCCGACGCCAGCTGCATGGGCTGGACCGACGGCACCGACGCGCACAAGGCCATGCTCGGCCACGCCGATCGTCAGGGCGGGGCCAACACCTCGTGGAACTCTACCCACATGAGCCGCGGCTGCTCGGCCGCAGCCCTGATCGCCACGGGCGGCGCCGGTAAGATCTACTGCTTCGGCCTCTAGGCGCCCGAGCAAAACCTGACTACCGGACGCCGCCAGGGCTGATGCCTTGGCGGCGTCCGTGCGTTATGGGGGAAGTGCATGAAGATCATCGACGACGCCGTCCCTGAATTCGCGGCCTTCCAGCAGCAGATCCTGGATGTCGGTTTCCCTTGGTATTACGCGCGTCAGACCAAACCGAGCGCCGACGGGGAGAGCAACCCGTTCCTGCACGGCTGGGTGCACATGGTGTTCGACAACGGCATCGTCTACTCCGAGCATGCTGAGAAGATCTTCAACTGGCTGGCGCCGGTGATGGGTCTGGCGGGCGAGCATGTGACCATGCTGCACCGGGTCCGCATCGTGCTGAACGTGATCACCGACCAGCCCTATCTGAACGGGGCGCACTGCGACCTGGCCAGTCCGCACAAGACCGCGCTGATCTACATCAACGATTCCGACGGTCCGACGGTGATCTACAAGGAACGCTGGCGGCAGGGTTACGAGGGGCCGTTCACCGTCGACCATGAGATCGAGGCCGTGGCCAACCGCATGGTGATCTTCGACGGGCTGCAGTACCACACGGGCACAACCCCGGCCAAAACGCCCCGGCGCATCGTCCTCAACATCAATTACGAATAGGCCTTTAGCCTCGGCGGCGCATGATCCGGCGAGCCAGGATGATGGACACCACCACCAGCACGGCGGCGCTGATCGCGCCGGTGGGCTTCATGCCCTCGACGTGCTGATAGACGGCCAGGGCGGCCATGGCCAACGCCAGCATCAGCACGATCACGACGCCGGTCCAGGTCGATAGAATCTTCATCCGCGTAGACGACTCCGGGCGCAGCAATAGGCGATACCGAGCAGCACCCCGCAGTTGACCACGGCCATGACCGCGATGATGACGAGGACCCCCAGGGTGGAATTATCCGAGGAGAACCTCATCCACTCGGTCTCTTCAAGGGCGTTGATGCCGACGAACAGCAGCACCATCGCGGCGGTCACGCCCGCCGCCAGTACGATCCAGTCCAACGAGGTCTTGGCGCGGCCCATCGGCGGACCGTGCCACGGAATCCCGGGCCCTGCCAGACCCGCGTTATTTGACGGTGAAGGGCTTGGGACGGCGGTGGCCGCCCTGCCGTTCCAGCATCCATCCGGGGTATTCTGACGGCAGGACGCTGACCGCGTCGAGCTCGTTCATTTCCCCCAGCGTGAGGCTGAGATCGACCGCCGCCAGGTTGTCGTCGAGCTGCTCGACCGTCTTGGCGCCGATGATCACGCTCATCACATGCCGCTTGTGCAGCAGCCAGGCCAGGGCGACGCGGGCCACCGACACGCCATGGGCGTCGCCGATCCTGCGCATGACTTCGATGCAGGCCCAGGCCCTGTCGCGGTTGACCGGGGGGAAGTCGAAGGCGGCGCGGCGTGCGTCGTTGGGCGTGGTGTGCGGGCCGTATTTGCCGGACAGCAGGCCCCCGGCCAGAGGCGACCAGACCATCAGGCCGAGTTTTTCCTCGTCGATCAGGGGGACCAGCTCGCGTTCCAGATCGCGGCCGGCGATGGAGTAGTAGGCCTGCAAGGTCTCGAAGCGGCCGTAGCCCTTGGCTTCGCTGATGCCGAGCGCCTTGGCGATCTTCCACGCCGTCCAGTTGGAAACGCCGAAGTAGCGGACCATGCCCTGTCTGGTCAGGTCGTCGAGCGCCCGCAACGTCTCGTCGATCGGGGTGACCGGGTCGTTGCCGTGGATCTGGTAGAGGTCGATGTGGTCGGTCTGCAGCCGGTCGAGGCTGGCGCTTATGGAATCCATCAGGTGCCCGCGCGAGGCGCCGCGATCGTTGGGACCCGGCCCCATCTCGCCGTAAGCCTTGGTGGCGATGACCACATCCTTGCGCGCCACGCCCAGATTCTTGAGCGACTGGCCAAGCAGGGTTTCGGAGGCGCCGAAGGAATAGACGTCGGCGGTGTCGATGAAGTTGACGCCGGCGGCCAGGGCCCGCTCGACAATGGGATCGACCTGCGCCTGCTGCAGGTCGCCGATGGCGTGCCAGAAGCCGGAACCTTCGTAGCCGCCGAAGGTCATGGTCCCGAGGCAGATTTCGGACACATAGAGGCCGGTGCGACCTAGTTGATTGTACTTCATTGCGATCCCCTGCGATGGCGTTGCACATATGGGACGCCCCGGCGTGGCGGCAAAGCCCAATCGGCTGAGGAACGCACCCTTGCCGCGTGGCGTTGGTCTGCAAATCGATGTGGAGAATGTGCGCGTGATTGATCTAGGCAAGCTGATCCGGCTGATCGCGGCCGTCTTCGCCAGCGGCGGCCTGCTGGCCATGGGCGCCTGCAGCCCCAAGACGCCGCCCGAACCGGCGCCGGCGTCCGATGTCGCGCCCGCTTCCGACGCCGCGTCCGACGCCGCCGCATCGAGCGATGCCGCCGCCGCCGCCATCAGCAGCGCCGCCGTTCCCGCCGCCGGCACGGTGTCCAACGATGCGGGCACGAACCAAAAGGTCCCCAAGCCCACGGCTACGGTTCGGGAACAAGCCGAGGCGGCCGGCGACGAGGCCTCGCCGGAACTTAGGGCCAAGGTCGGCGCCGCCAAGGCGGCGGGTCAGGCGGCCGGCAGCCCCAAGCAATAGGCCGTGAGCGCGACATAATGCTTCGCGCCGAGACTTGATTACTCCCGCCGCGTGATCCAGAGGGGGACCGCCAGCGCCCGTCGCGCTGCCGGAGACGCCATGAGGCCCGCCCTCGTCCGAGTTTTGGCTGTTGCGACCGTGCTGTGGGCCTGCCTCGCCCTGGCCGGCGGAGCCATGGCGGCGACCGCGTCTAAAGCTCATCCGCCCGCCCCCATAGCGACTCAGACGGCGATCCTTGCCGGAGGCTGTTTCTGGTGCATGGAAAGCGATCTGAAAGCTGTGCGCGGGGTGATCTCGGTGGATTCCGGATACACCGGCGGACGGCTGGCCAACCCGACCTACCAGGACGTGCTAACCGAAAAGACCGGCCACTACGAGGCCGTGCGGGTGCGCTTCAATCCGGCCCAGATCACCTATCGCCAGTTGCTCGATCGCTACTGGAAGCTGGTGGACCCGACCGACACCGCCGGCCAGTTCTGTGACCGGGGCTCATCCTATCGCCCGGCGGTGTTCGTCGACGGATCCAATCAACAGAAGGCGGCGGAGGACTCTCGGACGGAAGCCGCCAAGCATCTGAAGACCGGCAAGATGACCGCTGTAATCCTGCCGGCGAAGCCGTTTTATCCGGCCGAGCCCTATCACCGTAATTTCGCCCAGCGGAACAAGGACGGCTACGAGATGTATCGTATCGGCTGCGGCCGCGATGCGCGGCTGATCGAGCTGTGGGGCCGGGCGGGCTAGAGCCGCCGGTCTAGCGGGGGCCCATCTTCAGGAACGCCATCCCGGCATTGAAATCCCCGACCTCCAGGAACGCCGTGCGGATCAGGTCGCCGCGGGTTGAGGGATAAAGGAACTCCACGCTGATCGCCTCGCGGGGGTCCAGGCCCTGCAGGGCGCCCATGGTCTCGGCGGGGAAGCGGAAGGCCGAGGCGTTGCGGACCCCCGTGGGCAGCAGGGCGCGGTCGGCGGGAGCCTTGGCCTCGGCCATGATCACCCGTGAGGCGCCGCGGACTGGGGTGCGGGCCTGCAGAGGCGGATTGCCCCCAGATAGGGACGGGCGGCGCGGGCCGGGTCGCGCAGGATGATGCGGGCGGCGTAGGGCTCGGCCCCGTCCGGCGCGCTGACGGCGACTGTGATCGCCCGCTCGCCCTCGCGCCCGGCCAGGCCGAACACGACCTTGTCCTGCCCGGCGAAAGCATCCTGGGCCAGCAGCCACGAGGCGTTGTGAACCGCCAGGGTGCGGTCGGCGCGCCAGGCGCCCACGTCGCCCGGAAACGACATCCGGTGCATGCCGCTATAGAGGGCGAAGGCGCTCCTCACGCGCTTGGCCTCGCGCAGAACGATCGGGGCGGCGCAGGAAAGGTTGGCGACCTGAGCCCGAGCCTCGGCGGCGCCGCGGGCCAGCTTGTCTTCAGCGGTTCCGGCGCGCAGGGCGGCGGTGTGGGCCTGGGCCTGGCCGGCGGCCAGGGCGGCGATGGTGTCGGCGTCGAACAGGCGGCAGCGGCCGCCCACGCTCAGCATGGCGGTGCGTTCGCGATAGAGCTCGTAGGGGGTCTGGGCGCCGGCCGGATGTACGTCCGCCAGCAGGGCCAGGGCGCCGGTCGCGGCCAGCCACAAGACCCGGGGCCGGTGGCGATGCGGGCGCATCCAATGAATCATCATAGTCCCCGTTTCGAGGTCGCGACTGCGATCCCGTTCTGGGGCCGCGCGCCGGCCCAGAGGCCAGCGAGGGGCGCAGCCTACAGGCTCAAGGTTTCCGCAGGGTTTATCGCCAGGCGGGGCCGACCCGGTTAGAATGGTGCCATGTTGCTATCGACAGACTTCTGGGTCGGGGCCCTGATCCGCCGCGCCGAACTGGGCGGGGCCTACGCCACGGTCGTGCGCAAGGGCGACCTGCGGGCAGGCGCGGTGCTGGTCAAGACCGTCAACCGGCGAGAGGGCGCCTCGCTGCTCTATGCCGAGGCCTTTCGCGGCGACGGCGAGCGGGTGTGGATGAACCCCACCGCCAGCCACGAGGAGCCGGACCTCGATCGCTACATCGAGCGCGCAGTGCGCGTGGACCCCGATCTGTGGGTCGTGGAGATCGACGACAAGGAAGGCCGCCACTTCCTGACCGAGCCGGTGGAAACCCGTTAACCCTGTTCCTACACGCGGTCGAAAGGCTGTGGCTGCATGATGCGAGGCTGCAATGCGCCGTAGAATGCGGACCCAGACCTATGTTCTTCCTGCTCAACGACGCCGTCCTCGACCTGGACGGTGAGGAGCTCGCTCCCAATGTGATCGGCCCACGCTTCGCCAGCGTCTCGTTCGATTACGTCCAGCTTCTGGGACAGGAGCTGTTCGCCAAGGCCCCGATGGTCCATCGCACCAGTCCGGGCCAGGCG
This sequence comes from Caulobacteraceae bacterium, assembly GCA_947475845.1. GTDB lineage: Bacteria > Pseudomonadota > Alphaproteobacteria > Caulobacterales > Caulobacteraceae > BOG-938. Next base: position 11,096 of record CANJMO010000013.1, on the reverse strand, counting down.
GTCAAGCTGGCCTCGCTGATCGTGATCAAGGCGCCCGACATCAACGCCGCCCTGTTCGTCGCGCTTGGCGTGGGCTGCAATCACAATCAGGTGGCGGTGCGTTTCGCCTCGCTGGACGTTGCGGTGATGGCCAATCTGAAGAACGCCGACGCGGCGGGGATGCTGGACGCCCTGTCGGCCGACCGGGAGGTCTGGCGCCGGCTTGCCGCCTAGATTTGGCCGCGTAGATTTGGCCGCCTAGAGCAGCGCCTCGACCTGATCCAAGGTTTTTGAGAAGCGTTCCACCAATGCGCGGTACGGCGCGGGGCTGGTCATATCCAGGCCCGCCTTCTTCAGCACAGCCACCGGATAGTCCGAACCGCCGGCCTTGAGCACGCTCAGGTAGTTGTCGCGCGCCTTGGCTCCGCCGGTCTTCACCTGGTCGTAGAAGTAGGTCGAGGCGGCGATCGAGGTGGCGTACTGGTAGACGTAGAAGTCGTAATAGAAGTGCGGGACGTAGGCCCATTCCGATGCCACGACCGGGTCGATCACGACCTTGGGGCCGTGGTATTTCTTGAGCAACGCCAGATACATGGCGTGCATGCCCTCGCCCGATAGCGCCTCGCCCTTCTCCACCGCTTCGTGGATCTGCAGCTCGAACTCGGCGAACATCGACTGGCGGAAGAAGGTGCCGCGCATCAGCTCCAGCAGTTGGCCGAGGTAGTAGAGCTTTTCCGTCTTGGTCTTGGCCTGGGTCAGCATGTGGTCGGACAGGAGCTGCTCGTTCATGGTCGAGGCGATCTCGGCGGTGAAGATCGAGTAGCCAGCGGTCGGATAGGGCTGGGCCTTGTTGGCCAGCAGGCTGTGCATGGCGTGGCCCCACTCATGGGCGAAGGTGGTCACGCTCTCGTAGTTGCCGGTCAGGTTGAGCAGCAGATAGGGGTGCACGTCATAGGCGTCGCCGTTCATGTAGGCGCCCGAGACCTTGCCTTTGCGCGGCTTGTAGTCGGCCCACGGCGAGGCGGTGGCCTTGGTCAGCAGGTCCACATATTCCGGCCCCAGCGGCTGCACGGCGGCTAGGGTCAGGGCGCGCGTGCGAGCCAGGTCGAAGGTCTCGTCCAGGCGCACCAGGGGCGGATAGATGTCGTAGTAGTGCAGGTCCGGCAGGCCGAGCATGCGGCGGCGGATCTCGAAATAGCGGTGCAGGGCGGGCAGGCCCTTGTTGGTCTCGTCGACCAGGGTCCGGTAGACGCCGGTCGGCACCCCGCCCGCGGCGTCCAGCGCCGCCTCGACCGCGCTGCCGTAGCGGCGCGCCTTGGCGGTGAAGATGTCGCTCTGCACCTGGGTCGAGAGCGAGGCGGCCAGAGAGGTCTTGTATTTGTCGAAGGCGCCGAAGAAGGCCTCGAACACCAGCTTGCGGTCCTCGCGGCTAGGGGCCTCGCGGGAGGCGGTGTAGGCGGCTTGATCGAGGCGCACCTTGCCGGTCGATAGCGTCACCTCGGGCCAGGGCAGGTCGGAGGCGACCAGCTGGGTGCGGATCTGCTGCACGCCGGCCAGGGGCGTGCCGGCGGCGGCCAGAACTCCCTCGGCCTCAGCGCTCAGGGTGTGGGGCGCGCGGCGCAGGATGTCGGCCAGGGTGAAGCGGTAGACGTCGAGACCCCGTTCGGCCTGCTGGAAGCCGGCGATCCTGGCCGCGCCGACGGTCAGGATCTCGGGCTGCACATAGGAGGTGGCCTCGCTGAATGCGCCATAGAGGGCGGTGGCCAGTTGGCGTCGCTCCTGGGCCGAGGCGACGGCGGTGTCGGAGTCGGCGATCAGGTTGGCGTAGACACCCAGGCGCGAGACCTTGCGCTGCAGGTCGTACATGGAGTGCAGCGCCGCGTGCAGGGTGGCGGCGTCGGTCCCGAGCTTGCCTTTGAAGCCGGCCAGAGCGGGAAGGGCGGCCAGGACCGCGGCGCGCTCGGCCGCCCAGGCTTCGGAGGAGGCGTAGAGTTCGCCGAGGTTCCAGGTTTCCGGCGGTCCCGACTGCGCCCAGGCGACGCCGGTCGTGGTGGTTAGCGCCAGGGCGGCGGCGAGGGTGAGGATGTCTCGGCGGGACGCGTCGGTCATGGCAAACTCCGGGAGGATCGGGCTCACGCTAGACCCGGCGCGCGGCTCCGCCAACCGCGCGGCATTTGCCAGCGCCATCAGCGCGCGCTATCGCCCGGCCTATGAGCAGTCTGTCCCCCGCAGCCGAGGCCGCCCGCCGGCGCACCTTCGCGATCATTTCGCACCCCGACGCCGGCAAGACGACGCTGACCGAGCACCTGCTGCTGGCCGGCGGCGCCATCCGCGCGGCGGGCGCGGTGCGGGCGCGCGGCGAGAACCGGCGCACGCGATCCGACTGGATGAAGATCGAGAAGGAGCGCGGCATCTCGGTTTCGGCGTCGGTGATGTCGTTCGAGCACGACGGGCTGATGTTCAACCTGCTGGACACCCCGGGCCATGAGGATTTCTCCGAAGACACCTACCGCACCCTGACCGCCGCCGACGCCGCCATCATGGTGCTGGACGCGGCCAAGGGCATCGAGCCGCAGACCCTGAAGCTGTTCGAAGTCTGCCGCCTGCGCGACATTCCGATCATCACCTTCATCAACAAGATGGACCGCGAGGCGCAGGACCCGATCGAGCTCTTGGACGAAATCGCTTCCAAGTTGCAGCTTGATCCCGCGCCGCTCTACTGGCCGGCCGGGTCGGGCAACCGCTTCAAGGGCATGATCGACGTGCAGGGCGGGCGCTTCCTGCCCTACGCCAAGAAGACCCAGGATGGGCCCGAGGGCCATCCCGAGCCGGTGGCGATCAACTCCAATTCCATTGCCCAGTACCTCGACGCCGCCGAACTGGCCGAGGCCACCGAGGGCGCCGAACTGGCGGGCGAGGGCTACAAGACCTTCGACCTACAGTCCTTCCTGGAAGGTCATCTGACGCCGGTTCTGTTCGGCACGGCGCTGCGCCACTTCGGGGTCGAGGAATTGCTGGCGACCATCGGAGCCTATGCTCCCCCGCCGCGCCCCGCCTCCGTCGAGAAGGGCGGCGAGAAGACCGAGGTGAAGCCGGGCGACAACGAAGTGTCGGGCTTCGTGTTCAAGGTCCAGGCCAACATGGACCCCAACCACCGCGACCGTATCGCCATGCTGCGGCTGACCTCGGGCAAGTTCCAGCGCGGCATGAAGCTGAAGGTGCAGAACACCGCCCGTCAGCTGTCGGTCAATTCACCGATTATGTTCATGGCCGCCGAGCGCGAACTGGCCGAGGAGGCCTTCGCGGGCGACGTCATCGGCATCCCCAACCACGGCGTGCTGCGGGTGGGTGACAGCCTGTCGGAAACCGGGACCCTGCGCTTCGCCGGTCTGCCCAACTTCGCCCCGGAAATCCTGCGCCGCGTGCGGGTCAAGGATCCGCTCAAGGCCAAGCACCTGAAGAAGGCGCTGGAGGGTCTGGCGGAGGAGGGGGTGACCCAGCTGTTCCGGCCGCAGATGGGGGCGGACTTCATCGTCGGCGCCGTCGGCCAGTTGCAGTTCGAGGTGATGCAGGACCGCCTGGGCGGCGAATATGCGCTGGACGTGATCTTCGAGCAGAGCCCCTACGGCGAGGCGCGCTGGATCACCGGGGCCAAGGCCGATGTGGAGGACTTCATCTCCAAGCACCGCTCGGGCATCGCCGACGATATCGACGCCCAGCCGGTCTACCTGGCCAAGTCGTCCTGGGACATCAACTACGCCATGGAGCGCTATCCCAAGGTGGCCTTCCATCGGGCCAAGGAACGCGGTTAGCGGAGGCGGGGGCCGCCCTCTTCGACGACCCCCTGATCGTCAGGTTCCCGGCTTATGCGGGAAGTCCGGCTTGTGCATGATCTTCATCGACGGGATGTCGGGCTTGAACTTCATGTGGCAGGCCTCGCAGTCGTCGATGATCTTGTTGCCGACCGCCTCGAAGCCCTTGGCGTCCTTGGCCTGGGCCAGCTTGAGAGCCTCCATGCCGTGGGCGCTGAGTTGCTCGGAGAAGGCCTTCCATTCAGGCGTCGCGACCCAGGCGGCGTCGCCGGGCCCAGTGCCGGCCAGCTGGATCAGCTTGCCCGCCACCGCCATCTGGTAGGAGTGGTACTCCACGTCCCGCCACGCGTCGTCGGTCCTGGGCGGCTTGGTGGCCACGTCGAAGATGGGGTCGGACGAATGATCGACCAGCGAGACCATCACGGCGTTGATGCTGACCGGCAGGGTCAGCGCTGGGGTTGCGGCGACTGGGGCGGTGGATGCCGCTTCCGGAGCCGCGGGCTTTTTCTGCTCGCACGCGGCCAGGGCGAATGCGCCGACGGCAAGCATGCCGAGGGCGGAGATAAATCTATGGCGAGAACTCAATCGGGCCTCCCTTGTTTTGATGTTGCTTTCGCCGAAACGAGAGCGAATTCAGGCAACTGACGCTGTACAGAGATCAACGCGCTCATTGCCAAGCCATGGACGGACATGGCGCTTCGGCGGTCATCGTCGCGGAGTCGCGGCGAGTCCTGGCGAGATCAGAATTCAGCATCCAGTTGCAGTCGCCTTGACCTGCATCAACCCGCCGGTAGCTGCGGCCTTCCATCGGGCCAGGGAACGCGGCTAGTCTGCGCGCCGACTCAAGGGAGAGCGCCAATGTCCATGAAACGCCTGATCGCTACCGCCGCCGCCCTGGCCCTCGTCGCCGGCGCTTCGTCCGCCTTGGCCCAGGTTGCCGTGGCCCCCGCCGCCACCCCGTTCAAGCTGGGCGCCTTCGAGGTGATCCCGGTGGCCGACGCCCTGTTCGTCCTGCCCAACGACGGCAAGACCTTCGGCACCGACCCCGCCGCCGCCTCCAAGCTTTTGGCCGCCGCCGGCCAGCCGAACGACAAGATCACCCTGGGTGTCGACGGCCTGCTGGTGAAGACGCCGGGCCACGTGATCCTGATTGACACCGGCCTCGGCGCCGGGGCCAAGAGCGCCATGATCGGCAGCCTGGCCAAGGCCGGGGTGAAGCCGGAAGACGTCACCGACATCCTGATCACCCACTATCACGGCGACCACACCGGCGGCATGAAGGGCGCGGACGGCAAGTCGGCGTTCCCCAAGGCGACCGTGCGCATGTCGGCCAACGAGTGGGCGGCGATGCAGAAGGACGCGGGCAGCAAGGCCACCGTCGACGCCATCTCGGCCCAGGTGAAGGCCTTCACCCCCGGCGTCTCGATCCTGCCTGGAATTACGCCGATCGCGCTCTACGGCCACACCCCCGGCCACGTCGCCTATGAGATCTCGTCCCAGGGCCAGAAGCTGATCGACATCGGCGACACGGTGCACAGCTATGTGCTGGGCCTGAACGAGCCGGGCTGGATCGACAATTTCGACGGCGACAAGCCGGTGGGCATCGCCAAGCGCACCGCCGAGGTCAAGCAGCTGGCCGCCACCAAGGAACTGGTGTTCGCCCCGCACTTCCCCTACCCGGGCGTGGGCCACATCGTGGCTGACGGCGCCGGTTACAAGTGGGCTCCGGGCGTTCCCGGCGCCAAGTAGTCCGGGCGGCTGACGCCGCTTGGATCGAAGTTGAAAGCGGGCGCGCGGCCTCGGCTGCGCGCCCGCTTTGCTATCCGCGAGGCGAGACCGGCCACATCCGCAGGAGAACCCCGTCGCGCCGCACAAAATGGCGCCACAGCGCGGCCAGCACGTGCAGACCGGCCAGCCCGAACAGGACATAGGCCGCGTAGCCGTGCCACTCCTCAGTGGGATGGAAGATGGCTCGATCGGACTTCACGCCCGGGTCCAGTCGGAACAGGCCGAAATCGAACACCCGCCCGTGCCAGATGAAGGTGACGATGCCGATCAGAGGGATCACGATCATCAGGGCGTAGAGCAGCAGATGGACGGGGTGGGACAGCCTGCGGGAGAGTTCGCCAACGTCCGCGGGCATTTCCGGTGGGCTATGCCGAGTCCGCCACCAGATGCGCGCGATCACTAGAACCAGGACGGCCAGGCCGACCATGGCGTGGATGTTGATCCAGAACGCCTGGATGGGCCTTGGCCAGGTGTCGTGCAGCAGGCCCAGGACGCTCACAACCACAAGCAGGACGGCCATGATCCAGTGGAGCCCGATCGCCCCCAAACCGTATCGCCCCGCCGGGAGCCGCGCCGGAGTCATCGGGCGTTCAAGACCTGGTCGGTGTAGGACGAGGCCTGCGGGGCCTGGATGACCACATAGGCGTGTTCAAGGGCGGCGTGGCAGGTGTTGCAGGACTGGGTAACGCCAGCGTAGGCCGCGTCGAACTTGGCCCCGTCCTTGGCCTTGATGGCGGCGTCGAGGTCGTCCATCGACGGCAGGATGCCCGAGGCGAACAGATCCGCCAGCTTCTGATTGCGATAAACGGGAATGGTGCGGGCGATCCGACCGAAGGCGTTGCGTAACTCGCTGGATTCATAGGTCAGGTAAGTCCAGTTGCGCGCCTTGCCGGCGACGCCGACTTTGATGTGACGCGGCTGCACCGCCATGGTCATCAGGTCGCCGAAACTGGGGTGGTAGTCCGGCTGCGGCGCGGGCGCAGCCGGTGCAGGGGGCTGAGCCACTGCGAAACCTGACGAGGCGGCCAGCACGATTGCGCCGGCGATCAGAACGGCGGCCTTGGGCCTCTTGGGCATGGTCCCCTCCTTTTTTTGTTTATCTATCCACACCATTGCCGCGGGCGGTGTTGGCGTCCATGAAAAACGAGCAATATTGGGAATGGTCAATGATAGAACAGGAATTCTGCCGGAATTTGCAAATCATTATCAACATCAACATCAACATCAATTATATGAGTATATAACAACATAAAGCCAATAGTTATTGAGAATCGATCTCAATTTGACTGAATAAATATAGAATTGTCCTATTATGTGCTTGCCCGGGCGCGTGTGGTCGCCCTAGTTTGCGCCCGCGGCAGACGGGTTCGCAAAGCGGGGGACTTCGTGACACCAGACGGTTTGCAAGGGCTCCGCCGGCTGCGCTGCGCCGCGCTGGCGCTGACCCTCCTGGCCCTTGCGTCCCAGAAGGCTGCCGCCGGACCGTTCGACAACCTGTTCGGCCCGGCTGTGAACCCGTCGCCTTCCGTCTCCGCCGAGCCGCTGACCGACCTGCCCGAGCACCGCAGCGAGAACGGCAGGCTCGACGTCACCCTGGAGGCGCGTCCGACCAAGGTTCAGGTGGGGGGCTACACGATCAACGGCGCAGCCTACGACGGTATCTACGCCGGGCCGGTGCTGCGGCTGAAACCGGGCGACGTTCTGCACCTGCGACTGGTCAACCGTCTGCCTCAGGCCACGAACATGCACTTCCACGGCCTGGCGGTGTCGCCTCAGGGCCATGGCGACAACTCCATGCATATGGTCGCGCCGGGTGACAGCTGGGACTACGAAATCCAGATCCCCAAGGATCATCCACCGGGCGTCTACTGGTATCACACCCACGCCCACAGCTTCGCGGAACGCCAGCTGATGGGCGGCCTCAGCGGCACGCTGGTGATCGAGGGCTTCCAGGATCAGGTCCCGGCCACCAAACCGCTCAAGGAGCGCCTGTTCGCGCTGAAGGAGTTCTCGCCGGACGGCAAGGGCGACCTCAACGCCGTGCCCAAGCCCTACAACCGGGTGGTCAAGACCATCAACGGCCAGCTGGCGCCGCGCATCGACATCCAGCCTGGGGAAACCCAGCTGTGGCGGTTCAGCGATCAGACCGCCAACACCTATTTCCGCCTGAATCTGGAGGGACACGCCTTCACTGTCGTCGGCCGCGACTCCCGCCCGGTGCTGCATCCCGAAACCGTGTCGGAGCTCATGTTCGGCCCCAGCGAGCGGGCGGATGTGCTTGTGACCGGCGGGCCGGGCGGCTCTTATCCCCTGATCGCCGAACGCACCGCCACCGGGCCGGCGGGCGATATGTTCGCGGCGCAGAACATGGCCTTGATGGTGTCGGCGCCCAACCCGTCGGGACCGCCGCCGGCGCCGTTGGCGCCGCTGACCCTGGTCCAGGGCGCTGCGCAGCCGATCCCCGGCGATCAAATCGACGCCCAGCGGACGATCATCTTTTCCGAAGACCCGGTGACGGGGCTGTTCTTCATCAACCACGTGACCTTCGACCATGAACGCGTGGATGTGAAGGTGCCGCTGGGGTCGACAGAGGAGTGGACCATCCGCAATTCCTCAGAGGAATTGCACGTCTTCCATATCCACCAGCTCGGCTTCCAGGTGCTCAGCATCAACGGCAAGCCCGTGCCGTTCGACGGCCTGCTGGATACCGTCAACGTGCCGATCCACGGCGAGGTGAAGATCCGCATGGCCTTCACCGACCCGGCGATCGTCGGGCGGTTCATGTTCCACTGCCACATCCTCGAGCACGAGGACAAAGGCATGATGCAGCAGATCGAGGTCTACGACCCCAAGACCGGGCCGATGCCCGACGGACCGATGGACATGGCCGGCATGGATCACGGCAAGCATGATTGATCTCAAGCCGGGATGGCGCGCCGCCGCGTGCGCGGCGGGCCTGGCGCTGATGGCAGGTGCGCCGCCGGCGCGGGCTCAGGACGCGCCCAAGGCGCAACCGGCCTCCGCGGCGGCTGAGGACCCCGCGGTCGGTTCTTGGCCCAAGGTGAGTTTCGACACGCTGGCGATGCTGGAGTATTCCGGCATGCGGGCGGCGAGCGGGACCAGCCGGGGACAGGGCCTGAGCCTGAGGTTCGATTCAACCGCCCTGATCGAATTCAACGACACCCTGTCGTTGGACGGCCTGTTTCAGTTCAAGCCGCGCGAGCCGCAACCCGCCAGCGACCCCAATCGCGACCTGTTCATCAACCAGGGCGCCGGACGGGCCGAGGGCGGCAAGATGAAGGAGCTGTATATTCGCTACGGCGACTACCGCTTCGGCAAGTTCGTGCAGGACTTCGGACGGGGTTACGCCATCATCCCCGGCCCGTTCGCCGCCGACTTCATCGAAGAACCGGAAGAAGGCTACGAGCCCGCCGACATGATCGGGGCCGAGCGTATCCATGTGTTCGGCAACGAGACAACGGGCTGGCGGCAGATCTCGCTGTCGGCCTTCATGGTCGACCGCACCTTCCTGCACCAGAGCTTCCCCTACAACGAGGGCATGATCCGTCTGCAGGACGGCGGCGTGGGCAACACCCGCCTGCCCGAGAACATCATGGCTACCTACGACGTGCTGGAGCAGCCGATCGGCCATTGGGCGCATATGAACTACCAGGCCAGCGTGATCCGCTGGGGAAGGACTTACGGATCGCAAGCGAGCGAGTGGTGGTCGACTCTGGGCGCCGACATCAGCATTCCCTTGACCGGGTCGGTCGCCGACACCCTGCGCGGCCGCTACAGCCAGTTGCACCTGTTCGCCGAGGGCGCGCGGCGGGACAATTTCAACGGCGTGCGGGGCCAAGCACGCGACTATCTCACCGTGGCGGCGGAATATGTGAAGGGGCCCTGGGTCATGGATTTGACCACAACCCAGCGCTGGACCCGGGGCGGTCCGGGCGGCCCGCAGACCGACGCGCTCTACACCACAACCCTCGGCTACACCTTGCCGTCGGCCACGCTCGCCGCGTTCAGCATTGGCAGCGAGACCGTCGCCGGCCGCAGCGGAGTCTATGCCGGGCTGCGGCTGAGCCAAACGCTGACCGTGTGCAGCAAGTGCATGGTCAAGGGCCGCGCCTTCTGACCCGCCACAATTTGACACCCCCTGAGTTTTTACGCTGGTCTGCGGCTTCGCCTTTGCATGTCGGGCGTTAGAGTCGCAGCCAGCGTCCCGGGATGGGCCGCGCCGCGACATGGAGCGGTCAGATGTTCGAGTTGGGCCGGGAGCTCAAACGCCTGTTCGAGACCGATGCGGCGCCGCGTGACGGCCTGACCGGCGGCGATTCCGCCCTGCTCGAAGTGCTCGACATAGACCTGCTGCGCGGCGAGTGCCGGGCCGCCGATATCGCCGCCGGCCGGATCAGCGCCAAGGAACCGCATCAGCGCCGCCTGGAAGCCGCCCGCGTCTGGCGCGAACTGGCCCGCCGCACCGGCGACGCGGTCGCCCTGCGCAACGCCGCGCTGGGCGCCGAGCGCGCGGTCAAGGGCTTCAAGACCGCCAACAAATCCAAGACTTGGGCCGCAGCCCGCTGCGAGCAGGCGATGAGCGCCATGCTGGGCGCGGAGCTCTATGGCGACGACGGGCTGAACGCTGCCGCCGAGGTCGCGCTGAAGGATGTGATCGCCGCGGCGCCCGCGAGCGCCGCCGCAGCCCTGGCTTCGGGTCAGCTGGTCCGTCTGCAAGTTCAGCAGGCCCTGATGCGCGGCGACTATGACGACGCGCGCCGCGCCGCCGCTGCCTTCGACGCCCCCATCGCCGCGCTCGGCGCGCATCTGCGCAGCCGGGCAGTCAACAAGAGCCAGGTGGCCGAACTGCGCTGCGAGCGCGCAGAACTACTGATCGGCTGCGGCGGACGATTGGGCGACGCGCGCCTGCACGAACAGGCCATCGTCGAGCTCGACGCCCTGGCCGAGCGGCTGGACGCGGCCTACGAGCCCCTGGCCGCGGCACGGGTGCAGGTGCTGCGCGCCGGCGCCCGCGTCGGCTTTGGCGAGGTCTCGGGGCGCATCGAGGAGATCGCCGAGGGTGTCGAGATCCTGGTGCGGGAACTGGACGGCCTGACGCCGGATCACAGTCCGCTGGACTGGGCGCGCATGCAGCAGGCCCTGGCCGTCGCCCTGCAGGCGCTGGGCGAGGCCAGCGAGACCGACCGCGCCTTCGACCACGCGCTGTCCTGCTATGAGCGGGCGCTGTGGGCCACGCGCCGCCAGCCGGCCTGATGCTGCGCGCCGCCCTGGCCCAGAACCGCGCCAACTGCCTGGCCCGCCGGGCTGAGCTGGCGGCCGATCCGGGGATGCTGGACGAGGCCATCGAGGACCTGCGCCGGGACCTGGCGCGGCTGTCGCCGGACCGCGATCCGGTGGGTTGGGCGATCGCCCAGGTCGATCTGGCGCAGCTCTACGCGGCTCGATTTGAGCTTTGCGATGAAGATACCGACCGCGCGGCGGCGGGCATGGCGCTGG
>CANJMO010000012.1 GCA_947475845.1 Caulobacteraceae bacterium | reverse complement strand
GTGCGCCCGCGAGCGCGGCATCCTGACGGTGGGCGTGGTCACCAAGCCGTTCCAGTTCGAAGGCCGTCACCGTATGCGCCTGGCCGACGCCGGCATCAGCGAGCTTCAGCGCTACGTTGACACCCTGATCGTCATCCCCAACCAGAACCTGTTCCGCATCGCCAACGAGAAGACCACCTTCGCCGAAGCCTTCGGCATGGCCGATCAGGTGCTGCACTCGGGCGTGCGCTCGATCACCGATTTGATGGTGCTGCCCGGCCTGATCAACCTCGACTTCGCCGACGTCCGCACCGTCATGACCGAAATGGGCAAGGCGATGATGGGCACCGGCGAGGCCACGGGCGAGGACCGCGCCCTGATGGCCGCGCAGAACGCCATCGCCAATCCGCTGCTGGACGAGATCTCGCTGAAGGGCGCCAAGGCGGTGCTGGTCAATGTCACCGGCGGCCTGGACATGACCCTGCTGGAAGTCGACGAAGCGGCCAACGCCATCTCCGCCGAGGTCGATCCGGACGCCAACATCATCTTCGGCGCCGCCTTCGACCCGTCGCTGGACGGCAAGATCCGCGTGTCGGTGGTCGCCACCGGCATGGACGGCTCGGCCATGTCCGCCGTCGAGCCGCGCAGCCTGCGTTCGGTCGGGACCGCCCCGCGCCGCCTGGGCGACGCCGGCCTCGCCAAGGCTCCTGAACCCGTCGCCGACTTCTCGGCCGTGGCCATGACCGCCGCCGCCGAAAACGAAAGCCCCGAACTGTTCGACACCTTGCCGGTCGCCGCCTCCTTGGCGGACGAAAGCGGCTGGTCATTCGACGAGCAACTGCTGATCGAGCCGGAGCCCCTCGTGGCCGCCGTGCAGCCCGACCTGATCGACGCCGACATGTTCGAGCCCCGCGTCGCCGCGGCCGAGCCCGCGCTGGAAACCTCCGCTCAGGCGGAGGAAGAGCCCCTGTTCCCCGAGATGCACGACGACCGTCGCCCGCAGAAGGGCGGCTGGCTCAGCCTGTTCGGCGGCGGACGCCCGCGCTATGAGGCGGCTCCCGTTTCCGCGCCGACACAGCCCGCCGCGCGCGAAGCCGCCCGTCCTGCCGCCCCCTCGGCGCCGCAGGCGCGCACCACCGCTTCCGCCCAGTTGGCGGAAGAGCCGCGCGGCGACGAAGGCGAGGATCTCAACATCCCGTCGTTCCTCCGTCGTCTGGCGAATTAACGCCTATTAATCGAAGGTTTAGGCCCGAAACATTCCGAAACAGGATGTGTTTTGGCCTTATGCTGCAGTGCGCCTAAAAGGATGATCGGGCGTCATGGGGCCGACTCGCCAGAGTCGGTCTTTCTGCAGAAAGGGCCTTTGGCCTTGTCGTTGTCTTATCAGCACACATTGGCGGGGCCGGCGATCTGCGCGGGCGTAGGCCTGCACTCGGGCCAGCGCGTCCGTGTGTCGATCCGCCCGGCCCCGGTCAATACCGGCATCGTGTTCGTGCGCACCGACCTGGACGGCGACAACCGCGTGCGCGCGGCGGCCGAGGCGGTGACGCCCACGCGCCTGTGCACCGTGATCGAGAACGCCTCGGGCGTGAAGGTCGCCACCATCGAACACCTGATGGCCGCCCTGGCCGCGCTCGACGTCGACAACGCCGTGGTCGAGCTGGACGGTCCTGAAATCCCGATCATGGATGGCTCGGCCCTGCCGTTCATCCAGCTGATCGACCGCGCCGGCCGCCGGCTGCAGGAAGCCGAGCGCCAATACATCGAAATCCTCGATACGGTCGAAGTCACCGAAGGCGACAAGTGGGCGCGCCTGTCGCCCAGCGACCGCTTCGAAGTGGCCTTCGAGATCGCTTTCCCCACCGCTGTCATCGGCCGTCAGCGGGTCGATATGACCGTCGACGAAACCAGCTTCCGCCGCGATCTGGCCGACTGCCGCACCTTCGGCTTCCTCAGCGAGGTCAACGCCCTGCGCGAAGCCGGTCTGGCCCGCGGCGGGTCTCTGGAAAACGCGGTGGTGATCGACGGCGACCGGGTGCTGAACCCCGAAGGTCTGCGCCGACCCGACGAGTTCGTGCGGCACAAGGCCCTGGACGCGGTCGGCGACCTCTATGTGCTGGGCGCGCCGATCATCGGCCGCTTCGAAGGCGTCTATGCGGGTCATGCCCTGAACAACATGGCGGTGCGCGCGCTTCTGGCGCGGCCCGAGGCCTGGCGCATGACCACCCTCAACGTCGCCCTCGCCGAAGCCGTCTGATCGGCTAGAGCCGTTTGCGCCGGCCTGCGGCTGGTGTAGAACCAGCATCGAAGACGCGCGCCCTCCGGCGCGCTGCGTTGAGGCTATTCCATGCTTAGCAAATTCCGCATCGGCGCTCAGGCGGTTCTGGTCGGCGCCCTCGGCGTCCTGGCCCTCTCGGCCTGCGCCAAGAAGGATGGCCTGCAGATCGCCGTTACCGAGCGCCCGGTGGAAGCCATCTACTCAGCCGGCGCCCAGCGTCTGGACGACCGCAAGTGGGTCGAGGCGGTGCAGTACTTCCAGGAAGTGGAGCGCCAGCATCCCTATTCGGAATGGTCGCGCCGTTCGATCCTGATGACCGCCTACGCCCACTACGAGGGCAACGCTTACGAAGAAGCGCGCGCCGACGCCGACCGCTTCATCTCGCTCTATCCGGGCAGCCCGTCGGCCGCCTACGCCTACTACATCAAGTCGATCTGCTACTTCGAACAGATCATCGACGTCGGGCGCGACCAGGCCGCGACCGAACAGGCCCTGGCCGCGCTGCGCGAAGTGGTGCGCCGCTATCCCACCACCGAATACGCCACCGAGGCCCGTCTGAAGCTGGACATGGTCAACGACCAGCTGGCCGGCAAGGAAATGGCCATCGGCCGCTGGTACCTGCGCCAGAACATGCCGCTGGCCGCCATCGGCCGCTTCAAGACCGTGGTCGATAAATACCAGACCACCTCGCACACGGCCGAGTCGCTCTACCGCCTGGTCGAGGTCTATCTGACCCTGGGCCTGGACGAGGAGGCCAAGCGCAACGCCGCCGTGCTCGGCTTCAACTACCCCGGCGACGGCTGGTATTCGGAAGCCTATTCGCTGATGTCGGGCAAGGGCCTCCAGCCGGCGGTGGCTCCGCGCGGTGCGGCCAAGCGCGGCATCATGAAGCTGCCCACCGTGCGCATGCCGAAACTGCCGAATATCCTGAAGCCGCCGACCGCCTAGCATTGAGCCGGAGCGGATTCGGGAAGATCATGCAGCCATGCTGATCGGCCTGGGCATCCGCGACGTCGTCTTGATCGAGACGCTCGATCTGTCGATCGGGCCGGGCCTGACCGCGCTCACCGGCGAGACCGGCGCCGGCAAATCGATCATTCTCGACGCCCTGGGTTTGGCCACCGGCGCCCGAGCCGACGCCGGCCTGGTCCGCCAGGGCCGCAGCCAGGCCATCGCCACCGCCGTGTTCGCCCCGCCGCCCACGCACGACGTCTGGACCTATCTCGAGGACAAGGGCGTCGCCTTCGAGCGCGACGAGGATCTGGTCCTGCGCCGCCAACTGGCCGCCGATGGCCGCTCGCGCGCCTTCGTCAACGATCAGGCGGTCAGCGTCTCGGTGCTGCGCGAACTGGGCGAGATGCTGATCGAGGTGCACGGCCAGCATGAGACCGTCGGCCTGCTGGACAGCCGCACCCACCGGCCGTTGCTGGACCTGTATGCCGGGGCCGAGAACGCGGCCGGCGCCGTCGCCCGCGCCTGGGCCGGCTGGCGCGAGGCGCGCGAGGCCGCCGAGGCCCTGCGCCGCGACGCCGCCACTGCCTTGGCCGAACGCGAGGATCTGGCGCTGCGCCTGGCCGAACTGGACCGGCTCGACCCCAAGGCCGGGGAGGAGACCGCCCTCGCCGAGGAGCGGGCCCTGCTGGGCGCCGCCGAAAAGACCATGGGCGACATCGCAGCTGCCCAGGAAGCGTTCGCGGGCGACGGCCCCGGCGGCAAGCTGGCGCAGGCCTTCCGCGCCCTGGAACGGGCCCGCGAGCGCGCCCTGCAAGCTGGAGCCGCCGCCGACAGCGCGCCCGTTCGATTGATTAGCCAGGCGTCGGAGTCGGTCGACCGCGCCCTGGTGGAAGCCCAGGAAGCCGCCTCGGCCATCGACGCCGCCGCCCAGGCCTTCGACTTCGAGCCGGACCGGCTGGAGAAGGCCGAGGAGCGCCTGTTCGCCCTGCGCGCCCTGGCCCGCAAGATGGGGGTCGCGGTGGAGCTGCTGCCCGACGAGCGCGCCCGCATCGCCCGCACCCTGCATACGCTGGAGGACGGCGAGCAGGCGCAGAAGGAGGCTGATGCCCGCGCCGCTGCCGCCCGCGCCGCCTATTTCGACGCCGCCCGCGCCCTGTCCGACCTGCGCAAGGCCGCCGCCGAGCGCATCGCCGAGGCCGTCAACGCCGAGCTGCCGCCGCTGAAGCTGGACCGCGCCCGGCTGCGGGTGGCGGTGGCCCCCCTGGCCGAAGACCGCGCCGGACCGACCGGGCTCGACCGCGTGGAGTTCGAGGTTTCGACCAACCCGGGCGCGCCGTTCGGCGGCCTGGGCGCCATCGCCTCGGGCGGCGAGCTGGCCCGCTTCGCCCTGGCGCTTAAAGCGGCCCTGGCGGGTCGCGGATCGGGCGCCGCGCCTTTGATGATCTTCGATGAAGTGGACCAGGGCGTCGGCGGCGCCGTGGCCTATGCGGTTGGCCAGCGCCTGAAGCGGCTGGCGCGCGAAGGTCAGGTGCTGGTGGTGACCCACAGTCCGCAGGTGGCGGCCCGCGCCGAGACCCACTGGCGGGTGTCCAAGGCCGGCGGCGCCGATCAGGTGCGCACCGCCGTCGAGGTGCTGACCGACAAGGTCCGCGAGGAAGAGATCGCCCGCATGCTGGCCGGCGCCGAGATCACCGAGGCGGCCCGCGCGGCCGCTCGCGCCCTGATGCACGCCTGATCGTGAAGCCCGTCGCCGACCTTTCCGAGTCCGAAGCCGCGGACGAACTGACCCGTCTGGCCGACGAGCTGGCCGAGCACGACCTGCGCTATCATCAGCAGGACGACCCGACGATCTCGGACGCGGACTACGACGCCCTGAAGCGGCGCAACCTCGACATCGAAGCGCGCTTCCCCGGCCTGATCCTTGAGAATTCGCCGAGCCTGAAGGTCGGGGCCGCCCGCGCGGCCCAGTTCTCGCCGGTCGAGCACGGCGTGCCGATGCTGTCGCTGGACAACGCCTTCGCCGATAGCGAGGCCGAGGAGTTCGACGCCCGCATCCGTCGCTTCCTGCGCCTCAGCCCGAGCGAGACGGTCGGCTACACCGCCGAACCCAAGATCGACGGCCTGTCGTGCTCGATCCGCTACGAGAAAGGCGTGCTGGTCCAGGCGGCAACGCGCGGCGACGGCCGGGTCGGCGAGGACGTCACCGCCAACGTCCGCACCATCGGCGATATCCCGCATCGGCTGGCCGGCTCAGGCTGGCCCGACGAGATAGAGGTCCGCGGCGAAATCTATCTCGGCCACGACGGGTTCATCGCCCTCAACGCCGCCGCCGTCGAAGCGGGGCAAAAGACCTACGCCAATCCGCGCAACGCGGCGGCAGGCTCGCTGCGCCAGATCGATTCCACGATCACCGCGAAACGGCCGCTGAAGTTCTTCGCCTACGCCTGGGGCCAGATCAGCGCGCCGTTTGCCGAGACCCAATGCGAGGCCCTGGGCAAGCTAAAGGCCTGGGGCTTCTCGACCACCCCGCAGAGCGAGCGGGTGGAGAATGCGGCGGGCCTGCTGGCCGCCTACACGTGGATGGAGGCGGCGCGGCCCCATCTCGCCTACGACATCGACGGCGTGGTCTACAAGGTCGACCGGCTGGAGTGGCAGCAGCGGCTGGGCTTCGTCACCCGCACCCCTCGCTGGGCCATCGCCCGCAAGTTCCCCGCGCAGCAGGCGCGCACCATCCTCGAAGCCATCGACATCCAGGTCGGCCGCACCGGGGCGATCACGCCGGTCGCCAGGCTGCATCCGGTGACCGTGGGCGGGGTCGTGGTGGTCAACGCCACCCTGCACAACGCCGACGAGATCGCGCGCAAGGACGTACGGGTCGGCGACACCGTGATCCTGCAGCGGGCGGGCGATGTGATCCCGCAGATCGTTGGCCCGGTGCTGGACGAGCGGCCCGCCAATGCGGTCCCCTTCCCATTCCCGACTCACTGCCCGTGCCCGCTGCACACGCCTCTGACGAAGGAGACTACGGCTTCCGGCGCCGACACCGTGGTGCGCCGCTGCACCGGCGACTTCGCCTGCCCCTTCCAGAAGCTCGCGCACTTGCGCCATTTCGTGTCGCGCCGGGCCTTCGACATCGAGGGCCTGGGCGAAAAGCAGCTGACCGCCTTCAACGAACGCGGCTGGATCAGCGACCCCGCCGACATCTTCGCCCTAGCGCGCGACGAAGCGAAGATGGACGAGCTGCGTGAGGCCGACGGCTACGGCGAGACCAGCGTCAAGAACCTGATCGCCGGCATCGAGGCGCGCCGCAATATCGCGCTCGACCGCTTCATCTACGGCCTCGGTATCCGCCATATCGGCGAGACCACCTCCATCGCCCTTGCCCGCCATTTCGAGACGGTGGAAGCCTTCGTCGCCAACGCCAAGACGGCCTCGGGACAGATGGCCAGCGCCGCCTATATCGAGCTGTCTGAGCTGGACGGGGTGGGCCCCACCGCCCGCGACGCGATCCTGGTCTTCGCCCGCAGCCAGCAGGACTTGCTGATCCCCACCGACTCCTCGCTGGAGGCCCGCCTGCGCCTGTCGATCGGCAAGCTGAACATCCGCACCCGCGACGCCCTGGCGGCCCGCTACGGCGACTGGGCGGCCTTCGAGGCGGCGGCGCAGGAAGGGGCGGCCGGCGTGCCGGGCGAGGCCTTCCTGGAGATATCCGGCATCGACCAGGTCGGCCCGGTCGCCGCACGGATGATCGCGGAGTTCTTCGGCGAGGACCACAACCGCAACCTGGTCGACAAGTTGCTGGCCGAACTGACCGTGATCCCCGCCGAGCGGCCCAAGACCGACACGGCGGTGGCCGGCAAGACCGTGGTGTTCACCGGCGCCCTGGAGCGGATGACCCGCGACGAGGCCAAGGCCCAGGCCGAAGCGCTGGGGGCCAAGGTGTCGGGTTCGGTGTCCAAGAAGACCGATATCGTGGTGGCGGGCCCCGGCGCGGGCTCGAAGCTGAAGCAGGCGACGGACCTGGGGGTCGAGGTGATGACCGAGGACGCGTGGCTCGCCTTGATCGGCGGCGTCTAGGCTAGAGCTGGCTCGGCAGCGGGGCAGGGCCAGGTTTCAGGGCGTTATCCCAATGCTCGACCAACTTGCCGTCCCTGACCCGAACGGTATCGAACCAGAAGCTGTCGTAGGACTGGCCGTTGATGTCCTTGCGCGGAATCTTCTGGATCAGGGTGACAAGATCGCCCTTGGCCATGACCACATCGAAGTGGGTCGTCTTGGCTTCGGCGTCGGTGAGGGGCTTGAGCCAGATTTTGCTGAAGAAGGCCTCGAAGCCCGCCCGCCCGGTGGGCGCCAGGGGGTTATGCTGAATGTAGCCGTCAGCCATGTAGGTCTTGGCCTTGGTCCAGTCGCGGTGGTCGAACACCTCGCTCCAGAACTTCAGCACCAGAGCCTTGTTGGCTTTCTCCTGAGCGGTCTCGGCGGCGTGGGCCGCGCCGGTCATGAGGGCGAGCGCCGTGACGGCGGCGATGACGGTCTTCATGGAAGCCTCCCAGCTTGGTTGAAGGCAGCTTAGAGCGGCGCGCAGGCCTCGGTCAGCCAGGCCTTGGCGGGACTGTCCAGCAGCGGTCCGACCTTGGCCAGGACGCCCGCGTGATAGGCGTCCATCTGGGCGATCTCCTCAGGTGTCAGCAGGCCGGTGTCGATCAGGCGCCGGTCGATGGGCGCCTGGGTCAGCTGCTCGAAGCCGAGCATGGGCCGCTCGCCGCCGGGGATGTCGGTGGCGGGGGTCACCACCTGCAGGTTCTCGATGCGGATGCCGTAGGCGCCGGTCTTGTAATAGCCGGGCTCATTGGAGACGATCATGCCGGGCTGCAGGGCGACCATCGACGGCGCCTTTGAAATCCGCTGCGGACCTTCATGCACGCCGAGGTAGGAGCCGACGCCGTGGCCGGTGCCGTGGTCGTAGTCCAGGCCGTGCTGCCACAGCGCCATGCGCGCCAGGGCGTCCAGCGAAGAGCCGGTGATTCCGGCGGGGAAGCGCACGCGGCCGAGCGCGAGGTGGCCCTTCAGCACCAGGGTGAAACGCTCGCGCATTTCCTGGCTTGGCTGACCGATGGCGACCGTGCGGGTGACGTCGGTGGTGCCGTCGAGATACTGGGCGCCGCTATCGACCAGCAGCAGTGAATTGGGCTCGGTGGCGCGATTGAGCCGCTCGACCGGGCGGTAGTGGACGATGGCGCCGTTGGGGCCGGCCCCGGCGATGGTGTCGAAGCTCAGGTCCTTGAGCATGCCGGTGGCCTCGCGGAAGGCCTCCAGCTTACTGACCACGGTGATCTCGTCGGGCAGGCTGGTCTGCGCCGCGGTGGCCAGCCAGTGCAGGAAGCGCGACAGGGCGGCGCCGTCGCGGATGTGAGCCTGGCGCGAGCCCTCCACTTCCACGTCGTTCTTGCAGGCGCGGGGCAGGGCGGTGGGATCGGCGGCGCGCACCACCTCGGCGCCGTCGGCCGCCAGGATGTCGAAGTACCAGGACGAGGACTGGCCGGGGTCGATCAGGACCTTCATGCCCTTCAGCTCGGCCAGGGCGGCGGGCAGGACCTCGGGGTTCTCCAGCGTCACCTGATTGCCGAGCCAGGCGGGCAGGTCGCCGGTGACCTTGGCCGGGTCGAGGAACAGGCGCGCCGTGCCGTCCTTGCGCAGGATCGCCTGGCTTAGCGGCAGGGGCGAGCGGATCACGTCGCCGCCGCGGATATTGAACAGCCAGGCGATCGAGCCCGGCGCGGTGACCACGGCGGCGTCGGCGCCCTGGCCGGCGATGGCGGCGCCGACGCGGGCGCGCTTGGCGGCAGAGTCTTCACCGGCATAGGCCAGCGGGTGCGGGACCACCGGGGCCAGCGGTTGGGCCGGCCGGGCCTTGCCCCAGGCCTCGTCCAGCGGATTGGCGGCGACGGGCTTCAGCGTGGCGCCCGCCTTGGTCGCGGCCTGACGCAGGCGGTCAAGCGCATCGGGGCTGTGCAGCCGTGCATCGTAGCCGACCACCTGGCCGGGCTTCAGCTGGGTTTCGAGGTAGGCCGAGACGCCGCCCTCGACCAGGTCGCGGATCTCGAACAGATCGAGGTCCACCTGATCGCGCACCTGCAGGGTGTAGCGGCCGTCGACGAACACGGCCGCCTTGTCCTTTAGCACCACGGCCGCCCCGGCCGAGCCGGTGAAGCCGGTGGCCCAGGCCAGCCGGTCGTTAGCGTCGGGCAGATATTCGTTCTGGTGCTCGTCCTCGTGCGGGATCAAGAGCCCGTCCAGCTTCTGCCGCTCAATGGCCTGGCGGATCAGCGGGAGGTGCAATGTGCCGAACGACGGGTCGGCGCTGTCTTGGAATGTCTGGCGCATGAGAGAGATTTAGGCGCGCGTGGGCACGGATGCAAAGGCCGCATCCCATCTCTCCCACGTCATCCCACGGACGCCCGCAGGGCGTACCGGGGGACCCAAGCGACTTGAAAGTCCTGGCCTCGACCTTTGGTCCCCCGATCAAGTCGGGGGATGACGGTTTTTAGCGCTTAAGCACCAGCGCCACCCAGGCGTCGCGGCGGATGGCGAACATCACGCGGAAACCGCGCGACAGGTAGGCGGCTTTCACCGCCCGTTCCTGGGTGCGCAGCAGGCCGGACAGGATGGCGACCCCGCCGGGCTTCAGCGCGCCCTTGATGTCTTGCGACAGGCCGATCAGGGGACGCGCGAGGATATTGGCGAACACCAGGTCGTAGGGCGCGTGGCGGGCCACCAGCTGGTGGCGCAGGCCGGAGGCGTGGACGAAGCGGGCGTTGGCGCTGTTGATCTCGGCATTCTCCTTGGAGATGCGCACGGACACGGCGTCGATGTCGGTGCCGACCGCCAGCTGCGAGCCGGTGCGCGCGGCGGCGATGGCCAGGACGCCGGTGCCGGCGCCGACGTCGAGCACCTTCTTGTAGCTATGGGCCTTGAGCAGGCGGTCGTAGGCCAGCAGGCAGCCGACTGTGGTGCCATGGTGGCCGGTGCCGAAGGCGGCGCCCGCCTCGATCCGCAGGTTGACGGCGTTGACCGGCGCGCGGCCGCGGTCGTGCACGCCGAACACGAAGAAGCGCCCGGCCTTGACCGGCGGCAGGCCCGACAGCGCCATGGCCAGCCAGTCGGCGTCGGCCAGGACTTCGCGGGTCACTTTCAGGGCGGGGAAATCGGCCAGGACGGCCTGGAAGCGCGCGGCCTCGTCGTCGCTGGTCGGGAAGGCGTCGATGCGCCAGAGGCCCTTGTCCTCGTCTTCCTCGAGGATCGAATAGGTAGCGCCCTCCAGCAGGATGTCGGCGTCCACCGCCTCGGCGGCGGTCTGGGCGTCGGCGCGCGGGCCGCGGGCGATGATCTGGAAAGCTTGCTGGCTCATGGCCGGGCCTTAGCAAGCGGAGGCGCGAAAGGCGAGCGCCGCGATCAGAAGGCGGCGTCGCCGGGGGTGTAGGAGGCCGGCACATAGGAACCGGCGGGAATGCGCGGTCCGCTCGGGGCGTCGTCCTTGAAGTCGCCGACCGTGGTGACCGAGGTGGTCTCTTTGGAGGCGGTGTCGGCGTCGACGCGCTCGACCTCCGTCGCCGCAGGGCGCGGCGCGCCGCCCATGCGGGTCAGGCGCACCACCGGCAGGGAGTCGGCGGGTCCCTGGCCGGTGTCGAGCCAGCTGATGTCGGCAAAGCCTGACGTCGTGTCGGCTGTCTCAGACGTTTCGATGATGTCGTTGCCGTCACGCACCCGCGCCAGTTCGGCGGCGGCCGCTGAAGCGACCAGAACCTGCGGCCCGCCCTCATGCGACTGCCACTCGCTATGCAGGCCCAATCCAAGGGCCAGACCGATGACGGCGGATACTGCTGTTCCGTAGAATAGGGACGGCTTCATCATGCGCTCCATGCGTAGACAGAGCGCACCAGCCCGCAAACGGTTCGAGCTTGAGCGGTATTATTCCAAAAATGTTCAGGCCCGTTCGACGAAGCTGTCGATGACCTTCTTCTCGCCGGCCTTGTCGAAGGCGACGGTCAGTTTGTTGCCCTCGACCCCCACCACCTGGCCGTAGCCGAACTTGATGTGGAACACGCGCTCGCCGCGCGTATAGCTGGAGGCGGCGGGTTCGGAGATCGCCACCAGCCGGCCCTCGCCCTCGATCGGCTGGGTGCGGGTGCGCGAGGGCTCGGAAAAGCCGGTGCGCGCGGCGGTGCGCTGCTGGGCTCGCTGCCAGCCGGGCGAGGTGTAACCCGCGCCGCCGAAGCTGGATTCTTCCCAGCGCGAGGCCGTCTGTTGCATGCCGGGACCGCCGCCGTAGTAGCCGGTCTCCGACGCCGCCTCGACGTGGGCCAGGGGCAGTTCGTCGATGAAGCGGCTGGGCAGTTGGCTGGTCCAGCGGCCGTAGACCTGGCGGTTGGCGACGAACGACAGGCGCGCCTCGCTCTTGGCGCGGGTGATGCCGACGTAGGCCAGGCGGCGCTCTTCCTCCAGGCCCTTCTCGCCCTTCTCGTCCATCGAGCGCTGCGAGGGGAACATCCCTTCCTCCCAGCCGGGCAGGAACACCAGCGGGAACTCCAGCCCCTTGGCCGAGTGCAGGGTCATGATCTGCACCGCGTCGCCGCCGGGACCGCGGTCCAGGTCCATCACCAGGGAGACGTGCTCGAGGTAGGATTGCAGGTCCTCGAACTGGGCCATCGACTGGACCAGCTCCTTGAGGTTCTCCAGGCGGGTCTGGCTGGTAGGGCCCTTGTCGGCTTTGAGCGCGTCGGTGTAGCCGCTCTCCTCCAGGATGGTTTCCAGCAACTGGGCGTGGGGCGTCACTTCGCCCAGCTTCCGCCAGCGGTCCAGGTCGCGCAGGAAGTTCGACAGGGCCGTGCGGGTGCGCGCGGCCAGCTCGTCGGAATTAACGATACCGTGCGAGGCCAGCGCCGCCGACAGATTGGCGCCCCGCGCGATCTGCAGGATTTTCGACACCGTGGTGTCGCCGATGCCGCGCTTGGGCGTGTTGACGATGCGCTCGAAGGCCAGGTCGTCGTCTTCGGACTGGATCAGCCGCAGATAGGCGTGGGCGTCGCGGATTTCGGCGCGCTCGAAGAAGCGCGGGCCGCCGACCACGGTGTAGGGGATCGCCTCCATCACGAAGCGCTCTTCGAAGGCGCGCATCTGGAACGAGGCGCGCACCAGGATGGCGATGTCGCGGTACTTGTGGCCGTCCTTGCGCTTGTAGCGCTCGATCTCCTCGGCGATCAGCCGGCTCTCGGCCTCGCCGTCCCAGACGCCGCGCACCTGGACCTTCTCGCCGCCCTTGTCCTGCGTCCACAAGGTCTTGCCCAGGCGTCCCTTGTTGGCCTTGATCAGCCCCGAGGCGGCCCCGAGGATGTGTTCGG
Source organism: Caulobacteraceae bacterium (assembly GCA_947475845.1). Classification (GTDB taxonomy): domain Bacteria; phylum Pseudomonadota; class Alphaproteobacteria; order Caulobacterales; family Caulobacteraceae; genus BOG-938. Next base: position 34,944 of record CANJMO010000012.1, on the reverse strand, counting down.
TCGAACGGTAGTTGCGCTCCAGCCGGATCACCTCGGCGCCCGGAAAGTCGCGCTCGAAACGCAGGATGTTGTCCACCTCGGCCCCGCGCCAGCCGTAGATCGACTGGTCGTCGTCGCCCACGCAGCAGACATTCTGGCGGTGCTGGGCCAGCAGACGCAGCCACAGATACTGGGCGACGTTGGTGTCCTGGTATTCGTCCACCAGGATGTAGCGGAAGCGGTTGTGGAAATCTGCCAGCACGTCGGGATGCTGGGTGAAGATCGTCAGGTTGTGCAGCAGCAGGTCGCCGAAATCGCAGGCGTTCAGCACGCGCATGCGGTCCTGGTACATCTTGTACAGGGCCTGCCCGCGGTTGTTGGCGAAGGCGGCGCTCTCGACGGCGGGCAGTTTGTCCGGGGTCCAGCCGCGGTTCTTCCACTGGTCGATCAGCCCGGCCAGCATGCGCGACGGCCAGCGCTTGGAGTCGATGTTCTCGGCCGCCAGCAGTTGCTTGATCAGGCGCTCCTGATCGTCGTCGTCGAGGATTGTGAAGCTGGACTTCAGACCCACCAGTTCCGCATGGCGGCGCAGGATCTGGGCGGCGACGGAGTGGAAGGTGCCCAGCCAGCGCAGGCCCTCGGCCTCGGGCCCGATCAGGTGGGTGATCCGCTCGCGCATCTCGCGCGCGGCCTTGTTGGTGAAGGTGACCACCAGCAGCTCCCACGGCCGCGCCTTGCCCTGGTTGAGGATGTGGGCCAGCCGGGTGGTCAGCACGCGGGTCTTGCCGGTGCCGGCGCCCGCTAGGACCAGCACCGGGCCCTCGGTCGCCTCGACCGCGCGGCGCTGCTCGGGATTCAGGCCGTCCAGGTAGCCTGAGACGCGCGGGCCTTGCGGCCGGGCCAGGTCGCTGATGCGGACGGCGGGGACTTCGGGGTCGGACAAGGCAATTCCTGAATCACTGGGACGCGGGCGGATGAGAACGAATGTAGCACAAGCGGGCCTGGATATAAGCGCGCTACGGCCCGAACGGAACCGTCCCTTGTCAGTCCGCCGGGTTGGCGGCGACCCATTGCAGCGCCCGCACGCGGCAGGCCGATGCCAGGGAGGCGGCGCCGCGCTGGGCGTCGATCTGCACCAGCAGGGCCGGCAGGCTGACGCCCTCGGCCGCGGCGATCCGCTCCATCACCGCCCAGAACGGCGGCTCCAGCGCCAGGGAAGTGGCGTGGCCGGCCAGCAGCAGGGAACGCTTGGAAAGGCCGGCCACCTTATTTGGGGTCGCGGTCGCGCTTGGCGTCGTCCAGCACACGCTTGACCTTCTCCGCCAGGGAGATGCCGTGCGCCTTCTCGCCCTTGGTGCGGCCGAAACCGGCGCGGTTATGGGCGGCCTGAGTTTGCTTGGCCGCCTTGTCGCGCGCCTTGCGGGCTTTGCTCAGGTTGATGACGTTGCCGGCCATGGCCCAAGCCTAACGCCGAACCGATAAACGGGCCAGGGGTGCAGATAGAGTGCAACGGCCAAGCTGCTTTTTCAGTTGTAGGAGCATCTCCCGCGATTGGCGGGCGTAACCAATCGAGACAAGACCATGATCGAATCCTCCCAGATCACCGAGCACATGGAAGTCCTCAGCTCGGACGGCAAGCACGTCGGCCGCGTGGACCATGTGCGCGGCTCCGAGATCGAGCTGGCCAAGATGGACCTGCAGGCCATGGGCAAGCATCACCTGATCCCGCTCAGCTGGGTCGACTACATCGATGAGAAGGTTCACCTGAACCTCGACCGCGACGAAGCCGAGCGCCGCTGGACCAAGGCCAACTAAAACTATCGACCGATGCTCTCCAACCGCTGTTCGACGGCGGTTGGGGATGCGCCGCAAATGGCCTAGCCTGACGGCATGGCCGCACCCATGATCGCGATCGACAAGGTCAGCAAGGCCTACCCCGGCGGCGCGGCCCTGACCGATGTCAGCATGAGCATCGCGGCGGGCGAGTTCGTGGCCCTGGTCGGGACCTCGGGGTCCGGCAAGACCACCACCCTCAAGACCATCAACCGCCTGATCGACCCAGATAAGGGCGAAGTGCGCCTGGACGGCAAGTCGGTGCGCGATCGGCCAGGCCCGCTGCTGCGCCGGAGTATCGGCTATGTATTCCAGGGCGTCGGGCTGTTCCCGCATCTGACCGTGGCCGAGAACATCGCGGTCACGCCGCGCCTGTTGGGCTGGTCTGCGTACGATATCGCCAAGCGCACCGCCGAGTTGCTCCATCTGGTCGCCCTGCCGCAGGCCTATGGCGCGCGCTTTCCCGCGGCTCTGTCTGGCGGCGAGCGCCAGCGCGTGGGGGTGGCCCGCGCCCTGGCCGCCAAGCCGAAACTGATGCTGATGGACGAGCCGTTCGGCGCGCTAGATCCTGTCACCCGCATCGAGCTTGGCGACGCCTACCGCGCCCTGCACGACCGCCTGGGCCTGACCACGGTGATGGTCACGCATGACGTGTCCGAAGCCGTGCTGCTGGCCGACCGTATCGTGGTGATGAAGGGCGGGCGGGTGCTGGCCGACGACACGCCGCGCAACCTGCTGGCCGGCGCCGCCGACCCCGATGTCGCCGCCCTGATGGCCACCCCGAAACAACAGGCCGACCGCGTCTCCGCCCTGATGGCCAAGCCGCATGAATAGTCCGCAGGTCGCCGCCGCCTGGAAGCTGCTGCCGAACTACCTCGGCCAGCATGTGATGCTGAGCGCGGCGGCGAAGGCGGCGGGGGAAATAGTCGAGGCGGTGGACGAACCGTAAGGCGCGATCTCTGGGTCGGGCGCCGGGGCGCAGCCGTAGCGGTTCACCCCGGACGTTTCGTCCAGTTCGATGCGGCTGTCGCCGCCGGCCGTCAGTAGGGCGCCGGTTTCAAGGATCGCGGGATCGGAGATGTCCGCCGGCCAGGACGCGGCTTCCACAAACCCGTGGCGAGCGGCGGGTAATCTGGCGGCTGCGACCAAGGCGAGACTCCTGGCGTCCATAGAGACGCCAGGACAGCTTGGCGTGAGCCCCTTGCACTAGGGTTAACGCGGCGTTGTCGATGTCGGGTTTTCAGCTAGGGCAGCCGGTCTTTTTCAAGTCGAGTTTGGGCCCGGACACGAGCACGGCGCCATAGCGGCTGTCCGGGTCCTGGACCGAGCCTCGATAGATCTCCTGCACCGGCCCCACCGAGGCGAAACAGGCTTCCAGCTTGGCGCGGTCCACCCGCCGCAGCAGGTCGACCAGCAGGCCCGGCTTGGCCAGGTCGGCTGCGGTGTCGGGCATGTCGAGGTAGCGGTCGCGTTCGCTGATCTGCAGAACGGGCGCGGCGATCCGCCGCTGGGCCAGGAGTTGGGCGTTGACGCCGTAGCTCAACGACCCGACCCAGCCTGCGCCCTGGCCCGCGCGCAGCAGATCGACCCCGGATGCGAACTGCGGCCAGCCGCGCAATTGGGCCGCGGGATCGCCCTTGGCCAGCAGGCTGAAGGGCAGGGCCATGTAGGCCAGGGCGATGGTGGTCAGGCCGATGGCGGCCGGGGCCCAGCGGCCGAGCCCGGCGCGCCAGCCGGACGCGCCCTCCAGGGCGTAGGCGGCCAGCAGGGCGGCGGCGGGGTAGAGCGGGACCGGCCAGTGCGCCTGAACCCGGTCGTGCAGGCTGTGCAGCAGCAGATAGGCGAGGAAGGCGATGCTGGTGGCCACGGCCATCAGGGGGACGCCTTGGCGCGCCTTGCAGGCCTTGGCCGCCCCCAGCCCAGCCAGGATGGCGACCGCCGGATTGAGCAGGACAAACTGCGCGCCGATGAACTCACCGAGATAGCGCGGGGTGAAGCGTCCGGGGCTGACCCGACCGAACTGCTTGGCGAAGGTCAGCCAGTGGTGGTCGGCGTTCCAGGCGACGTTGACTGAAAAGACCGCGGCCGCGATCAGGGCCGCCAGCCACGGCCACGGGCTGGCCAGGCGTCGACGGCCATCGACGCTCAGGGCCAGCCAGGCGATCACGCCGGGAGCCAGGAACAGGGCGGAATATTTGGACAGGCACGCCAGCCCCGCCGCCGCTCCCGCCATCAGCCACCAGCGGTCGTGGTCCTCGGTCGCGCGGACCATGGCCCACAGGGTCGCTACCCAGAACAGGCTGGCCGGCGCGTCGGGAATGGCCAGGATGGCGCCCGCGCCGACGGTCAGAGTGGCGTTGTAGAGCAGGGCGGCGGTCAGGCCCGTCCGCTCCGCGCCCATGCGCCGTCCGAGGTCGATGACCAGGGCGGTGGTCATCAGGCTGGACAGAACCGGCAGCAACCGCACGCCGAGCGCGCTGTCGCCGGCCAGGCGCATGCCGGCGGCGATCCACCAGGAAATCATCGGCGGGTGATCGTAGTAGCCCAGGCCCGGATGCTGGGCCCACAGGCGATAGTAGGCTTCGTCCTCGGTCAGGGGGATGAAGGCGGCCGCCAGCAGGCGGATCAGCGCCAGGGCGCCGATCAGGAGGATCAGGGGCGTCGCCGCGGAACGGCGCCGGCCGTCCTCACCAGACGGCGAGCGCGGTGGTGACATAGTTCCAGACGGCCCCGAACAGGGCTCCGGCCACGCCGGCGAGGATCGCGGCGTGCAGGCGGTCGTCGAGGAAGGAGGCGATGGCGACGTTGACGAACAGGCCGGCGCTGCAGAGCAGGCAGAAGCGGACATAGCCGCTCAGCAAGGCCAGGCCCTTGCGGCGGCGGTCTTGGTAGGTGACCGCATTGTTGATCAGGTAGTTGGAGGTCATCGCGACCATGGCCGCGGTTAGCTGCACGCCCCAGAATGGCAGCGGCGCGTGCGCACCGTCCAGCGCCAGCACCACCCCGACATTGACCAGGAAGCCGGTCGATCCGACCAGGGCGAACATGATCGCCCGCGCCGGGATCATGTCGTTGGTCGCCTTGTTCAGGATCAGGCTCAGGTATTCGATGACGACGCGGCGGTCGAGCTTGCTCTCGCCGGCCAGGCGGTCGCGGAACTTGTAGGGCAGTTCGCTGACCCGCAGGGGTTCGGGGTGCGAGGCGAGGATGTCGAACAGCACCTTGAAGCCCTCGGTCGACAGCTTGTGCGCCGAGGCGTCCCACACCGCGCGGCGGGCCATGAAGTAGCCGCTGACCGGGTCCGACACGTCGTTGCGCAGAACCTTGCGGCTCATCCAGGTGGCCAGGCGGCTGCCCTGCTGGCGGGGCGGGCTGAGTCCAGTAGAGAGGCCCTCCGGCTCCAGGTAGCGGCTGGCCACGACCATGTCGGCGCGATCCTCGCGCAGCACCTCCAGCATGGCCGGCAGCAGGGTCTCGTCATGCTGCAGATCGGCGTCGATCACCGCCACGAACGGGGCCGCGCTGGCCAGGGCGCCTTCGAGCACGGCGCCGGCGAGGCCGCGCCGTCCGACCCGGCGGATGCAGTAGACGCGGCTGTCCTCGCGCGCGGCGGCCTTGACCTCTTCGGCTGTGCCGTCGGGCGAATTGTCGTCGACGAAGATCACTTGCCAGTGGATGCCCCGCAGCGCCGCGTCCAGCTTGGCGATCAGCGGGCGGATGTTGGGGCGTTCGTTGAATGTGGGGGAGACGATGGTCAGCTCGTAGGCGGAGGCCGAGCGCTCGCTCGGCGCCACCTGTCCTCCGAGCCTCGCCGCTTCCCGCGCCAAACCGATCCTCCACACGGGCGCACTCTTGAGAGTCGCGGCCCAGGCCAACCCATAGCCTCTGATACCCGCCCGCGCCAGCGAGGCCGGCTTGACGACGGCGGGGTTAGCCGATTTCCGTAGGTCATGTTCCGCTCTCTCGCCGCCGTTCTGACCCTCTTGTTGTTCGCAGACCCGGCTCACGCCCAGGTGCGCTCGGCCTGGATCCAGATGACCGGCCAGGGCGCCGAGGCGCGGGCCGTCGTGGCCGGACCCTGTCCCTCCGCCATGGTCGATGGGCAGGCGCGGCCGATGCGGATGCGCGGAGTGGCGTCGGCCGATTTCCCGACGGTCTGCACCCTGGCCGTGCCGGCACCCGCTCGCTCGGTGTCGGTGGGCGATCAAGTCATGGCCCTGCCGCAAAAGGACATCCGCCGCATCGTCATCATGGGCGACACCGGCTGCCGCATCACCACCTACACGGTGCAGGCCTGCAACGATTCCCGCGAGTGGCCCTTCGCCGCCGTCTCGCGGCTGGCGGCGCAGAGCAAGCCGGATCTGGTGATCCATGTCGGCGATTACTACTACCGCGAGACCGCCTGTCCCGAGGGCGTGACGGTGTGCGCAGGCAGCCCGTTCGGCGACCGCTGGGACACCTGGGCGGCGGAGTTCTTCGATCCGGCGGCGCCGCTGCTGAAGGCCGCGCCGTGGATCTTCGCGCGCGGCAATCACGAGACCTGCGACCGGGGCGGCAAGGGCTGGTTTCTGCTGCTAGACGCCGCCGCCTTACCCGACAGGTGCCGGGGGGTCAGCGATCCGTTCACGGTCCACGCGGGCGATCTGAACCTGCATGTCATGGACAGCGCCAACTCGGCCGACCGTTCGGCGCCGCGCGGCGTCGTCGCCGGTTTCGTGCGCCAGCTGGACAGGCTCGGCGCGGCCCTGGACCAGGGACAGGGCTGGATGGTCACCCATCGTCCGGTGTGGGGCATGGTGCCGGTGGCGCGGGTCGGCCCGATCGGACCACTGAGGGTCGGCATCAACCTCACTGAACAGAAGGCGATCAGGGGCCGTCCGCTCGGCGGCGTGCAGATGATGGTGTCGGGCCACATCCACGACTTCCAGTCGCTGAGTTTCGGACCCAAGCGGCCGGCGCAGCTGATCGTCGGCACCGGCGGCGACGTCGGCGAGGCGGCCGATACGCCCAAGGCCTATGGCGGGCCCACCTTCATCGACGACATGGACGCCGTCAGCCTGTCGTTCTCTCGCTACGGCTACTTCGTGATGGACAAGGCCGAGGGCCAGGACTGGATCGGGACCTTCCACGACGCCGACGACATCGTCCGCGCCAGCTGCCGCCTACACGAGCGCCAGCTAACCTGCGCCACGCCCAAGACCTGAATCCTAGAACAGACCGGCCAGCAGGTTGATGGTCAGGGCCAGGACCACGGTGTTGAACACGAACGACAGCACCCCGTGGATGGTGCCGATCCGGCGCAGGGGCTTGGACGTGAACGAGATGTCGGCGGTCTGCGAGGCCACCCCGATGATCACCGCGAAGTGCACGAAGTCCCAGTAGTCCGGCGGCTCGTCGCCCGGGAAGCCGAGCCCGCCGCGCCGCCCGTCGCCGTCCTTGTCCTGATCGGCGCAGGTTTCCGGGGCGTAGTACTCATGGGCGTAGTGCAGGGCGAAGATCAGATGGGTGAAGAACCACGACAGGGCGATGGTGGAAAAGGCCAGGCCGACCCGCAGCGGCTTGATGAACCCGTGATCCTCCTTGGCCAGGCTCAGTTCGACGGCGATGGCCAGGACCGATGCCAGGGCCGAGGTGATCGACAGGAACAGGGTCAGGCCCTGGCCTTCGTCCTGAGCGGCGGCGCGGGCCTGAATCTTGTCGATGCCGCAGTCGCACATCATCAGCATCATCAGGGCGATGAAACAGCCCGCCGCGCTGTCCCAGGACAGGATCGCGCGGGTGCTCCAGCGCAGGTCGTTGGGGATGAAATGCAAGCCCGCCGCCATGACGACGCCCACGCCGATAGCGGCCGCCATGCGCGGCCGGTCGCGGAAGGCGCGATAGGTGGCGACCGGAAACGGGGCGGGCGGCGTGGACATGGGAAGCGTCCGATCGGAGGGGCGGCGGCGTGCGGAGTCACGCTATGATATGTTGTAACGATTCTGGAGTCCGTGTCCGATGACCGATAGCCCGCTTGAGGAACTCGAAGCCCACGAACACGCCGAACATGCCGAGCACGCGGCGCACGGCAACGACAAGCTGCTGACCTACGTCTCGATCACCATCGCCATGCTGGCGGTGCTGTCGGCGGTGGTGGGCAGCCTGGAGACCGTCGCCAGCGGCTCGGCCCTGGCGCAAAAGAACGAGGCGGTGCTGGCCCAGGCGCGGGCGTCGGACAGCTGGGCCTTCTACCAGGCCAAGAGCCTGAAGAAGCACATCTACGGCATCGCCGCCGACGGCGGCGGGCCCAAGGCCGACAAGTACCGCAAGACCGAGGCGGAAAACGCCGGCGACGAAGAGCGTATCCAGGGCGAGGCCAAGGCCTTCGAGAAGGAGCGCGACGAGAAGCTGAAGCTGAGCGAGATCGCCGAGGACCGGCATCACAAGCTGACCGTGGCCGCGACCCTGCTGCACATGGGCATCGCCATCGCCACCATCGCCATCATCGCCCACAAGAAGTGGCCGTGGCTGACCTCGCTGTTCCTGGCCGTGGCCGGGTCAGCGGTGGCGATCTGGGCCTACATTTAAAGCCCGTCATCCCCGGCCAAACGGAGCGGCGCAGCCGCGTAGGCCGAGCCGGGGACCCACCTTTCGGCTGTACCGCCTTACTTCGCGGCCACGTTCTGCGGCGCGGGGTCGCCCGCGTGGTATCCGCCGCCCAGCGCCGAGATCAGGTCGATCTCGGCCACCATGCGGGCGCCGGCGGTCTGGATCACGTTGCGCCGGGCTTGCAGGGCTGTGTTCTGCGCCACCACCACGGTGGTGAAGTCGACTTGCCCGGCCTGGTACTGGTTGTTGACGATCTTCTCGGCCTCGTCGGCGTTCTGCGAGGCGGACAGGTCGAGGTCGTACTCGGCCTCCAGCACGCGCAGGGCGGCGATGTTGTCCTCGACCTGCTGGAAGGCGGTCAGCACGGTCTGGCGATAGTTGGCCACATTGACGTCGTAGGCGGCGCGCGCGGCGCGGACCCGGGCCGAGGTGGCGCCGGCGTCGAAGATGGTCTGGGCGATGCTGGCGCCGATCGACCAGCTGTTGTTGGCCGCCGAGAAGAACTTCGACAGGGTGCTGGAGGAGAAGCCGTCCGAGCCGCTCAGCGACAGGTCGGGGAAGTAGCCGGCGGTCTGGACGCCGATCTGGGCGTTGGCCGCGGCCATCGCCCGTTCGGCGGCGGCGATGTCGGGACGGCGCTCAAGCAAGGTGGAGGGCACGCCCACCGGCACCGGCGGCACCACCAGGGTCCAGGTCGCCTGGGTCAGGGTCAGGTCGGCCGGGGCCGCGCCGGTCAGGACGGCGATGGCGTGCTCGTACTGCGAACGGGTGCGCACCAGGTCGATGGCCTGGGACTGGGCTGTCTTTAGCTGGGTCTGGGCGGTCAGCACGTCGTTACGCGCGCCGACGCCGACGTTGTAGCGGTTCTGGGCGATGCGCAGGTTGTCGGCGTAGCCTTTGACGGTCAGGTCGATCAGGCGCTTCTGCTCGTCGGCGGCGCGCAGCTGGATGTAGTTGGCGGCCAGCAGCACCTGGGCCGACAGCTTGGCGTTGGCGATGTCCGCCTGGCTGGCCTCGGCGTTGTCGCGGGCGGCCTCGATTGAGCGGCGGATGCGGCCCCAGACATCGACGTCCCAGGTCGCGCCGAGACGGGCTGTATATTGGTTGGTGGTGCGGCTGACGCTGGGGCTGCTCGTGGTCGTCGTGCCGGTGGTGGTCGTGGTCACGCCGTTGACGGTGGTGGTGGTCGTGCCGCTGGACACGCCGCCGCCGGTGGCCGCGCCCTTGGTGCGGGTGGCCGAGCCGGTCAGGTTGACGCTGGGGAACAGGGTGGCGTTCTGCTGGTCGAGCAGGGCGCGGGCCTGGCGGTAGGAGGCCTCGGCGGCCTTGAGGTTCTGGTTGGAGACCTCGACCCGGGCTTCCAGGTCGTTGAGCACCGGATCGTTGAACAGGGTCCACCATTGACCCTTGTCCAGGGTGTCGGCGGGGGCCGCCTGGCGCCAGCCGTCGGCTTCCTTGAACGCGGCGGGCGCGCTGGCCGTGGGGCGCGAATAGTTGGGGCCGACCGCGCAGCCGGCGAGCACCAGACCGATGGCGGTCAGGCACAGGGCGGGACGGGCGTTGCACAGCAGGTCGAGGCGGATCTGTTGGATGGTCATGGCGCCATTATTCAAGCCGTTCTTGTCGTGATTATTTCTGTGAATGATTATTCAGCCGGATTTGGGGCGGCTCCAGAGCGGCTGAGATAGCCCTCGTCGGCCTTCTTCCGGCGGAAGCGGTCCAGATACATATAAACTACTGGGGTCGTCAAAAGCGTTAGTACCTGACTGACCATCAGGCCGCCGATGATGGTGATACCCAGCGGGCGCCGCATTTCCGAGCCTTCGCCCCAGCCGATGGCCAGGGGAATGGCGCCGAACAGGGCGGCGAAGGTGGTCATCATGATCGGGCGGAAGCGGGTCATCGCCGCTTCGTAGATGGCGTCGCGCGCGGACAGGCCTCGGGATCGCTCCGCCTCCAGGGCGAAGTCGATCATCATGATCGCGTTCTTCTTGACGATGCCGATTAGCAGAATGACCCCGATCAGGGCGATGATGGTGAACTCCACCTTGAACAGCAAAAGCGCGATCACCGCTCCGAGCCCGGCTGAGGGCAGGGTCGACAGCACAGTCAGCGGGTGGATGTAGCTCTCGTAGAGGATGCCGAGCACGATATAGACCGCCAGGATCGCGGCTCCGATCAGCAGCGGCTCATCCTTCAGCGACTGTTGGAAGACAGCAGCTGTGCCCTGGAAAGACCCGTGGATGGTGGCGGGCAGGCCGATCGAGCCCTCGGCGGCCTTGATGTCGGCGGTGGCGTCGCTGAGCGAGGCGCCCTCGGCCAGGTTGAACGAGATGGTGGTGGCGGCCGAGCCGTCCTGGTGGTTGACCGAGGTCGGGGTCGAGCCGTCGCTCCAGGTGGCGATGGCCGACAGCGGGATGCTGTTCTTGACGCCGATAGCCAGGGCCGCGCCCTGGGACGCGCCGCGCGAAGGCGGGGCGACCGCTTCGTTGGAGGCCGCGCCGGTCGCGGTGTTGGTCGGCGCCGTGCCGGACGGCGTGTTCTTGCTGGTGTCGGCGGCGGCCTGCGCCGCGGCGGCCGAGGCCCCGGAGGCGGGCGCGCGGCGGGCCAAGTAGATGTACTTCAGCGCGGTCGGATCCTGGGCGTACTGCGGCGCCACCTCCATGATCACATGGTACTGGTTCTGGGCGTTGTAGATGGTGGTCACCTGACGCTGGCCGAAGGCGTCGTACAGGGTGTTGTCAATGTCGGTGGTGGTCAGGCCCAGCCGCGCCGCCGCGTCGCGGTCGATGTTGAGGAACGTCTGCAGGCCGTGGTCTTCCTGGTCGGTGTTGACGTCCTGCAGCGACGGATAGCCCTTCATCGCCTCGCTGAGCTTGGTCGCCCATGAGCGCAGCTGGGTCAGGTCGTCGGCCTCCAGGGTGTATTGATAGGTGGCGTTGGATTGCCGCCCGCCGACGCGCACGTCCTGCACCGGATTGAGGAACAGGCTGGCGCCGGTCACCCGGGCCAGCTGGGGCCGTAGGCGCGCCACCACCACATCGATCGGATCGCGCTTGTTCTTCGGCTTCAGCCCGACCTGGAAGAAGGCTCCGGCCGAGTTGCCGCCCGTATTGGCGACCACGGTGTTCACCGCCGGATCGGCCTGCAGGATGGCGGCGAAACGGCGCAGGCGGGTCTGGCTCAGCTGGAACGACGAGCTCTGGTCGGACTGCAGCCCGCCCATCATGGTCGAGGTGTCCTGCTGCGGAAAGAAGCCCTTGGGCACTGCGGAGAACAGATAGACGTTGAGGCAGATGGTGGCGACCAGGATGGCCAGGATCACCGGGCCGGACTCCAGGGCCCACGTCAGGCCCTTTTCGTAGACCCCGGTCATCCAGGCGATCGAGCGGTCGGCGGTGCGGGCGAACCAGCCCCGCTGAGCGGCCGGCTTGGGCCGCCCGATCAGATAGGCGCACATCATCGGGGTGGTGGTCAGCGACAGCACCAGCGACACCAGGATGGCGGTCGACAAGACGATGGCGAACTCGTGGAACAGGCGCCCGACGATGCCGCCCATCAGCAGGATCGGGATGAACACCGCGATCAGCGAGACCGAGATCGACATGACGGTGAAGCCGACCTCCTGGGCGCCCTTCAGCGCCGCCTGGTAGCGCGGTATGCCCTTCTCGACGTTGCGGGTGATGTTCTCCAGCACGACGATGGCGTCGTCGACGACGAAGCCGGTGGCGATGGTCAGGGCCATCAGCGACAGGTTGTCGAGGCTGAAGCCCAGCAGGTACATGACCCCGAGCGTGCCCAGCAGCGAGACCGTCACCGCCACCGACGGGACCAGGGTCGCGCCGCCGCTCTGCAGGAAGAACGCCACCACGCCGATCACCAGCAGTACGGCGATCGCCAGGGTGCGCTCCACGTCGGCCAGGGAGGCGCGGATGGTGGTCGAGCGGTCCATGGCGACTTCGAGATCGACGTCGCCGGGCAGGGCGGCCTTGATGATCGGCAGGCGCTTCTTCAGCGCGTCCACGGTCTGGATGATGTTGGCGCCGGGCGCCCGGCTGACGATCACGGCGATCGAGTTGACGCCATTCACAAGGCCGACGTTGTGGGTGTCCTCGGGCCCGTCGACCACCTCGGCCACGTCGCTCAGGCGCACCGCCGAGCCGTTACGATAGGCGACCACCAGTCCGGAATAGTCCTTGGCCACGCGGCCGGCGTCGTTGGTGTAGATCTGATAGCGCAGGGCGCCGGTATCGACCACGCCCTTGGGCCGGTTGGCGTTGGCCGCCGACAGGGCCGCGCGCACGTCCTCCAGGGCGATGCCGTAGCGCGACAGGGCCATGGGGTTCAGCTCGACCCGCACCGCCGGCAGGGCCCCGCCCGACACGCCGATGTCGCCGACCCCCTTCACCTGGGCCAGCTGCTGCTGAACGATGGTGGCGGCGCTGTCGTAGATGTCCGAGCGGCTGCGGGTCGTCGATTTCATCGCGACGATCAGGATCGGCGCGTCGGCGGGGTTCTGCTTCCTGTAGGTCGGGTTGTTGCGCAGCGTCGCCGGCAGGTCGACGTGCGAGGCGTTGATCGCCGCCTGCACGTCGCGCGCGGCCCCGTCGATGTTGCGGTTGAGGCCGAACTGCAAAACCACATTGGTCTGGCCGACGCCCGAGCGCGAGGTCATCTCCGACACATCGGCCAGCCTGCCCAGGCGCTTTTCCAGCGGGGTGGCGACGCTGGTGGCCATGGTTTCGGGGCTGGCCCCGGCCAGGCGGGCGGACACCGACACGGTCGGGAAATCCACCTGGGGCAGGGGCGAGACGGGCAGCTGGAAATAGGCCGCGATCCCGGCCAGGGCGATGCCGATGGTCAGCAGGGTGGTGCCGATCGGCCGCCTGACGAAGAAGGCGGAGATGTTCACGTGGCGCTCGCGTCCGCCGCGCCGCCCTGCGGGTGGACCGGCGGCTCAAGCAGGCGGGTCTTGTCTTCGCCTTCATCCGTCTTGTCGCCGCGCTTGCGCCAGCGATTGGCCAGATTGTCGAAGGTCACATAGATCACGGGGGTGGTGAACAGGGTCAGCATCTGGCTGACGATCAGGCCGCCGACGATGCTGATGCCCAGCGGATGGCGCAGCTCCGAGCCCTCGCCCCAGCCCAGCATCAGCGGCAGGGCGCCGAACAGGGCGGCCAGGGTGGTCATCAGGATCGGCCGGAAGCGCAGCAGGGCGGCCTGGTGGATGGCTTCCTGCGGGCTCTTGCCCTCGTTGCGCTCGGCGTCCAGGGCGAAGTCGATCATCATGATCGCGTTCTTCTTGACGATGCCGATCAGCAGGATCAGCCCGATGATGGCGATCACGCCCATGTCCTGGCGGAACAGCATCAGGGCAAGCAGAGCGCCCACCCCGGCCGAAGGAAGCGTCGACAGGATCGTCAGCGGGTGGATGTAGCTCTCATAGAGCACGCCCAGCACGATATAGACGGTTACGATCGCCGCCAGGATCAGCCACAGCTCGTTGGACAGCGAGGACTGGAAGGCGTTGGCGGCGCCCAGGAACGAGGTGGTGATCGCTGCCGGGATGCCGATGTCCTTTTCCGCCTGCTTGACCGCATTGACCGCCGCGCCGAGCGAGACCCCGGGCGCGGTGTCGAATGAGATATTGGCCGACGGGAACTGGCTGACCTTGTTGATCTGCAGCGGCGACAGCTGCTGCCTGATGGTCGAGAACGAGGCCAGCGGCGTGGCCTCGCCGTTGGCGGCGCGCAGGTAGATGTGCTTCAGCCCGTCAGGGTTTTCCAGCAGCTTGGGATCGGCCTGCAGGATCACCCGGTACTGGTTGGACTGGGTGAAGATGGTCGAGATGATCCGCTGACCGAAAGCGTCGTAGAGGGCGTCGTCGACGGTGGAGGCGGCCACCCCGACCCGGGCGGCGGTGTCGCGGTCGATCTCGATGAAGGTCGAGAGGCCCTCGGCTTGGACGTCGGCGGCGACGTTGCGAACCTTGTTGTCGTCGTTCAGCCGGTCGACGATCTTGGCCGCCCACTGGTTGACCTGGGCCTGGTCGGAGCCTTCCAGCGAGAACTGGTACTGGGTGCGGCTGACGCTGGAATCGATGCTCAGGTCCTGGACCGGCTGCACATAGAGGGTGATGCCGGCGACGTTGCGCGCGCGCTGGCGCAGGTTCTCCAACACCTTCTCCTGCGAGCCGGTGCGTTGGCCCTGCGGCTTCAGATTGATCAGCACCCGGCCGACGTTCATCGTCGTGTTGGAGCCGTCAACCCCGATATAGGAGGTCAGCGAGACCACGTCGGGATCCTTGAGCAGCTCCTTGGCCAGGTTCTGCTGCAGGCCGGCCATGCGGGTGTAGGACACCGATTGCCCGGCCTCGGTGTAGCCCTGAACGATGCCGGTGTCCTGGGTCGGGAACAGGCCCTTGGGGATGACGATGTAGAGCAGGCAGGTGAGGGCCAGGGTCGCGGCCGCGACGATCAGGGTGAACTTCTGATGGCCGAGCACCCAGGTCAGGCCTTCGTCGTATTTGTCGATCAGCCGGTCGAACTTCTCCTGGCTCCATTTGCCGAACTTGGAGTCCTGGGTCTTGTCGTGGTTCTTCAGCCACAGGGCCGACAGGGTCGGCACCAGGGTCAGGGAGACCACGGCGGAGATGACGATGGTCACCGCCAGGGTGATGGCGAACTCGCGGAACAGCCGGCCCACCACGTCGCCCATGAACAGCAGCGGGATCAGCACCGCGATCAGCGATACGGTCAGGGAGATGATGGTGAAGCCGATCTCGCCGGCGCCCTTGAGCGCGGCCGCCAGCGGTTTCTCGCCCTTTTCGATATAGCGCGCGATGTTCTCGATCATGACGATGGCGTCGTCGACCACGAATCCGGTCGAGATGGTCAGGGCCATCAGGGTCAGGTTGTTAAGGCTGAACCCGAGCATGTGCATGACGGCGAAGGTGCCCACCAGCGAGATCGGGGCCGCCACCGAGGCGATGAAGGTCGCCGGGATGCTGCGCAGGAAGACGAAGATCACCGCCGTCACCAGGGCGATGGCCAGCAGCAGTTCGAACTCGACGTCGTGGACCGAGGCGCGGATGCCGGTGGTGCGGTCGCTCATCACCTCGACCTTGACCGAGTCCGGCAGGGCGGCTTCCAGCTCGGGCAGGATCGCCTTGATCTGGTCGACGGTGGCGATGACGTTGGCGCCGGGCTGGCGCTGCACGTTGAGGATGATGCCGGGCTGGTCGTTGACCCAGGCGCCCAGGCGGGTGTTCTCGGCGCCCTCGACGGCGGTGGCCACGTCCTTCAGCCGGACCGGCGCGCCGTTCTTGAAGGCGATGATCTGGTTCACATAGTCGGCGGCGGTGGCCAGCTGGTCGTTGGCGTTGATGGTGTAGGCGCGGGTCGGACCGTCGAAGGTGCCCTTGGCCGCGTTGGCGTTGGCCGAGGCGATGGCGGTGCGCAGGTCGGCCAGGGTCATGCCGTAGGAGGCCAGGGCCTGGGTATTAGCCTGGATGCGCACGGCTGGCCGCTGGCCCCCGGCGATCAGCACCATGCCGACGCCCTTCACCTGCGACATCTTCTGAGCCAGGCGCGAGTCCGCCAGGTCCTGAAGCTGGGTCAGGGGCATGGTCTTGGAGGTCAGGGCCAGGGTCATGATCGGCGCGTCGGCCGGGTTTACCTTGGCGTAGACCGGCGGCGCCGGCAGATCGACGGGCAACAGGGTGCCCGAGGCGTTGATCGCCGCCTGCACTTCCTGTTCGGCCACGTCGAGGTTGAGGTCGAGGTTGAACTGCAGGGTGATGATCGAGGAGCCGGCCGAGCTGATCGACGACATCCGGTTCAGGTCGGCCATCTGGCCGAACTGGCGCTCCAGCGGCGCGGTGACGGTGGTCGACATCACCTCGGGGCTGGCCCCCGGATAGGCGGTCTGCACCTGGATGGTTGGATAGTCGACCTCGGGCAGGGCCGACAGCGGCAGGAAACGGAACGCGATCAGCCCGGCCAGGAAGATGGCGGCCATGAACAGCGAGGTGGCCACCGGCCGCATGATGAACGGGCGTGACGGGCTCATGCTGTGGCCGTCTCAGGGGCGGTGATCGGCGATGGGTTCACTGGCTTAACCCGGAGCCTGGCCTTGAGGAGCGCCGTCCGGACGCGGTCCGCCGCGGCGGAAACCGCCTGGGCCGGGACCTTGACCGGGAGGACGGCCTTCGACGCCGGGCGGACGGCCCTGGCCGCCCTGGCCGCCCTGGCCGCCGAACCGGCGGCGGCCTTCGAAGCCCTGGTCCGGTTGCGGGCTGACGGCGGTCTGGCCGCCCTGTCCGCCCTGTCCACGCGGTCCCGTCCGGCCGCCGGGGCCGGCGGCCGCGCCGGACGCCGAGCAGGCGCCGGCGGGAATCTGCACGGTGGGCAGCGCCTTGTTCTGCGCGGCTTCGGTATCGGGCGCCGGAGCGGTGGGATCGCCGCCCGCCGCCGCGCCGCCGCGGCGGCCCTGGCCGCCGCCGGGACGTTGACCGCCCTGTCCGCCTTGGCCGCCCGGGCGGCGTTGGCCGCCGGCCTGAGCCGCGCCGCCACGTCCGCGGCGTCCGCCGCTGAAGCCGGAGCCCGCTGGACGGTCGCCGGGCAGGTTGACGGTGGAGCCGTCGCGCAGGCGGTCGCCGCCTTCGGTGATCACCGTGCCGCCGGCCTGCAGGCCTTTGACGATGGAGACGGTCTCGCCCGTGCCGGGGCCGGCGGTGACCATCACCATCTTGGCGGTCTTGTCGGGCTGCAGCAGGAACACATAGTCGCCGGTCGAGCCGTGGCGCACGGCGGTGGTCGGCACCACCACCTGGTTGCACAGCACGTCCACCAGCATGCGGGCGTTGACGAACTGGTTGGGGAACAGGGCGCCGGAGCCGTTGGTGAAACGGGCCTTGGCCTTCACCGTGCCGGTGGCGGTATCGATCTGGTTGTCGAGGGTCGATAGCGACCCCTGGGCCAGGGCGCTGCCGCCGCTGCGGTCGAACACGGTGACGGGCAGGCCGGCGCCGCTGCGCTGGCGGCGGGTGATCGCGGGGACATTATCCTCGGGCACGGTGAACAGCACGTCGATCGGATCGACCTGGGTGATCACCAGCAGGCCCTGGCCTCCGCCGGCGGAGACGAAATTGCCGACATCCACTAGGCGCAGGCCGACGCGGCCGGCCACCGGAGCGGTGATCTGAGTGTAGCTGAGGTTAAGCCTGGCGCTGGCGACGGACGCCTGGTCGGTTTTGACCACCGCTTCGTTCTGCTTGACCAGGGCGGCCTGCGTATCGACCTGCTGCTTGGCGATGGAGTTCTGGGCCAGCAGGGTCTGGTAGCGCTGCAGGTCGAGCCTGGCGTTGGCCAGGGCGGCCTGATCGCGGGCCAGGGTGCCCTGCACCTGCTCGAGCGCCACCTGATAGGGGCCCGGATCGATCAGTTCGAGCCGCTGACCCTTCTTCACCATCTGACCTTCGGTGAAATAGACGGCCATCAGCTGACCGGAGACGCGCGAGGTGATGGTGGCGGTCACCGGCGGGGTGACGGTGCCGAGCGCGTCGAGCTGGATCAGAATGTTGCCAAGGCTGACCGGAGCCGTCCCGACCGTGATCGCCGCGCGCCCGCCGAAACGTCCGCCGCGTCCGCCGCCGCCTCCGCCCGGACCACCGGCGCCCGGACCGCCGGGTCCGCCCGGACCGCCGCGACCGGCGGCGGGCTTGCCCTGATGGGTCAGCAGCCATCCGGCGGCCACCGCCACCAGGACCACGCCGGCGATGCCCAGCCCGGTCTTGAGCGGGCTCTTCTTGCGGTAGGTCAGCTGATGATCGGGACCGATTTTGCGCGATCGAGTGTCAGGCATACGGGTCCTCGGCCAGGTAGGCGGATAGCAGCGTTATGGGGTGACGGCAGAACGTGGCGAACGGATTTCCAAAAAGCCACAATTCCGGTCGGGTGCGTTGCGGTACATGTCGAAAGCGTAGCCATGGCCTGCCGCGGCGCCCCAAAGCAAACGCGGAATCCAGAGCAAGCGCAGCCTTAACGTCAGAACAGGGGTAATTGATCCCCTGACTTCGGCGGGACGCGAAATTGGCTCGTATCCATCACCAGGCGCTCGCGATTTAGTCCGTAGCGCTTGCAGGCGGCCTTGAATCTCAGTGAAATCAGCTCCGCGATGGGGCCTTCGCCCTTCATCCGCGTGCCCCACTCTGCGTCGTAATCCTTGCCTTTCCGCATCTGGCGGACCAGCGACATGACTCGTGCGGCGCGGTCCGGACGCTCGGCTTCAAGCCACTCTTTAAACAGTTCCTTGATTTCGAGCGGCAGCCTCAGGACCGTGAAATAGGCGAGCCGGGCCCCCGCTTCGGCGCCGCGCTGCAAGACCGACTCAAGCTCGTGATCGTTGAGGCCTGGGATCACCGGCGCGAACCCGACCGCTATCGGCAGGCCAGCCTCGCTCATGATCCGCACGGCCTCCAGCCGCCGCTCGGGGGTCGAGGCGCGCGGCTCCATGGCCCGAGCCAGCTTGCGGTCCAGGGTGGTGATCGACATCGAGGCCATGGCCAGGCCGGCCTGGCCCATTCGGCCGAGGATGTCGGCGTCGCGCACGATCGTGGCGTTCTTGGTGGTGATGCCGACCGGGTGCCTGAACGCCTCCAGCACCTCCAGCACCCCGCGGGTGACGCGCAGCTTGCGCTCGATCGGCTGGTAGGGGTCGGTGTTGGCGCCAAGCTGGATGCGCTCGCACTGGTACTTGGGCCGCGACAGCTCTCTGTGCAGCAGGTTCGCCGCCTCGGGCTTGAAGTAGAGCTGGCTCTCGAAATCCAACCCCGGCGATAGGCCGAGGTAGGCGTGGGTCGGCCGGGCGAAGCAATAGATGCAGCCGTGCTCGCAGCCCCGGTAGGGGTTGATCGAGCGGTCGAAGCCGATGTCGGGGCTGTCGTTGCGGCTGATAATGGTCCTCGCCCGGTCGATCGACAGGGTCGTCTTTAGCTTGGGCGGCTCGGCGTCCTCCTCGGTCCAGCCGTCGTCGAAGGCTTCGCGGACCTGGGATTCAAAGCGGCCAGTGGCGTTGGTCTGCGCGCCTCGGCCGCGCGGTGGGAACGCAGGGTTCGACATGGCGGCAAACTAGGGCTGGCGTACGAACAAAACAAGAATAAACCTTTAAGTCCGCCCTTGACCGGCGCCGCGCGCCGCGCTTGATGCGCCAATGATTTCGGTCGTGATCGCCACCCTGAACGATGAGCGGACCCTGGGGGAGACCTTGGGGTCCCTTGTCGCCGCCGCCGTCGACGGCCTGGTGCGCGAAGTGATCGTGATCGACGCCGGCTCCACCGACCAGACCCTGGAGATCGCCGATGACGCCGGGGCGCGGATTCTCAAGTCGTCCGGACCAGACGCCCTGGCCCAGGGCTGCGCCATGGCTCGCAGCGACTGGCTGCTGATCCTGGAGCCGAAGACGCTGCTGGCGGACGGGTGGATGCGGGCGGTCAGCGATCACCTGCGCGAGCATGCCGATCAGGCGGCGTGGTGGCCGGCTAAATCGGGACCGTTGTCGTTCTTCGGCGGCAAGCCGCAGGCGGTGCTGATGCCCAGGAAGCTTGTCGGGCCCGGCTTCTCAGGTCCCTTGGCCGCCAAGGGCCGCCGGCTGAAGCCCTAGTCGGGCCGGTCGGGCCGGTCCAGGCGCTCGGTCAGGGTCAGCAGATCGGCCCAGGCCCGCTTCTTGGCCCCCGGCTGGCGCAGCAGGAAGGCCGGATGCAGGGTCGGCATGGCCGGGATCTGCCGGGCGCCGTCGTCCGAGGTCCAGTCGAACCAGCGGCCGCGCAACGACAGGATGCCTTCCTCGCGCTTGAGAATCGACTTGGCCGAGGCCCCGCCGGCCAGCAGCAGCAGGCGCGGCTGCACCAGTTCGATGGCCCGCTCCAGGAAAGGCTGGCAGGCCAGCTGCTCGCCGAGCGTCGGGGTGCGGTTGCCGGGCGGGCGCCAGAACACGGTGTTGGTGATGAACACCCGGCCCTCCAGCCCGGCCGCCTTCAGCATGCGGTCCAGCAGCTGGCCGGCGCGGCCGACGAACGGCGCGCCCTGGGCGTCTTCCTCGGCGCCCGGGCCTTCGCCGATGATCATGACGGGAGCCGCAGGGTCGCCCCGCGAGAACACCGCGCGCTTCGCCCCCTCGAATTTCAAGGCGCAGCCGTCGAAGGCGGCGATGGCGGCTTCCAGAGCGGCCAGATCGGGAGCCTCGGCCGCCAGCCGCTTGGCGTCGGCCACGGCGGCGGTGGTATCCGGCGCCGTGCGAGCCGGGACGGGGGCCTGGGGCGTCACTGCGGCGCGGATGGTCGGGGTCGGTTTAGGCGGCGCGCGGCGGCCCTCTGCGATCCGGTCGATCGGGGTTTCCAGCAGCACGGCGTCGGCGCCGGCGTCGGCCCAGAAGGCGAGCAGGCTCTCGACGGCGCGAGGATCGAGGGTGTCGGAAGCGGCGTTCACTGAAGTCCGTGGGGCTGGGAGCGGGTTTTTCTACCCCTCGGACGCCAGCTTCGGATAAACCGGCCCCGCGTTCAATGCCGCGGAGACAATCATCATGACCGACGCGCAGGAAGTTCCCGCCCGCGAGGCCATGGACTACGACGTCGTCATCGTCGGCGCCGGCCCCGCCGGCCTCGGCGCCGCCATCCGGCTGAAGCAGTTGGCCGCCGCGGCGGGTGCGGAAGTCTCGGTCGCGGTCTTGGAAAAGGGCTCCGAAGTCGGCGCCCATATCCTGTCCGGCGCCGTGATCGATCCCCGCGCGCTGAACGAACTGATCCCAGACTGGAAAGAAAAGGGCGCGCCGCTCGACACGGCGGTGACCAGGGACCGCTACCTCGTGCTGACGCCGGACAGCGAGATCGACATCTCGATGCTGCCCAAGCCCAGCCTCATGTCCAACCACGGCGCCTACATCGGATCGCTGGCAAATCTCTGCCGCTGGCTGGCCGAACAGGCCGAGTCCTTGGGAGTGGAGGTCTACCCCGGCTTCGCCGCGTCCGAAGCGCTCTACAACGATGACGGCGCCCTGCGCGGGGTGGTCGCCGGGTTCATGGGCGTCGGCAAGGACTGCCAGCCCAAGGCCGACTACCAGCCCGGCATGGAGATCAACGGCCGCTATTTCCTGATCGCCGAAGGCGCGCGCGGGTCGCTGGCCAAACAGATCCAGGCCCGGTTCGATCTCTGCGCCGGTCGAGAGCCCCAAAAGTACGGTCTGGGCGTCAAGGAGATCTGGCAGGTGCCGCAGGAGCGGTTCCGCCCGGGCCTGGTCCAGCATTCGATGGGCTGGCCCCTGGCCAACGACGTCGGCGGCGGCTCATTCGTCTACCACTTCGGCGACCGCTATGTGGCCGTGGGACTGGTGACGCACCTGAACTACGCCAACCCGTACCTCTCGCCGTTCGACGAGTTCCAGCGGCTCAAGCACCACCCGGCCATCGCCAAGCACCTGACCGGCGGCACGCGGGTGTCCTGCGGCGCGCGGGCGATCACCGAGGGCGGGCTGCAATCGGTGCCCAAGCTGGCCTTCCCTGGCGGCGCCTTGATCGGCTGTTCCGCCGGCTTCGTGAACCTGCCGCGCATCAAGGGCAGCCACAACGCCATGAAGACCGGCATGCTGGCGGCCGAGGCGGCGTTCGAGGCCTTGCAGGCCGGGCGCGGGGGCGACGTGCTGAGCGCCTACGAGACAGCTTACGAAAAGTCCTGGGTGCATCACGACCTGAAGCTGGTGCGCAACGCCAAGCCCCTGTGGTCGCGCTACGGCACGGTGCTGGGCGGGCTGCTGCTGACCGGCATCGACCTGTGGATCAACAGCCTGACCGGCGGCTGGTCGCCGTTCGGCACGCTGAAGCATGGCAAGACCGACGCGGCCTCGACCGGCTTCGCCAAGGATTTCGCGCCGATCGACTATCCCAAGCCGGACGGGGTGCTGTCGTTCGACAAGCTGTCGTCGGTCTATGTGTCCAACACCAACCACGACGAGGACCAGCCCAGCCACCTGAAGCTGCGCGACCCCTCCATCCCGATCAACGTCAACCTGCCGCTCTACGCCGAACCGGCCCAGCGCTACTGCCCGGCTGGGGTCTACGAGGTGGTCGAAAAGCAGGGGGCGCCGGTGTTCGTGATCAACGCCCAGAACTGCGTCCACTGCAAAACCTGCGATATCAAGGATCCGTCGCAGAACATCGACTGGGCGCCGCCCGAAGGCGGAGGCGGTCCCAACTATCCGAACATGTAGTCCGCCCTACATTCGCCTTGCCGAATGGATCATGGTGGGCAGCGGCCTTGATCCGCGGCTGGAAACGACGGAACCTGCGTTTATGTCCAGATCCTCCCGCCTGCTGTTCACCGCCGCCCTGGCCGCGCCGCTCGCCGGCCTCGCCCTGGCCGGGTGCGCCACCACCCCGAACAGCGGGGCGACCGCCGCCCTGACCCCGCCGCCCGCCGCCGCGCAACCGAGCACCGGCAGCTCCAACTACGGCCTGTTCCTGGCCGGCGAGTCCGCCCTGCAGGACGGCCGCGCCGAGGACGCCTCGCGCTACTTCTCCCGCGCCGCCGAAGGCTCCGCCGACCTCAGCCCCGCCGACCGGGCCCTGATCCGCGAAAAGGCGTTCGAGACCGCGGTGATGGCCGGCGAGATCGAGCGCGCCGTGACCCTGGTCCCCGCCGCCGACGTGCCGGTCGGCGCCGCGCCGCAGCGCCTGGCGCGTCTGGTCAAGACGGTCGACGCCTTCTCCGCCGGTCGCAACAAGGAAGCCCACGAGATCATCACCGGACCGGGCGGCGGCGTGGCCTTCGCCGGCGGCCTGGTTCTGCTGCGCCCCTGGGTAGCGGCGGCGGCGGGCGATGTCGACGCCTCGCTCAGCACCACCGAAGCGCCCGGGCCGCGTCTGACACGCCTGTCGGCTCTCGAGGGCCAGGCCCTGCTGCTGGAGCGGGCCAAGCGCTACGACGAGGCGGAGAAGGATTACAAGATCCTGACCGGTAACGCCCAGCTGGGCGCGCTCTACGCCGGCTCCTACGGCGCCTTCCTCGAGCGGCGCGGCCGGCCCAAGGATGCCGCCGAACTGTATGGTGAAATCCTCAAGCGCGCGCCCAACGACCGCGACATGAAGCGGGCCTTCGCCCGCGCCTCCACCGGCAAACGCGCGCCGCCGATGATGACCCTCAAGCAGGGGGCGGCCAAGGCCCTGACCGCCGCTGCCGAACTGGCCCTGGTCAACAAGCAGATCAACGAGGGCGAGGTCTATCTGCGCCTGGCGCTGAAGCTCGATCCGGTCCGCGACGAGGCCTGGGTGCTGCTGGGCGACATCCGCGCCTCGTCCGACCAGCACGACTCCGCCCGCGACGCCTACGGCCACGTCGCCGCCGCCTCGCCCAACTGGTCGCAGGCGCGCCAGCGCATCGTGTCCAGCTATCAGGCGCAGGGCGACAACGAGACCGCCCTGAAACTGGCCCGCGACCTGATCAAGGCCCAGCCCGACGATCGCGACGCCCTGATCGCCGAGGCCGACCTGCTGCGCGCCACCAACCGCTACGGCGAAGCGGTGACTGTGCTCGACAAGATCATCGCGGCGGGCCCGTCCAACGGCGACTGGGCTCTGTATTTCGAACGCGGCACTTCGCTGGATCGCGCCGGCCGCTGGCCCGAAGCGGAGAAGGACCTGCTCAAGGCCCTGACCCTGCAGCCGGACGAGCCGGACGTGCTCAACTACCTCGGCTATTCCTGGGTGGTGCGCGGCGAGAAGCTGCAGCAGGCCATGAACATGCTGCAGAAGGCGTTCCAGGCGCAGCCGCAGTCGGGCGAGATCGCGGACAGCCTCGGCTGGGCCTACTACAGCATGGGCGACTACAAGACCGCCGTGCAGCGGCTGGAGCGGGCCGTCTCGTTGAGCCCGGTCAGCCCCGAGATCACCGATCACCTGGGCGACGCCTACTGGCGCGCGGGCCGCAAGACCGAGGCTCAGTATCAGTGGAGCCGGGTGCTGACCCTGCAGCCCACCGAGGAGCTGAAGACCTCCGCCCAGCAGAAGCTGTCCTCGGGCCTGATGGCGCCGGTGGCGGCGGCCACCCGCTCCTAGAGAGCCCGCTTCGATGACCGCTCCGATAGCGGCCACGGCCTTCGCCGCGGCCAAGGTGAACCTCTACCTCCACGTCGCCCCGCCGACCCCGGACGGCTATCACCCGATCGCCAGCCTGATGGCCTTCGCCGACGTTGGCGACGAGCTCTCGGCCGAGCCGGCGGATACCCTGTCGCTCAGCATCGTCGGCCCGTTCTCGGCCGGCCTCCCGGTGAGCGACGACAACCTGGTCCTGCGCGCCGTTCGGGCTTTGCTGGCCCACGCCCGCCGTCCCGATGCGGGCGCCAAGTTGATCCTGACCAAGGCCCTGCCGATCGCGGCCGGGCTCGGCGGCGGCTCCAGCGACGCGGGCGCGGCCCTGCGCCTGATCAACGACATGCTCGAGCTGGGCTTCAGCGAGGCGCGGCTCGAAGCCGTCGCCGCCGAGATCGGCGCGGACGGCGCCGCCTGCCTGCGCGGACAGATGCTGACGGCCCAGGGCAGGGGAGAAGTCCTGTCCGCCGCGCCCGCCATGCCGCCGCTGCCCGCGGTCCTGGTCAATCCGGGCGTGCCGTCGCCCACCGGCGCGGTCTACCGGGCCTACGACAAGAGCGGCGCGCCGGGCGGAGACGATCTGCCCCTCGCGCCGGACCTCGGCTCCGTGGCCAAGGCCGCCGCCTGGCTGGCCCAATGCCGCAACGATCTGGAGCCGTCCGCCCTGGCGCTGGAGCCGCGCATCGCCGAGGCCCTGGCCGCCCTAGCCGCCGAGCCGGAAAGCATCCTGACCCGCATGTCGGGCTCGGGCGCCACCTGCTTCTGCCTATGCGCCACGCGGCATGACGCCGAGGTGCTGGCCGCAAGGCTCACCGCCGCCCGGCCGGGCTGGTGGGTCAGGGCCTCTACGCTCAGCTGACTTTTCCGATCAGGGCTTCGGCTCGCGCCAAGCATTCTCTAAGTTTGGCTAAGTCTGCGTCGGGTGGTCCCGCCCAGCACGCCTCACGGCGAATGGCTTCCAAGGTCGGGTCCTTAGGGTTGTGTGCTCGAACGCGTCCCAATCCCAAGCCCCACCGGTTCCATCGATGAAGTCTCGAATGTAACCAGCAACCTCTTCAGCGGGCATGTCAGTGGGTTCACTAGGTTGGGACTTAATTAGGCCAATCCTGTGAAGGAGGCCGACCACCAACGCGATTGGAACAAGGATCGGCGCCAGGACAAGGAGTGGCCATCCGGATATCGCTTTGTGCCCGCGGTCCATCACATATGGTGGGGATGACCCTCGACAGAGCGCAACCCCAAAACGAAACGGGGGCCCCGAAGGGCCCCCGCCGTTAGTCTTTGCCGTAAGGCTAGGCTAGGCTTAGTGCTCGTGCAGGCTTTCGCCGTGCTGCGAGAGGTCCAGGCCTTCCACTTCCGCTTCCTCGGAGACCCGCACGCCCGTGGTGAACTTGCAGATCAGCAGGATGATGAAGGTCAGCACACCCGAGTAGACCAGGGTGACGAGAACGCCCTTGGCCTGGGTGACGACCGAGTGGGTCATGCCCAGGGCGTTGATCGCCGGGTCGGCGAACACACCCGTCAGCAGCGCGCCCAAGATACCGCCGATGCAGTGAACGCCGAAGGCATCCAGGCTGTCGTCGTACTTGAAGATGCGCTTGAGCCAGACCGCGCCGAGGTAGCACATCACACCGGCGGCGATGCCGATGATCAGAGCACCCGTCGGATTGACGAAGCCGGCGGCCGGGGTGATGGCGACCAGGCCGGCGACGGCGCCGGAGGCCAGACCCAGCATGCCGGGCTTCTTACGCTCGAACCATTCCACGAACATCCAGGCCAAAGCGGCAGCGCCGGTGGCGACCTGGGTGTTGAGCATGGCCACGCCCGCCAGGGCGTTGGAGCCGACGGCCGAACCGGCGTTGAAGCCGAACCAGCCAACCCACAGCAGGGAGGCGCCGATCATGGTCAGCACCAGGTTGTGCGGAGCCATGTTCTCGGTGCCGTAACCGATGCGCTTGCCCAGGAACAGGGCGGTGACCAGACCAGCGATACCCGCGTTGATGTGAACGACGGTGCCGCCGGCGAAATCCAGCACGCCCCAGCCGCCGACAAAGCCGCCGCCCCAGACCATGTGCGCGACGGGCAGGTAGACCGCCAGCAGCCACAGTGTCATGAACAGCAGCAGGCCCGAGAACTTGAAGCGTTCGGCGAACGAGCCGGCGATCAGGGCCGGGGTGATGATCGCGAAGGTCATCTGGAACATCATGAAGACGTACTCAGGGATCGTCGCGGCCAGGGAGTTGGTCGTGGTCATCGAGGCGGCCTTCATGAAGAAGTTGCCGTAGCCCCCGATGAACATGTTCAACCCGGCGTCCGGGTTGGAGGTGAACGCCAGGCTGTAGCCGAACATGAACCACAGCACCGTGACGATGCAGGTGATCACGAATGACTGCGCCAGGGTGGCGATCACGTTCTTCTTGCGCACCATGCCGCCGTAGAACAGCGCCAGGCCCGGGATGGTCATCATCAGCACCAGGGCGGTGGAGGTGAGCACCCAGGCGGTGTCGCCGGTGTCCAGCTTGGGAGCCGGGGCCGCGGCCGGAGCCTCGGGAGCGGCGGCGGCGGCTTCAGCCGCCGGAGCGGCGCTGGAGGCTGCGTCGCTGGCGGCCGCCGTGGATGCGTCTTGCGCGTGGGCGATTACGGGCGCCGCCAGGGGCGAGCCCAGGATCGCGACGGCGAGGGCTAACGCCCCGAACCGGCTCAATCCAAATTTGCCGAAAATTTTCATCGATGATCCCCTTGAACCTGTCTTTAGAGGGCGGCCGAGCCGGTTTCGCCGGTCCGGATGCGAACGGCGTCTTCGACGTTGACGACGAAGATCTTGCCGTCGCCGATCTTGCCCGTCGCGGCGGCGGTCTTGACGGCTTCGACGGCCTTACCGACCGCCGCGTCATCGACCACGGCCTCCAGTTTCACCTTGGGGACGAACACCACTTGGTATTCGGCGCCGCGGTAGATTTCAGTCTGGCCCTTTTGGCGGCCATATCCCTTGACCTCGGAGACCGTCAGGCCCTCCACGCCGGAGGCGACGAGCGCTTCGCGCACCTCGTCCAGCTTGAAAGGTTTGACGATCGCAATGATCAGCTTCATTTGCCTCGCTCCTGCGTTCGCAAAGGCGCGCCCCTCTGCTCTGTGTTCTTGCCTTGGCGAAATCGAGGAACCCCCATTCACCGGCAACCGGGACGCTAGCTATGCAGGGGACCGGCGCCGCCGATTGGCGTCCTAAGCGCGCCTCATTTGCGGGAAGGCGCCTTGTTTTTGTGCGAAAGCGAGACCGGATGCCGATAATTGCGGCAGTTTCGGCGTCGAGAAAGGGCTTGTTAGGGGGTCGGATCGCGGATTGGCTTGGTCGAGGGCCCGCCGCAAACTGCGACACCAGGCGCGAGCGCGGCGGTGGCCGGAACTCTCGTCGCGGATAGCGCGCGCCACCAGCTCGGCCATAAGGTAGAGAAAGCGACTGAAAAGCGTCGATTACTGGCGAACTCGGCGCTTTCGACTCGGGTATCTACTTTGCGAAATCAGGACTTATCCCGTTGTCCCGGGAACTTTCCGCAAGATGGCGCAATGGCGCTGCAAGTATATTGAATTTGGAATTAGGGTTGCTGATCACGAGGCTGTGATATGGCGCAACCAAGGGCGGTCTCGGGGGTATTGAACACAGGAATTCACCAGGCCCGTTTCGGACCACATAAACCCCCCGAGGATGCCATGCGCACCAAGCTGATGATTGCCACCGCCGCCGCCGCCGCTCTTCTGGCCGGCGCCGCCTACGCTCAATCGGACACCGCCGTGAACCCCACAACCTTGCCGGATGGCGTGGCGACCGGCAACGCCGCCTCGAACATGGGCGCCAAGGGTCAGCCCGCCGGCGGCGATTTGACCGCGCCGCTGTCCAGCTCTGACGCCACCGTGGCCCCCGCCGCCGAAGCGGCGCCGGAACCGGCTCCCAAGGCCGCCGCGGCCAAGGCTCCGGCCCGTAAGAAGAAGTAGGTTCCCCGCGACACCAGCGGTTGAAGCCATCGTCGGCGGGCCCTATGGTCCGCCGACTTTTTTTGGGCCTCCCGATGTCTGCCGCAAACGCCAGCACAACACCGCTTTCGTTCCAGGATCTGATCCTGACCCTCCACGCCTATTGGAGCGACAAGGGCTGCGCGATTCTGCAGCCCTATGACGTTGAAGTGGGGGCGGGGACCTTGCATCCGGCGACGGTGCTGCGCGCGCTCGGCCCCAAGCCGTGGAACGCCGCCTATGTGCAGCCCTCGCGCCGCCCGTCCGACGGCCGCTACGGCGAGAACCCCAACCGCCTGCAGCACTATTATCAGTACCAGGTGATCCTGAAGCCCAACCCACCCAACATGCAGGACCTCTATCTGGGCTCCCTGGCGGCCATCGGCCTGGACCCGACCCTGCACGACATCCGCTTCGTCGAGGACGACTGGGAGAACCCCACCGTGGGCGCCTGGGGCCTCGGCTGGGAGGTTTGGTGCGACGGGATGGAGGTGTCGCAGTACACCTACTTCCAGCAGGTCGGCGGTCTCGACGTCGATCCGGTGGCCGGCGAGCTGACCTACGGCCTGGAGCGTCTGTGCATGTATGTGCAGGGCGTCGACAATGTGTACGACCTGCGCTTCAACAACGCCGGGGTCTCCTACGGCGACGTGTTCCTGGAGAACGAGCGCCAGTGGTCGGAAGCCAACTTCCACGCCTTCGACGTCGAGGTGCTCAAGCGCCAGTTCGAGGACATGGAACGCCAGGTGCCGCGCTTCCTGGCCATGACCGGGCCGCAGGGCCAGCAACTGGTGCTGCCCGCCTATGATCATGTGCTCAAGGCCAGCCACCTGTTCAACCTGATGGACGCCCGCGGCGCCATCGCCGTGGCCGAACGCCAGAGCTACATCGGCCGCATCCGCGACCTGTGTAAGATGTGCGCCGAAGCCTGGGTCGCCCAGCAGACCGCCGCGTAACCATGCCCCAGCTCCTCCTCGAACTGTTTTCCGAAGAAATCCCCGCGCGCATGCAGGCCCAGGCCGCGCGCGACCTCGAACGCATGGCCCGTGAAAAGCTGGCCGAGGCCGGCTTCTTGCCCGAGGGCGTCAAGGCCTTCGCCGGCCCGCGTCGCCTGACCCTGGTGGCCGACGGGCTCGCGCCGACCCAGTCTGACCGCCATGAAGAGCGCAAAGGCCCGCGCGCCGGCTCGCCCGATCAGGCCATCGAAGGCTTCCTGCGCTCCACCGGCCTGACCCGCGACCAGCTGACCGAGCGCGACGGCGTTCTGTATGCCCACATCCACAAGGCCGGCCGCCCGACCCCCGAGATCGTCGCCGAGATGGTGGAAGCCATCGTCCGCGGCTTCGCCTGGCCCAAGTCGATGAAGTGGGGCACGGGCTCCCTGCGCTGGGTGCGCCCGCTGCAGCGGATCCTGTGCGTGTTCGACGGCGAGATCGTGCCGATCGACATCGATGGCATCAGGAGCGGCGACCTTTCCGAAGGCCACCGCTTCATGGGTCCGCGCCAGGCGTTCCGCGCCAAGACCTTCGAACAATACGCCGAGGGGCTGGAAGCCCACTACGTCGTGCTCGACGTGGAGGAGCGCAAGCAGCGCATCCAGCACGAGGCGCGCACCCTGTGCCACGCGCGCAATCTGGAACTGGTCGAGGACGAAGGCCTGCTGGACGAGGTGTCCGGCCTGTCCGAATGGCCGACCCCGATCCTCGGCGACATGGACTCGGCGTTCCTGGATTTGCCGCCCGAGGTGATCCGCACCTCGATGCGCACGCACCAGAAGTATTTCGCCGTCCGCGACCCGGCCACAGGCAAGCTCGCGCCGCACTTCCTGACCGTGGCCAATATCGAGGCCATCGACGGCGGCGCGGCCATCGCCGCCGGCAACGCGCGGGTGCTGTCGGCGCGCCTGAACGACGCGCGCTTCTTCTGGGACGAGGACCGCAAGGTCGGCCTGCAAGACCGGCTGGAGAAGCTGAAGGGCGTCACCTTCCACGCCAAGCTCGGCACAATGTACGCCCGGGTCGAGCGCATCGAGGCCCTGGCCCGCGAGATCGCGCCCCTGGTCGGCGCCGATCCCGAACTGGCCGCCAGGGCCGCGCGCTTGGCCAAGGCCGACCTCGGCACCGGCATGGTCGGCGAGTTCCCCGAGCTGCAGGGCCTGATGGGCGGCTACTACGCCCGCGCCGAGGGCATGGACGACATCGCCGACGCCATCCGCGACCACTACAAGCCCGTCGGCCCCAGCGACTCCGTTCCGACCGCGCCGATTTCGGTGGCGGTGGCCCTGGCCGACAAGCTCGACACCCTGGCCGGTTTCTTCGCCATCGACGAGAAGCCCACCGGATCCAAGGACCCCTACGCCCTGCGCCGCGCGGCGCTCGGCGTGATCCGCCTGATCCTCGACAATCGTCTGCGCCTGTCGCTGGGCGCGGTGCTGAAGCCCGCCGTGGGCCGCATCGCCGCGACCGAGGGCGTCGATGGACAGCTGCTCGCCTTCTTCGCCGACCGCCTGAAGGTCGCCTTGCGCGAGCAGGGCAAGCGCCACGATCTGGTTGACGCCATCTTCGCCACCCGGGACGACGACCTCGTGCGCATCGTCGACCGGGTCGAGGCGCTGGACGCCTTCCTCAAGACCGAGGACGGCGCGAACCTGCTGGCCGGCTACCGCCGCGCCACCAACATCCTCAAGGCCGAGGAGAAGAAGGGTCCGCTGCCCACCGGCCAGGCCTCGGTTCTCGAAGGCGCGCCGCCCGAGGAGCAGGCCCTGCTGGTGACCCTGCGCGTGGTGCTGCCGGAGTTGCAGATCGAGCTGGCCGCCGAGCGCTATGCCGACGCCCTGGCGACACTCGCCTCGCTGCGCCAACCGGTGGACGCCTTCTTCGAGAAGGTGCTAGTGAATGCGGACGATGTTGCAGTGCGGGATAACCGTCTGCGACTGCTGGCCCAGGTGCGCGACGCCATGGGCCTGGCTGCGGATTTCTCGCTGATCGTGGGCTGATCGCCCGCGCTATTACAGGGACAGGCTTATGGCTGACGGCGCTTCCACCATCCGTTGGGTCTATTCCTTCGGAGGCGGCGGGGCCGATGGCGACGCGTCGATGAAGAACCTGCTCGGCGGCAAGGGCGCGAACTTGGCCGAGATGAGCGCGCTGGGCCTGCCCGTGCCCCCCGGCTTCACCATCACCACCGAAGCCTGCACGCACTATTACGCCAATGAACGCGCCTACCCGGCCGAGCTGAAGACCCAGGTCGCCGCCGCCCTGGCCAAGGTCGAGCAGGCCACCGGCAAGGCGTTCGGCGATCCGGCCAATCCGTTGCTGGTCTCGGTGCGCTCGGGCGCCCGCGCCTCGATGCCCGGCATGATGGACACGGTGCTGAACCTCGGTCTCAACGACGAGACCGTCGAGGGCCTGGCCGCTTTGTCCGGCGACGAGCGCTTCGCCTTCGACAGCTACCGCCGCTTCATCCAGATGTATTCCAACGTGGTCCTCAATCTGGATCACCACATGTTCGAGGAGATCCTCGACGACGCCAAGGACCGCTTCGGCGCCTACGTCGACACCGACCTGTCGGCCGAGGACTGGAAAGAGGTGGTGGGCGAGTACAAGCAGGCCGTCGAGCGCGAGCTCGGCGCCCCGTTCCCGCAGGACGCTCAGGAGCAGATGTGGGGCGCGGTCGGCGCCGTGTTCACCAGCTGGATGAACGACCGCGCCAAGTTCTACCGCCGCATGAACGACATCCCCGAAAGCTGGGGCACGGCGGTCAATGTGCAGTCGATGGTGTTCGGCAACATGGGGGCCAGCTCGGCCACCGGCGTCGCCTTCACCCGCAACCCCTCTACCGGCGAGGCGCGCCTTTACGGCGAGTTCCTGATCAACGCCCAGGGCGAGGACGTGGTCGCCGGCATCCGCACGCCGCAGAGCCTGACCAAAATCGCCCGCGAAGAGATGGGCGACGACAATCCGTCGATGGAGGAAGCCCTGCCGGAGGTGTTCGCCCAGTTCAAGGCGGTGGTCGAGCGGCTGGAGCGGCACTACCGCGACATGCAGGACATCGAGTTCACCGTGGAGCAGGGCGTGCTCTACATGCTGCAGACCCGCAACGGGAAGCGCACCGCCAAGGCCGCCCTTAAGATCGCCGTGGACATGGCCGCCGAGGGCCTGATCACCCAGGAAGAGGCCATCGCCCGCATCGAGCCGGCCTCCCTCGACCAGCTGCTGCACCCGACCCTCGATCCCAACGCCGCGCGCGACGTGATCACCACCGGCCTGCCCGCCTCGCCCGGCGCGGCCACCGGCAAGCTGGTGTTCACTTCGGAAGACGCCGAACGGCTGGGGAGCGCGGGCGACGCCGTGATCCTGATGCGCGACGAGACCAGCCCGGAAGACATCCACGGCATGCACGCCGCGCGCGGCATCGTCACCGCCCGGGGCGGCATGACCAGCCACGCCGCCGTCGTCGCCCGCGGCATGGGCCGGCCCTGCGTGTCCGGCGCCGGCGACCTGCAGATCGACCAGAAGGCCGGGGTGTTCCACGCCCGCGGCCGCACCTTCAAGGCCGGCGACATCATCACCATCGACGGCTCCAAGGGCGAGATCCTGGCCGGCGCCGTGGGCATGATCGAGCCCGAGCTGACCGGCGATTTCGCCACCTTGATGGTATGGGCTGACGCCGTGCGCCGCCTGAAGGTGCGCGCCAACGCCGAGACGCCGCTGGACGCCAAGACCGCCCGCCAGTTCGGGGCCGAGGGCATTGGCCTGTGCCGCACCGAGCACATGTTCTTCGACGAGACCCGGATCGCCGCCGTGCGCGAGATGATCCTGGCCGACGACGAAGCCGGCCGCCGCACCGCCCTGGCCAAGATCCTGCCGATGCAGCGCGACGACTTCGTCCAGCTATTCACCATCATGGCCCCGCTGCCGGTGACCATCCGCCTGCTCGACCCGCCGCTGCATGAGTTCCTGCCGCACTCCGAAGAGGACCTGAAAGCCGTCGCCGAGGCCACCGGCCTGGACGTCGCCAAGCTGCTGCGCCGGGCCAAGGATCTGCATGAGACCAACCCGATGCTCGGCCATCGCGGCTGCCGGCTTGGGGTGTCCTATCCCGAAATCTACGAGATGCAGGTTCGCGCCATCTTCGAAGCCGGGATCATCGTCGCCAAGACCGGCGTCGCCCCCAAGCCCGAGATCATGCATCCGCTGGTCTCCAAGGGCGAGGAGATGGACTACCTGCGCGTCCTCACCGACCGCGTGGCGCAAGCAGTGTTCGCCGAAGCAGGCGTGACCCTGGAATACCAGGTCGGGACCATGGTCGAGCTGCCCCGCGCCTGCCTGCGCGCCGGGGATCTGGCCAAGAGCGCCGAGTTCTTCTCGTTCGGCACCAACGACCTGACCCAGACGACCTTCGGCATCAGCCGCGACGATAGCGGACGGTTCCTCAACGTCTATCTCGACAAGGGCATCTTCGAGAAGGACCCCTTCGTCAGTCTCGACCAGGACGGCGTCGGCGACCTGATCCGCATCGCCGCCGAGCGCGGCCGGGCGGCGCGGCCGGATATCAAGATGGGCATCTGCGGCGAACACGGTGGCGACCCCGCCTCGATCGCCTTCTGCGAAAGCGTGGGCCTGGATTATGTGTCCTGCTCGCCCTATCGCGTGCCGATCGCCCGGCTCGCGGCGGCCCAGGCGGCGCTGGCCAAAAAGTAGCGGCGTACAGAATAGCCACAAAGTGTCCTTGGTTTATTCAGCAACCGTTCAAGTCTAGCCGAAATCGAGTCGTTTGGTGAAACAATCTGTTGCCTAAAGGCATCAGCCAGACGCCGAAGGTCAATTCGCGGCTGTTATTGAACAACATTTCTGAATTAGCGGAGTTATTCCCGGAGACCCGAAAGGGCTAACTAGGAGTAACCCGTTATGAAGACCTTCGTTATTGCTGCGGCTGCTGCGGCCCTCGCCGGTATTGGCGCGCCTGCTTTGGCCCAGACCATGTCCCAGCCCCAGCCCCAGGCCTACGCCGGGATCGGCTACACCGGCCTTTCGCCCAACGGCCACGACGCCGGGGAAGTCACCGGGCGTCTCGGTGGCAAGATGGGTCGGTACTGGGGTGTCGAAGCCGAGCTGGGCACGGGGGTCAACAGCACGACCTACGCCTCGCCGGGCGGCCGCACCTCGCTCAGCGAACAGCCGTCGGGCGCCGGCTACATCGTCGGCTATGTGCCGATCACCCCCAGGTTCGAACTGCTCGCCCGCGTCGGCGGCGGAGACACCCAGTTCAAGTACGAAACCCCGACCGGGACCACCCAGGTCGTGTCCGGCAGCTTCAACTACGGCGCCGGCGGCCAGTACTTCTTCGACGACAAGAACGGCCTGCGCGCCGACTACACCCGCCGCGACTTCCAGGGCTCC